>NZ_JRAT01000006.1:0-86989 GCF_000765945.1 Porphyromonas gulae
TCGGTCAGTAGGGAGAGATAGGCAAACCCATCTTGGTAAGCCACGTAGGTGATGTCTGCTACGAGGAGTTCCCCCGGCCTTTGAGGCACAAACTTAGGTTCCGTATTGAGCAGGTCTTCATACTTGTAGAGCCTATGCCGAGAGTTGGTTGTCCGAGGACGCACAGACCGTTTGCGCAGCATCATACCATGGCGTCTGAGCAGGGCGCAAAAGCGATCGCGGCCAAGCGTGAACTTGGGGCCGAAGTATTGCCGACAAAGCACCATGAGCTCTCGGAAGCCGGCTTGGGGTAGGTGCTCTGCTTGTCTTAAGTGCCAACAATATTGGATGATACTACTGCACAGAACATCCTCCTCGTGCCTAGCTAAATCGTTGAGATGACGTTTNTGTCTTAAGTGCCAACAATATTGGATGATACTACTGCACAGAACATCCTCCTCGTGCCTAGCTAAATCGTTGAGATGACGTTTATAAAAGGCCTGACGACTGAAGCCAAGCAGTTCGCAGAGCCGAGCAATAGGATGGCTACGCTCCGGCTCTGATAAACGCTGAACTACTTGGCTTCGGAGTTTTTTCGTATCCGGATGCCGTAGGTTTCTTCTGCCAACTCAACAAGTAGCTTGTAGGCTTGATGACCTCTAGGATGGCAAGGCGTTCAAAGTTGCTTAAATGTTTGCCCATAATGGATACTGGTTGCATCCCGCCAACTGTCAACTTTTTTCAGTACACGTCATGTGATGACAAACACGGAGGGGATCATCCGGAAAGTCATCACCACCCCGGCCAATCGAAATGATCTCAAGGAATTGATCCCCTGTTGAGCCAAGAGGAACTCCCGGCCGGCACAGCTGTCTATGCCGATAAAGGCTATGCTACGGAAGAGAACCGTGCTTTTTTATCCAAGCACCATTTACGGGATTGCATTATGCACAGGGCGTATCGTAACAGTCCGTTGAGTCCATCACAACACCTCTTTAACCGCGCCATAAGTCCTATTCGCAGTGCCATAGAACGTACCTTCGGTAGCATCCGCCGGGGGTTCAATGGAGGACGTTGCCGATATCGAGGACTTGCCAAAACGCATACGCAGAACATACTCGAAAGCATAGCCTTTAACCTATATCGAACACCGGGGCTGATTATATCCAAATGTGTCAAATAAGCAAAAGATCTCCCCGGTCCGGCTCGGTTTTGAGCCCGACAGGGGGAAAGGGGAGCTATTTCATCCTCGACAGTTACTCTCCTACCAATGAGAAAATGACTCTGAATAGGGATGAATTAATAGCTACCTCATTTTTCAAAGGTCTCATTAGGTAACTCAACCAGTGGGCGAAGCGATTCTCCACGCTCTAAGCTCTAAGCTCTAAGCAAAGTTCATGCATGGACTCATAATCCTCGCCTCCACACAGATAACTCGCAAGTGCTATAAACTAGAATATCGCTTAACTTATGCTTGTAACGACCCACTACACGTAGATCTTCTACCTTAGAAAAATAGCCTTGTACATCCATAACCCGAAGATAGCTCTATTTTGATGCGGGTGCCCTGGTAATTTACCACCCAAAAGTTGCAGGGCAACCGCATCAAAATGTAAGTACCTCAGGGCTATCGCATTTGAAAGTTTATACTGTATCCTTGACCTCTTTCTTCTATAACTTGGGACTCTAGTACATTAATGCGTACTTGTTTTGATAACCGGACGTAGTAATCGTTAGGTTTATAAGTGTGTTAACAGCTCAAATGCGATTGTCCTGGTAAGTACCTGATTATCAACCATAGTTTTGAATGCATTCGTTATCTTTGAGTATAATCTCCAAAATGCAATCATTTGAAAATTAGCAACTAGTATTTTCTCGAAATTTTTCGATGCGGTTGCCCTGCAAAAGTTGTACGGAAAGATTATCTTATTATCTTTGCATTGCAAAAAGGGAGTTTCCTAAGGTTTTTCCCTGAGTAGTACAGTAAGAACGGTGTGGTAGTTCAGCTGGTTAGAATACCTGCCTGTCACGCAGGGGGTCGCGGGTTCGAGTCCCGTCCNCCTGAGTAGTACAGTAAGAACGGTGTGGTAGTTCAGCTGGTTAGAATACCTGCCTGTCACGCAGGGGGTCGCGGGTTCGAGTCCCGTCCATACCGCTAAATAGCTGAAAGATAGGCTATAGGTCATCTGAAGCAATTTTAGAAACGAATCCAAAAGCGTCTTAATTCCAACGAATTAAGGCGCTTTTTCTTTGTCGCCACCCCACACGTCGGATGAGGTTCGGAATAGGCGTATATTCCGTAAATATGCCTCTGGTGGTTCTATTTTGGTTACAAAAAACAAAGGGGCTGAAAATTGTAACCACAGACGACGCTAAGACGATGTTTAGATGATTGACAAATCACTCTGTTTCAAAATCATATGTCGAACTTTGTAGCCGTATGGTTACACTAATTTTGGAGCAAAATGAAGAGTCAATTTCGTTCAGTTTTTTACTTGCGCAGCAATTACATCAACAAAGAAGGTAAGACGCCCATCCTCATTCGGATTTATCTGAATAAGGAGCGTTTGTCACTGGGATCTACAGGCCTGTCTGTCAATGCCCAATTATGGGATTCAGAAAAAGAAAAAGTCAAAGGACATAGTGCAGAAGCACTTGAAGTCAATCGAAAGATCGAAGAAATCAGGGCTGATATTCTGACCATTTACAAACGTTTGGAAGTAACAGTAGATGATTTGACGCCGGAGAGGATCAAATCGGAATACTGCGGACAGACGGATACATTAAACAGTATAATGGAACTTTTCGATAAACATAACGAGGATGTCCGGGCACAGGTGGGAATCAATAAAACGGCTGCCACTTTACAAAAATACGAAAACAGCAAACGGCATTTTACCCGATTCCTCAAAGCGAAGTACAACAGAACGGATCTCAAATTCTCAGAGCTTACCCCGTTGGTCATTCATAACTTTGAGATATATCTGCTAACTGTAGCTCATTGTTGTCCGAATACGGCAACCAAAATCTTGAAGCTTTTCAAAACCATTACTCTTTATGGGCGCAGGCATGGATTTCTGTCTCATGACCCATTTGTGAACAAGCGGTTTCATACGCAAGATTCCAGCAGAGGGTTTCTAACCGATGAAGAAATTCAGCGAATCATTGGAAAAGAAATATCCATACCCAGATTGGATTTGGTTCGCGATATTTTCATATTCTCCTGTTTCAGTGGCCTGGCGTATATTGATGTGTCCAATTTAACCGAGGATAACATCGTTGAATTGGACGGACGTGAATGGATCATGACCAGACGCCAGAAAACAAGGGTAGCCACCAATATCATCCTGCTCGACATCCCCAAGAGGATTATCGAGAAATATGCTCCTGTCCGGAAAAACGGTCATCTCTTGCCGATTCTCTCCAATCAGAAGATGAATGCCTATCTGAAAGAGATAGCCGATTTGTGCAATATCCGCAAACCCCTTTCCTTTCACATGGCAAAGCATAGGAAATTCTATAAATGTCAAATAATCAACTGATTATATTGTTTATCAATAAAGGGAGGTAACGATAAGGAAACCAGCGAGCTTCTATACTCTACCTTGTTTTGCCATTTCAAAGAACCACTTTGTTTGTTGCAAAGATAAGAGTATATCGTGAGAAAAAAGAATTTTCTCTGAGTTATTTTCGTAAGGCTGTCCATTGGGGCTGCTTTTTGTTTTCCGGGTATTCTATTCTTATGATAAATGTAGTCTCCGAAAACTGCGTTTTCTGTTTTCGCCCTGCTTCTCTGTCTGCAAATCCTCTACTTATGCCCATATATCATGTCGGGATCGGTTGTTCGTTGTCAGCGGCAAAGGTAGTTCCGGGCTTTTACGGACAAAAAGGTCGAGGCGGCAAGCCGTTTAGACGACAATCTCCACACTTCCATTTCATTGCAGGTAGTATTCTCGCCGTAAAACCTTGTTTGTCCTAAGCCCTACCTTTTTACGCCACTGAAACGAAAACGACCGACCCGACGGAAAGACGCAAAAAAAGGTCGGATATGCGAGAAGCAGGTAAAAAGAAAATGGAAACTCAACTCCCTCTCCTCTGGAATCCGCATAAAATCAGACAAGATGATTTATTCTGAAGTAAGGATGGAACAGGTAACCGTTCAAGAAGAACAGACGGAGCAAAGAAACCCCGATGAGAAACACCTCGTTACTTTTGACAGTGAGTTGAGACGGCTCAAAAGTAACAAGAAGCCATTATCAAATACTCATATTCCTTTTAATCACTAAAAGGAAGTCTTTGGTAAAATTCCAGCCAATGCCCGTCGGGGTCTTCAAAGGTAAGTAACTTTCCATAAGGTTCTGTTCTTATTTCTCCGATCGTCTTTACTCCTTTGTTCTTTAATTCCTCATATATAAGTTCGATGTCGTCAATTTCAAACATAATTCTTGTTTTGCTTGCAACTACATCACCTTTGTGTGCCGGTCTTTGAAGAATGGCAAATGAGGTTTCTCCAAAATTAAATTCAATCCAATCTCCATCTGTCAGTTTCACCTCAAAGCCTATATCCTGATAAAATTGCTTTGATTTCTGTAAATCACTTACATAAATCCAACAAGCGTATATCTTTCTTGGTTTCATTCTTTTGATATTATTGATGTTTGATTTTGAGCAGACCGAAAAACGGGGTTATTTCTTGAACCTCCACAAGCTTCAAACGAACTTTCCTCAATGTCGCTTTCAAATCTTCGATAGAGTGGAACCAATATTCAGGAGGCGTATTCTCTTTCATGTCCTGCCAAGTATAGATATGTCCCTCTTGCAGATATGGCTTGATATGATTTTCATACACTTCTTTCGGGGTGGTATATTCCAACAGATAGCGATAGACTTCATTGAACTTTTCGGGAGATGCGTCCGGATTGAACAAGATGATTTCATCTGCCATTACCATTTCACCCTCTGCTTTCAGCACCTGCTTCACGGTTTCAAACAGTCTTTCCTGCTCATTCCATTCCACTTGATGCAGAACGAGCGAGGAAATGATTAAATCCACGCTTTCAGCCGACAGTTCCAAATTTTGAATGCTACCACACTGAAACGAAACATTATCATAGTGCTTATAAGCATCCTTTGCCTGTGCAATATTCTCTTGGCTCGTATCTATTCCGAGAGCGGATATAAAATGAGGAACGAATGGCTGCAAAGATTTTCCCCAACCACATCCCAAATCCATCACCTTGTTCCCTTTCTTGACCGTCGCAAATTCAAACATCTGTTCACTCAATGCTTGTGTGGACTCAAACGTGTCTCTTCCGTCAGGACTAATCGTTCTTTCGATATATACGGATAAGTTCTTCTCCCAGTTCTTTTCCATATGAAATTATTTATTATCTCACAAATCCGTTTTTATAGAAATCATACCATGAAGCAATGTTTTCGGGAGTATTAGCTTCCAACAATAGAAGCATCTCACGAGTGAATTCTAAATGTCCTACACCTTTTGCCGTAACGATGTTCTTATCACTGATGGCTTGTGCTTCCACATAATTCTCTGCGTTAATGTAACTAGTACCGCCCCATTTTTTGAGTTGGTCAAGACCGTTGCCTGTATGTTTTACTTTGTTCAGAAAACCATGCGAACATAGGAACGAAGCTCCATTGCATATCGCTCCGACGATTTTACCTTTATCCAAAGCTTCTTGTACCAAAGGGACGACAAGTTTTGCTTCGGGTGTGTCCCAACAATTGCCACCGATAAGCACTAAGGCTGCATAATCTTTCGGCATATTCTCGAAAGAATAATCGGGTAAGGTCTTAAAACCACCGATAGAACGGACAGCGTCCAAGGTCGGAGCAACGGTATGCACTTCGTATTTTATTTCGCCACCCAGTATCACGCCGACATGAAGAGCCGTGGAGAGAAATGCCCCTTCCCAATCTGTGTATTCATTCAATATGATAAATAAAACTTTCTGTTTCATCATCAGTTCATTTATTTTGTTTTCTATCTGCCGTTACTTTCGCCACGGTTTGCCATTCGTTATTCTCATTCATTCGTTCTTTTCTCCACAAAAAAGAAGAAGTCGTAATATCGGAGAATACATACCTCATTTTTTCTGTCGTATTTTCGGTTAGGATAATTTCTTCGCCGACCTTTCGGGCTGTCAATTGGATAGCCTCTCCCATACAACCGTAGAATATATCCCAAGCCATAGTCTTAGGGTTGAAAATGCGAAGCGTCGTTCCATATTCTGCATCGGGTTGTTTGTTTCGTAGGCGTTCCTCACGAGAGGGAACGATAAAGAGGTCTTGTACTGCCATACCATCCAAAACTCGGGAGAATATCCACTCACCCTTTACTCGTCTCGGTTCGGCTTCTTCCAAATGGTCGTTCCAAATAATGTCCCATTCGCCTATCAGACCTCCGAAGAAATCATATTCTTCGGGGATTCGTCCATTCCTTGCATTACTACACAATGCTGTTATAAATTCATTCATATCATTTTTATTTCTTGTTCTTCGGAAGTTTTTGCGAAGCTTGTTCTATTTTCTTCTCATCTCGAGTAACCTTGCGTTCCAACTTCTTTATATCTTCTGCAGCAGGCAATTCTTCTGGTTTGATACCACGGTTTCCCAACATGGCACGCACACTTTGATTGTTTTGAATATGCTCTCGAGTGATGGACGGTTCTCCGTAAAGGTCTTTGTTTTCTACATTGTAATTGGTCATTTCCGTGGCGAGATTTTTAGCAGCAATGGTAAGAGTGGGCAGAAAGTCTGCCAGCGGTCTATTGGATTTCACGCCCAACCGTTTTTTCATATCTTCCGTAGTGTGCCCCCCGAAAAGAGCCGTGTCACCTTTGGAGCGTATTCGTCCAAAACCTTTATCGTCCACACCGCGTTCATATATATTTTGCGACAATTGTTTTTCTGCTGCTCTCAATTTGTCCCGTGTTTCCAAGCGAGAAAGCAAGTTTAGTCGCTCTTCTATCAGCTCAGCCTTCCGTGTTTGAACAGCAAAATAACTTTGGGCAAAGGCAATCTCTTCTTTCTTTGGATCTCCGTTTTGAGCAATGAGATAACAAGCGTAACGAGTAAGCATAAAATCAGAAACTTCACGCTTGGCACCACTACCCAAATCTACCATTTTCGTGACTTCACGAAAATGGTCATCTACATTGATGTCCTGTGACTTGCACGAGGCGACTGCCCGATGTATGGCAACGAGAAAATTCTCCCAGCGAGCATAGCCCAATATCGTTTGCAGTTCTCGTGCAAACCAAACCTCGATTTGATCTTTGGCATCATCACTTTCTATATGCCGAACAATGCCGTCAAAAGTTGATTTATATTGTAATATACTATTCTTATCCATTGTTTTTTATTTTCTTGTGAATCCTTCAATTGTATGGGGGTTGATAACAAAAAAAATAACATCAGCAAACCTCTAAATACAATATGATTTTTATATTAGAACTTGGATTGTTTGCGAAGTCCAATTACTGCATTTGCAATATCTTGTTTAGCACACTTATTACTCCATTCTTTCCAAAATTTTATAGTTGCACTGTCAGGCTTAATTATTGGTTCTGAGATTAAAATCCTTGTCGGTAACAAAGAAGCATCTCCTACTACCAATGCTTCTCCAATATCTAAGATTGGAAGAACTTCTGTTAGACCGGCAAGATTATCGGGTAAAAGTCTTTTAATTACGGTTTGATCTTCTGCATTAGAAAGCCGTAATGAGATAAAGTTGTTGCATTGACTTAAAACTGTTCTATTAACCTCTGCTGGTCTTTGACTTATTACTACTAGACTAACGCCATATTTTCTTCCTTCTTTTGCAATTCTTTCAAAACTTTTCAAACTTAATTCAGAAACAGCATCTTGACTGGTTCTTTCAGGAATATATAAATGAGCTTCATCACAAAGCAGACAAATTGGATGTTGATTTTCTTTTGTTGTCCATTGTTGAACGGTGAAAATAATTCTTGCAACCAATCCAATTACTAATGGCAAAACATCTGATGGAACCTCCGAGAAATCAATAATTTTAACGCCTGCTTTTTTACCATTAAGTTCTGAACCATGCATTAAAGCACTACAAAGATCATTTAACCAATTTAACTGTAATTCATCATCTGAAACTTGGAAAAGAAACCCAATACGTTTATCGTCTTTTTTTGCTTCAAGTCGTTGAATAAATCTTGTCAACTTTCCAAAGAATGGACCTTGCTTTTCTTTTCCTGCAGCTCCAGGAACCATTCCTTCGTCAAGGCGTTTTAATTCTTGAAGCACCTTTTCTAATTTATAAGGGATAGGGCTATCAATAGTAATACTATCTTTGAAAACAGTATCTTTCACTTCATCAAGATATTTTTGTTTTTCTGTAAATACGGTTTTAGAAAATAGCATTGCTTGATTGGGGGCATTGCTATCACTACGGTCAAGCAACATTGCTAACATCTCTTCGTAAGTCAATAACCAATAAGGCAACATCAAAATGCCGTTTGTAAGATTACCTTTTTTCCCTAAATCAGAAGGATTGGCAATTCTGAAATGCTGTATTCCGTCTGCCTTAAAATTCTCTCCACTATATTCTCCGTGTATGTCAAACAAGATAGAATTTGCCATTGGTAATTTAGCAATCTGTTCAATAATTTTGGCAACACACCACGATTTCCCCGAACCAGTACTTCCTACAATAACTGCGTGCCGTTGGAATAGTTTATCTCCATCCAAAAATGCTTCTGCATTTTCATCTATAGAATATTTCCCAATAGAAAGAGGTATTTGATATTTCTCTTTCGTGGAAATAGTTTGCATAAACCTTGTAATGTTTTCTCCGTCTATAGGGAAGCATTTGGCCTCTATTTCTGGAACAGTATCAAGCGTTCTTTTAAACACATTCTCTTTTTCTCCGTGCTTATTTAACAATGTCCCAATTAAGTTCACTTTCAGAATATTTTCTGTAAAAAGAAAATTATTCAATCCTAAATCTTCACCTACTAGTTGCTCATCATCAGTAGCCTTACGAGTTATACGATTTATAATTCCAATTAAATATTGTCCAGCTTTTGAGCTTTTGATTGCAACCAAATGATTAACCTGTAACTTTCTTAACTTATCAAGTTCTTCAACTTTTACGATAAGCGTTGCTGTGTCAACGCTAAAAACAGTTCCGATAGAAGCATTATCTTCAAAATCAAAAATTGCCATATTTCCTATTTTATTAGTTTGATATATTCTGAAAGTTGCCAATAGCTAACGCCTTCAATTGTATGTTCTCCCTGATTTGAAGAATATATTTTTGTGTGGTTGCCACGGCTTTCTTCCATAAGTATGTAATTCTTACAATCTCCATCAATTATTGCCTCTTTTGTTTTTGGGGTTAATTCTTTTGTGATTACAATTATTGGTTTTGATTTTATCTGTTGAATGAGTTTTGGTTGAACATGTTCATCATTGAACCCGTAACCAATACACAGAAATCCATTTGCGTTTTGAATTTCTGTATCTGCCTGTGTAAAAATAGTTCTATATGGTTCTTTATGTGTTTCAGCATACTTGCTAAGTCCGGGAGTTACAATCAATGGCTTATAGCCTTGTGGAATATTTTTACATAGTGGCAAATGAATGTTTTCTTTATTCGGTGTTTCAAACCAGTCTAATGATCCATGGACCTTCCATATATTAACCTGTCCGCTATATCCTTTTATATTTGCCAAGGCATTCGTATGAATGCTGTCTGAAAAATGTCCAATATAGTTGTGAGCATATCCTGTACAGATAAAAGCGTTTGCAATACTTGCACTATATTCTGCAATACGATCATAATTGGTAGTAACTATGGAAAGTTTTCTATTAGTCGTTGAAAGCAAATGTTTCATTAATATTGCCAATGGCACTCCCTCTCCATTCAAAACAAATTGTTTGTATGCTTTTAGGTCAGTTTCAGAGATTCGTTCCCAAGTTGCTTTAAGTACAGATTTTAGAACGGTATCGTTGAGTTGTATTTCTAACAATGTTTTCTCTAAATCCTTTGTTTCTTCAAGACTTCTTTTAAACGCCTCAAATTGTTTTCTATCTGGATCCTCTTCAAAGTCTAATGTGTGTTTCAAGTGTTCGCCAAGTGTCCACATTGAAGGCAATCCAAACGAAACAGAAGCACCACTACCTAATACGAGCAATGGGACTTTATTAGACCAATCCTGAAGTTGTTTTAACAATGCATCAAAATCCATATAGCTTTCTTTGATTTATGTTCTTGTGTATAATCTCAGATAATAACCACTCCATATATTCTTTCAAAATTTTCTTATAGAAGAAAGAATTACTTTACCGTAAAGGGATAGAGTTGTTCACTTACACGTTGTTCCGACTTCTTCCATCCCAAACCCTCATAGAAAGCCAATGCCTTTGGAAAAGCTTTTACTCCCAATGTGATTAAAGTAAATTTCTGTCTCAGAATTTGTATATTATAGAGTTTGCCACAAAGTTACTCATTCACAATGAGAAAGGCGAATAAAACAGCAAGAAAATGCCTCTTGCGGAGCATAAAAATGGCGCAAGAGGTGTATTTGGGCATCAGAGTACATAGATCAGGGCAAACTCCACATTTCATCGTTTGACAAGTCCTCTGAGGACTTTGCCCTTGTATCGGCAGAAAGAGACAAATTCACGGTAGAAATTCCTGTCTCCCGATTCTGTCTTCCGCAGCAATCTACTCTTGGGATGCTTGCCGTATCCGAGCAACCTGCCCGTCCCGACATTGTAGGAAAGGACGGCAAGCAGAAGAACAGTTCCATTTAAAACAGCTGAAGATAGGAATTTACAACAGTTTCCTAAATTTCATTTCAGCCAATCTGTTGATTTCATCTTTGTAGGTCTCAAGGTGATGAAGGATAATGTTCTCCACATAGATACCAATGGTCACATCTCTGTTTCTCATCGACATGACTATTTCCGCCAGCGTGTCTTGCAACTCTTTGGCAATATAGATGGTCTTGCGATTTTTCAAAGTATTGCGACAGATGAAAAGCGACTCATAATCGCCCTCGTCAGCCTTTCGCCTTTCTCTTCTTGGGACTTTTGAAAAATCCTTTGATATTGGTTCGTCATTTGGACGTTTCGATTCGACACACTGCTCTTCTGATAGAGAGCGTTTCATCTCACTCTCTTTTTGTTTCATGGGAATACCTTGCGAGATAAGTTCTCGAATGGCAATGGAATCAATCGTTCCGGTTTTCTTCTCTGTCATATTTTTTTGTTTTAATTGTGATACATTCTATTATCTGTTTCAATACGGGCATATTCCCCTCTCCGAAAGAATCCGCCCATTATCGAAGATTGAAACTGCTGTGGATAGAATCCCCTTATTGTTTATGTATTCCTACAGGGTGTTCCATTTTCGCTTATCAGGACAACCGTTCGATTGTATCTGCTTTCGCACATCCCAACGTTCGAGTGAGAGAATCAAGGATATGTTCTTTGATATCCCCCCTTGCCTATATCGCTCATCGAAACGTGATGTTATCGAAGACGCATCCCTCCACCGACATATTCGACAGTGCAAATATATGGCTCGGAGATGCTGTAATCAGCGTGATTTCCTTTAGTGCGTACTTGTGGCGTTAATTTGGATAGTTGTGACTTCATATGAGGTAACGGAGTTAGACATGACGCTTAGTAATTTTGCACCCAAGCGGTAAGCCAAAGCTTTCGAGACATAAAGTGCTCTTTTTTGAGTGATTCGTTTTCGTCCTTCATGGACAGACTTATTTGCATCGGGCAAATAGCAAGGTATGTTTTATGCAGCACGACTCCGTTTTTGCAGCATAAAACCCTTGCTCTTGCAGAGAGCTGAAAAAACTCCGAAGTCGTTTTTTCTTGGAGGAGAGAATGCCACATTCTGAATGCCGGTTACGCCGTGAAACACTAAAATCCAAAGTAAGAAATGAAAATGAAGAAAATTCGGAGCGCACGCTCCAAAGAGAAGACAGAAAAGCGTGTTTCGGTCAATTTCACGCCGACGGAATACGCTCATTTCCTCACGATGAAAGAGGAAAGCGGTGTGCCAAGTCTGTCACTATTCATCAAGGCAAGGGTCTTTAACGAGACTTTCCGAGTGATAAAAGTGGATCGTTCCTTGCTTGACTATTATCAAAAACTGACGACTTTGTACGGACAATTTCGCAGTGTCGGAGTGAATTACAACCAGACAGTTGTCGCTTTGAAGAGCAACTTTACTGAGAAAAAAGCCTTTGCGATGCTTGCCAAGTTGGAGAAAATGACGTTTGAATTGGCAATAATTGGAGGTGAAATCGTACAACTCACCCGTGAGTTTCAGGAGAAATGGCAACATCGGCAATAGCCTTTTACTGTGCATTATTATTCCTTAATGAACAAAAATCAGGCTTCCCGAAATGAGAGGGAAGCCTGATTAAGCATTTGAATGCATTTATCGTTTCTTGTATTTTCCGCCTTTCAGGTCACTCTCAACCATTCGTTTGTTCATTTTCTCTCGGAGGTCATCAAGGAAATAGGTGCGACTGTCATCCTTGCGGTGTTTCATGTTCATATAGACGTTGTAGCAGTTCTTGATTTCTATACCCAAGATTTCAGAAAAGGCATCTGCCAATTCTTCTATACCAATTTCACCATCGTTAATACAGCCATAGGTATCGAGTGCATAGAGTAGTTCGACCAAGTCTGTTGCCCTGCCTGTCCAACGGAGTTTCTTCGCAGGTCTGACTGGCAAAGCAGGAAGAAGCCCCTGCATTCGCATCCTCAACAATAGCAACTCTGTGTCAATAACACAGAGCAGTTCCGATACATTTTTTCCCCATTTCGGTTGTTATACCTATTTTTTCAACCATACCTCTTAAATGGAATCGAGTAAAGTTCAATGTGCGAAACAATGAAACAAGATTTTCTTCACTATTCCCCAACTTTATGATTTCTCTGATAAGGTCATCGGTTGCTTCCGTACTTTTATTAGAGAATAGCATCTCAAAAGATGCGTTTTTAATAAGTCTTTTCATATTGCCTGATGGTTTTTGCAGGCAAAGTTCTGAAGATTGTTCAGGGTAAAATAAGCCTCAAACGGCAAGTAATATCCCTATTGCATAAAACTCACAAAGAGTCGAGATATTGCTTGGGATTTATCCTGTGATATTTGCGGAAAGCCTCCGTGAAGTGGCTGAGATTGGCATATCCGATTTTATAGCCTACTTCGGATACAGAGTAAAGACGAGTGGAAAGCAAACGTTTTGCCCATTCCATCTTTTCGGATAGGGCATACTCGGCAATTGCCTTGCCGATAACCTGTTTGAAGCATTTTTGCAGTTTGGAACTGCTCATTGCTGCTTCACGTGCCAGTTCGGGAATGCTCGGTACATTATTGAGACTTTGAAGAATATGGCGACGAACTCGGAAAACAGTCTCTACATCATTCAAGTTCAGATTGGCAAGAGATTTTACTTCCGAACGTTTTTCGAGTTTTTCAAGGTACATCGTTAGCAATTCTATTGTCTTTCCATGTAAATGGAGAGATGAGAAAGGTGTATTGCTTTCGACAATTGATTTGATCCCGTCCAATACTTGCTGCATTGCAGGCGTAATAGTCTCAAACAAATAAAAAGCCTTGTCAGATTGGAGAAGCCGACCGATGTAAGTTTCATAAGCCGTATCCATTTGCTCTATCCAATCCTTGTTGAAAGTCAATGTGATGTTTTCATACTGCCGTTTGGAATCGAAAGTCCATTCCGTAGGGATATTGCTCGAAGGCATAAAGATACCGTCGAGCGTGTCCACTCCGACCGTTTTTGTGCTTGTGCCGATAATCTGTTCGTGCTTATGTTCATTGATGTAGAACATCACGGGAATCCATTTCGAGTTTTCCACCGAGCGACGCACCATTGTCATCGGTTCATACGACATGAAACTGATATAGGTCAATGTGAGCCACGGCAACGGATAGTATTGCTTGAAAAAGCCGCTGCCCACTGAGGGCGGAACGGTAAAACCATCGTTCGTTACCGATGTGCCGAATTGCTCGGCAACCATCTCGATCCAGTCTTCTGGCTTATTGATTGCACAAAATTCTATGGTCATATCATTATACCTTTCTGCAAATTTACAAATAAACAAGGATAAAAAAGAAGATTTTCTTATACTTTTGTCCTTGTTGAATCACATGCTCTATAAAAAACAAGAGTATTCCTTTTTGAGGGAATACTCTTGCGATATGGATTTACTCAAACGCGACTAAACTTGAAGGTACTCCCACGGCAGTAACAACGGGTGTTTGCGAGCATTCGCCCGTCTTGGTGTTGTAGGTATAGTAGCCCGTGCCGTTATTGCACGTCATTCCGAAGACGATGAAATCTTTGTAGCGGGTTATGGCAAAAGAGCCGTTACTGTCGGTCATGGGCAAATCGAGTTTTTCGATGGTTTTATTCCAAATATCAATTTTCACGGGCTGAAAATCTTTGTTCAGTATACCGAACTCCGTATCTGTTACTTTCACACAACTATACACTATGCCATTGCCTGCGTAGTAAAATTTAATCATGTACTGCCCTGTCTTGCCTATTCCTTTTATGGTTGTCTTCGATAGGTTGAACAGGTAGTCGGCATCCCACTTGTCGCTTCCTTTGCGAATACGAAGAAATCCCTCTTTGTTGGCAACGTTGAAGTTGTTGCCCGCACTGTAAAAGTAGATGTCGCCCCGCTCGTCTATGAATGCGTCGGAATGGCGGAACAATCCGACAACACTTGTGCGGTTGTCCTTGATAACTTCCGTCTTTTTCGTCTTCAAGTCGATAATAGCAACCTCTGCACCCGTACCGGGTACGGAAGTATGAGGCGAATTGAGTTGATTGAGGGCAACGTACATTTTTCCATCACGGATGACATTGCAACCGGGGTCGGGGTTATTGTCTTGAACGGCATAAGGCGAGAGGTCGATTTCATCCTCCTTTTGCAATGTCATGGTGTTGATTAACGCAATCTTGCCACGTCCGTGCAAAGCGACGTATGCCCGCTGTTCGTCAATAAAGTTGATTTCCCCGGGTTGAGCCATTTGTTCGAAAGTCATCGTACCTGCTTTTAGAAGCTCGCCGTGAGCTCCTCTTGTAAACTTATGTACCTTATCTCCGAATTTCCCTTCGGGCACAAGTACCGTGTTTCCTTTTGCGAAGAGATAGCATCCGAAACCGAATTCAAAAGTTTTCTTGTTGTCGGTTGCTTGAGGAGTTAAATCGCTGAATGTACCGACATAAGCACTTTTGTCTACATAATGCACAAAGGCAAAATGCTGTTGCGCCTCGTTGGGCGTAGGTTTGGGGTCATCGTTCTTATCACAAGACGTCAGCCCTATGGAGCCGACCAGCATAGCGGAGAGAGCTATGCGACTGAAAATTGTTGTTCTCATTATTATATATGTTTATAGTTATAAAATACCTTTCGAGAAGACATACCTGAATTTCAGATGGAATGTCCGTCCCGCCAATGGTTGGCGGTACTGATCCCACACCTCTTTATTCATCAGGTTGTGGCATTCCAAGGCGATGGAATATTTCTTTTTGTAAGTCAGTAAGAGACCTATATCATGAGTAAAACTGCAAGGGATACGCCGTTTCTGCAATTCGGTAAGTTCCCAAAAGTAGAAGAACTCTTCGGTGAATTTCCCGTCCCAGAAAGCCTTGATATACCAATTTTTGAACAATCGGTCGCTGTGATATTCCGCCCCGAAGTTGGCGAACAGATAAGGAATATTAGGCAGTCGCAATCCTTTTGTCGGATTGGGGGCTTGGGTGCCGGGTAAATACTCCAAGGCATCGCGCACATCCTGATAAGTCAGATTTCCGTAGGCATAGAGCGTCGGCGTTATATCCAGTTTCAACTCGGTCTCTATACCTTTGATATGCACCTTTTCTGCATTCACATATCCGGCTGCCATGTGCTGTTTCATCAGTTTTATCATATCATTTACCTGCATATAAAAGCCGTTTACCTCAAATTGCAATCGCGACAGCCCGAGTACGTCGTTTTTGTCGATCAAGAAGCCTAAATTGAAGTTATGGCTTTTCTCCGGTCTCAGCCTGGCAGCAGGGAAGGTGATGATACCGTCACCGAATAGCTCTTGCGAATTGGGGAGGCGTATAGCCCTTTGGTAGGAAGCCTTCAAATGAAAGTCTCTGAACGGTTCAAACTTCACCGCCTCTATCCATCCGATTTGTGATGTCGTATTGCTCTTTTTCTTCGGAGCTTCAATCATTTCGTACGAGGTCAAGTCCTCTATCTCGGAATGGAGGCGGAAATACTTTGCAGAGAACATATTCGTCAGTTTCCTGTCGAATAGTTTCGCCTCCCAAGTCAAGCCCGAAACAATACTGGTCTTTTTGCGGGGAAATCCTCCGATAATAAACCCTGCGTGCTGACTTGCAATGTCATCGCTTGGTTGTCTTCGGGCGTAATTGATGAGTGTGTTCAGGTTTAGACTGTGATTGGCGGACAATCTGTAATCGAAGTTGATACGTTCGTTGATTTCCAAACCTTTGTCGTTTGAGTTGTGTGGAACGTCTCCCGTCTCTCCCTGTCCATTCGGACTCGGATAGATGTTTCCCTCAAAATCGTAATTAACCCGTGCCGTATCCACAAAATTGTTCGTCGTATGTGAAAGGGAAAAATGGGACTCGAAGTTAAGTCGGTTGTTCAGCATTCCGCTTTTTATCAGTTTGTTTTCCAGCATAAATATACCCGATTGATTTTCGGCATGCTGGATGTTTTTCAAGACACCTTGAATCTCATTGAAACGGTTGTAGTACCCGAACTCGGTACTGATTTCATCGAACCTGAGTTTTGTAAAAGCTATTTTCCCTTTCAACATATACGAACGAAAACGGTCGTGGTCTCGCCTCACCAACAAGTTTTCTCTTTCGGGCACTCTAAAAGAATAATCATTCCTTGCAGACGTATAATAACCTCCCGCACCGAGCAGAACACCGCTTTTAGGAAAGTTCTTGCGAGAGAAGACGCTTCCTTTGTGTGTTTGGTAAGAACCTAATTCATACGAGGCATCCAAATAGTCCGTACTGAACTCTTTCGTAACGATATTAACGGCGCCGCCCAATCCATCGCACCCAAAACGGGCAGGGATAATACTTTTGTAGACCTCTATCCGTTCGATAATGTCTATTGGAATCTCATCAAGAGAAAAAGCTCCGTCAGAAGTACTCATAGGTATTCCGTCCCATAAGATTTGAATGCGGTTTCCTTCCAATCCATGGACGATAATCCTCGAACTGCTCCCCAAACCACCGGTCTGCCCGACTTTCAAGCCGATGGTCTTATTCAAGATGGTTTCCAGCGATACGGAGCGACCTTGCAGCTCCTTTGCATTTATCACTGCAACCGCTTCGGGTGACTCTCTGATAATCTGTGCTTTTGTTTTCCCGAAGACCACTACATTTGCTAACTCCGTTGATTCCGGACATAGCTTTATGATATGACGTTTCCCATTTGCAGTAATCGTGTCGGTAATCATCTGATAACCCACATAACTTACCCTAAGTACAATTTTTTGAGAGGCAGGTGTATTTAATTTCGCCACTCCTTTTCTGTTGGTGGTCGTACCGTTCTTGTATGTTGTATCTCCCAGACTTTTCCATTGCACCGTGGCAAATTCTATGTTGCTTCCATTTTCTGCATCGACAACTTTAATTTCAGTAGAATATAGTTGTGCAAACATAGGATAAGACCACAACAATAGAAAGCTGATAACGAGTAGTCTCTTATATAAATGGATCATTAAGCTGATTGGCATATCTTATCTGTTTGTTAGAACTCGTGCAAAATTACGCGCCTATCGAATAAAGAAATATCCCTACCATCCATACTTATACCCCTGTTGAGTTTTATGTATACCGAACTGTCATTTTCGGGTAGTATTATGCTCATTCGGGTTATTTTACCCCTGTGCGTCTCCGTACTTTTGCATCTTAGAAAATCAAAACGACAGATATATGGATAAACAAAAAGTCAAGCCTCTCGATGAGGAACGGGAGAGCCGCAGCCTGCTCTCCAATGCAGTTGTCATACTGCATCTTGTTTTCGGCACGCTGCCCCTATTGCTTGTGGTATGGGCGGTGGACAGGCTGATGAGCGGAACACTCTCTTCCACGGCGGTATGGACGGTAGGAGTGGCGATGGTGCTGTTTGCCCTGCTTCGGGGTGTGTTCTACGGAACTTCGATTTGGCGGGCGCACCGCTCGGCTTACAATGCCCTCACACGGTTGAGGTTGCGCATTGTAAACCACTTGCAACGGTTGCCACTCGGTTTCTTTCAGGAGCGTAAGGTGGGCGATTTGGTGAATATCATCAATCACGACGTGGAGCAAATCGAGATTTATTTGGCACACGGACTGCCCGAAATCCTCTCGGCAACGCTTTTCCCAACCTTACTCTGGGGAATTGTCATGGTATTGGATTGGCGGCTGGGGTTGTCGCTCGTATCGCTTCTTCCGCTGGCGTTTCTTTTGCAGATGGCGGTCAAAACGCTTTGGGGCAAGAGCTTTCGCCACTTTATGGAAAGTACGCAAAAAATGTCGGAAGACCTTTTGGAATATGTGGCTACAATACCGGTTATCAAAGCATTCAGCCACGAGGAAACACGCACGGAACGGGTACTTGGTGGTATGCGCGATTATATTCATTGGGTAAAGCGGAGTATGTTCAGCGTTACCGTGCCGATGACGCTCATCACGATGTTTTTGGAGGGCGGTATCGTGGTGATGACACTTGTCGGTCTATGGCTGATGAGTTCGGGCGAACTGACTATATCGCGTTTCATTCTTGCCCTGATATTGGGAGGATTGTTCTCGTCTTCCTTCGCTAAGTTGGCAACATTCCAACATTTTCGAATCGTCTATGGGCAATCGCTGGCAAAGGTGCAGTCGATTACCGAAGTGCCGGCAAAGGACACGGCGGATAAGGATACGGACGCTATGCAGACAGATGTCCGCTTCGAACACGTGACATTCGCCTATCCGAATAAGAAAGACAGTGCGTTATGCGATGTCAGTCTGCAATTTCCCAAAAGCAGTCATACAGCTATTGTGGGCGAATCAGGTTCTGGAAAAAGCACATTGGCAAGCCTGATGATGGGTTTCTGGCAGCCTCAATCGGGAACTGTCCGATTAGGCGGAGAGAACCTTGTGGAACTCTCCGAACGCAACATTGCCGATTTCTTCTCGATGGTGCAGCAAGAGGTGTTCCTTTTCAACACGAGCATTCGGGACAATATCCGTATCGCCAAGCCCACTGCTACGCAACAGGAGGTAGAAACAGCCGCACGGCGTGCCCGCATACACGATTTTATCATAGGGTTGCCTAATGGTTATGGTACGTTGGCGGGCGAAGCAGGTGTAAAATTCTCCGGCGGGGAGAAACAGCGTATTTCCATTGCGCGTATGTTACTCAAAGACTCGCCGATTGTCATTCTCGACGAAGCCACCGCCGCATTGGACGGAGAGAATGAAAAACTTATCCAAGAAGCTTTGGACGAGTTGCAACGCAACAAGACCGTTATTACCATCGCCCACCGTCTCAATACCATTCAGGATATGGAGCGTATTGTTGTGATGGACAAAGGGCAGGTTGTGTCGAAGGGAACACACCGAGAACTGATGGACAACTGCCCGCTATACCGCAATATGACAGAAACGCAGGAGCAGGTAAGCAAATGGCAACTAAAAGAAAAGGAGGAATAAGAATGGTACGCAATATACTGAATGAACTGACCGCCCGCGGAGTGCGGCATCTGATTGTCTCCGCACTGTTTTTTGTGATTTATGCCCTCTGTGGCACAGCGATAATGCTCACTGTCTTGTTTCTCATCGACCGCTATATATCGGGCGAAAGCGTTTCACTCGTTTCAGCAGCGTGGATACTCAGTGGTCTGCTGGTTTTGAAAACCATATCCAATGCCATAGCCGATATGAGCAAGCATTTTGCCGGCTTCGACCTCGTGGAACGCATTCGTGAGAAAATCATCTTGAAATTGAAAATGTTCTCACTCGGTTTCTATACCAATGAGCGTCTGGGAGAGATAAGCACCGTCATACACAAAGACGTGGATAATATGGAGATGGTAGTAGGACACCTATGGACACGGATGTCCGCCGACTTCATTGTAGCTCTGATTCTTGGTATCGGGCTGTTCTGTGTGGATTGGCGCATGGGATTGGCAATGGTAGCCATTCTCCCCATTGCCCTATTTTCTCTGTATCGGGGCATTCGCTCGGGAATGAAAGCACAGCAGGAGGCACAAGACAATCTGGCGGATATGGTCAGTCTCTTCGTGGAATACGTCAAGGGCATACCCGTGCTGAAAGTGTTCGGAGGAAAAGGAATGTTCCGTGACAGGCTTGACCGCTCCGTGAGTGAGTTCGGGGAGAGCAGCAAGGAGACCTCACGACTGGCGGCGGTAAGTGTGGGCAGATATGCCTTTTTCATAGAACTGGCTTTTGCACTGATGGCTACGCTCGGTCTTTGGTGGACGCAGCGTGGCGAACTTTCTCTTTTCGCATACCTGATGTTTGTAATCGTCTCGAAAGAGTTCTACAAACCTTTTGTCAATATGGAGAGCCATTGGCTGAGCTACATTAAGGTAAAGGACAGCTACGGACGTATCTCCCGCTTGTTGGATGCTCCCGTTATCGTCAATCCCGACCAACCGAAAACGGTGGAACGCTTCGACCTCTCGTTTGAAAACATAGGTTTCCACTACGAAAAAGAAGGTTTTGAGATGAGCGACCTCACGTTCCATGTTCCCGAAGGAACGGTAACGGCACTTGTTGGCTCGTCGGGTTCGGGCAAAACAACCATTACTAACCTGTTACTCCGTTTCTGGGAACCGCAGACCGGCAGTATCCGTATCGGTGGTTTAGACATTCGAGAAATGGACTATGATTATTTACTCGGTAAAATCAGCGTGGTGATGCAGAATGTTATTCTCTTTTCAGATACCATTGCCAATAATATCAAAGTGGGCAATCAACATGCTACGCAGGAAGAAATCGAAGAAGCAGCACGTAGGGCGATGATACATGACTTTATCATCAATCTGCCAGATGGTTACGAAACAAAGATCGGAGAAAACGGCTTGGGGCTGTCAGGCGGACAGAAGCAACGTCTCTCCATCGCTCGTGCTTTTCTCAAAGACGCACCCATTCTCCTTTTGGATGAGATAACGAGCAATGTCGATCCCGTCAATGAGCACAAAATACAGCAAGCGATGTCCGCCCTTATCCGAAATCGTACGGTCTTGGTCATTGCCCATCATTTGCAAACCATCCGTAACGCCCATCAGATTGTCGTGATGGACAAGGGACGGCTTATAGAAAAAGGCACACACGCCAAACTCGAAGCCAAAGGAGGAATGTATTGCAAACTGCTGGCAATGCAGTAAGATCGCTAAAAAAGAACAGGTAGTAAGACGCATTTATCTTACTGCCTGTTCTCATATTCAGGTAGTGTCCGAAAAAGTGTGTAAGCGTAGTTGTTGCTTTTTTACCACAGGGGCATGCCCCTGTGGTAAAAACTTTGTGGTTTTCTTGTTTTTATCCATTTATTTGATACTCCACTCTTGGAAGTAGGGCAACCTCCTAGCATAAGTCCTTTCTGTCATCTCTCGGGCAACAGATCCTAAGAGGAATACGACGGCATCAGCCGAGGGTAAAGCTCCGCGCATACGTAACGTACGCTTATAGCTGCGATTGAGGCGCTCCACCCAGTTCGTGGAGTAAATCATACGCCGAACTTCTTCTGGGAATCTCAGATAGGTGAAGTAGCCTATATTGCGAGGGGAAGACAGAGAGAGGAAACTCCTGTAACTCTTACCCCAACGCTCTGCAAATGTACACAATTTCTCAAATGCCTTGATGGGAGTAAGTCCTATATCTCGAATAGGGAATAACTCATCCAACTCCTGTGTCATCTGAGCTTTATCCCTTTTAGACACAACATTAAGGGCTTGTCGTTTGAAATGGACAACACATAACTGATGGGCTGACTGAGGGAAAGCCGAGCAAATAGCGCGTTCAATACCCTGTAAGGCATCTGAGATAATCAGATCTATCCGTTCCATGCCCCGAGTTTTGAGTGCTTTCAACTCCATCTCCCAATTCAACGCTCCCTCTGTGGGATGATTCACCACACAAAGCACCTCGCGACTACCATCAGGAAGTAGACCGAGCATCGTGTAGTAAGCCTCCTTAGAGACACTATCCTCTCGCCGAGTAAAGGCAAACGTTGCATCAATGTACACTGCCAAATAGTGAGGAGACAATTGGCGTTCTAACCACTTGGATATCTCTGCCTTACTCGTGTTGGAAAGGAAGCTAACTTGCTGTTTACTATAGTGATGACCATAGAGGCGTTCGCACACGGCGCCAATATCTTCGCACGAAAGTCCTCGCGTATAAAGTTCATGGAAGAGAAGGGCGTGTTCGCTTTCTTGATGCGAAAGAATGCCCAAAATTAGGGGCTCGAAACTCTCTGAACGAGTACGTGGAATGCGAAGCTCAAAGCTACATCCATAGCCCCGCCATCGACGGGGACGGAAACCATTGCACTGTTCTCCTTTATGCTCTTGGACAAAAAGAGAACGTTCTTGCTTGGAGAAGGTGTTCAATAATACACGAATAAGTTCGTTAATACCTGACTCCGATGATAGCATTTCCGAAATAAATGCCGACTTTTGTGATGTTGTAAGCTCCATTGTTCTTAGTTTGTTTTTCTTGTTACCACAAAGTTAAGAGCTATGGGGCTTACACACTTTTTTAGGACAGTATCCATATTCAACTGTACCATCCACCTTTGCCATAACACACAAGTAGCGGAGGACTTGTTCTCTTCTTTTCGGTCAGTCTTCTGATTATCCATTTACGGAAACTTTTGGCTTGTGGAGAAGCAAAACGAAATGACAGCATCGTTATCATTTCAATATTATATAAATCCACTGCACCACCCTTAAACAATAGCGTTTGCATCACCTCATCTTCTCTGAGTAATCCTTCTTTGAAGATAGACTTGATGTGGCTGTTTACTTTGCCGGAGAATACGCCGAATAAATCGGCTATTTCGCAAGCCGACATCCAAATGGAAGTCGTAGGAACGTGTACGTTCCCATTCTCCTCAATGGTTATGAATTCTCTTTTCATAGTAATTCAATATTCATTGTTTTTTCTTCTTTCGATTAACTTATCCATATCCTCTGCAATCTTCTTCTCTGCAATCTTCGCATAGGTCTGCGTGCTGGTGATGGAGGCATGTCCCATCATCTTGGCAATGCTCTCCGTACAAATCCCCTCGGAAATCAAGAACGATCCGAAACTGTGCCGGGCTTGATGGTAGGACAGATTCTCTTTGCGTCCGATAATGACGCCCAGTTCGTGTATCTCAAACCACATCATGTCTCTGCTTGGCAAAGGGAAGACCGGCTGCGTGTCATCGGTCGTATTGTACAAATCAAGTATCTGCTCCGCTATCGGATGCAGAGGGATAAATGACTCCACTTTCGTCTTCTTACGGTTGATGCGAATGTATCTTCTATCGTCGGCAGTCCGCCCGATATGGTGTGGATACAGCAGTTGGGTATCGACATAGGCAAGTCCCGTAAAACAGGAGAAGATAAAAGCCCTGCGAGCCAATTCCTTCAATGGGTCATTGGCGGGCAGTTTCAGTTCTAGCAGTTGTTTGAGTTCCGCTTTGCTGATGTGCATTCGTTTGGAGGGCGGTTTCTTCTCATACTCCAACTCTTCCAAAGGATTGGCACGGATAATCTCATGGTCTACGGCAAGATATATCAGTCTGTTCAGCCAACAAAGGCAATGGTTGGTCTGCGATGCCCCGAAGTTCTTGTACCGCTTCAGGTAGACCTTATATTCCCGTCCGAATTCCTCGGTGATGTCCGAAAAGGCAATGTCCGCCTTGCCTTTCGAGTCCAAGAACTCACGGATATAGCTCTGGTAATACCGAGAACTCCTGTAGGTCGAAGTGGAGTCGATTTCCTTGGAACGGACGGCAAGGCGTTCCCGTTCCCTTTCTCCCATTTGGAGCAGATGGGTAGGAATGACCGCCTGACCTGCTATCCTGTTTTTCAATAGTTCGGCACTGACCACACCCTGCTCTTTGAGCATTTCATCATAGAGCCGCTCCGCATACTTTCGAAACTCTTTCAGGCGGTTGTTCGTCCGCACGTCCGCAGTCTCTGCTTTTTTTGCATTCCATTGTTTGGGATTGCAAGTAATACCCGTGGTTATCGTCATGCTTTTCCCGTCGATGGAGATTCGGCAAAGTACGGAAGTTGTACCATCCACACGTACCTTGTTGCGATTGATATAGAGTAGTAAAGAAAATGTGCTACGCATAAATTCATTTATTATCTATGGGGTGTTATAATACAAGTTTCAAATCTTTTGTCACTTCGATATATTTGTCCATATCCTCGAAGAGTTTCTTGGGCGTGACCTTTGCATATACCTGTGTGGTCTGGAGGTTGGAGTGTCCCAGCATCTTGCAGATGGTCTCGATAGGAACGCCGGCTTCCAAGGTAATCAGCGATGCGAATGAGTGCCTGCCGGCATGGTAGGTCAGGTCTTCCTTAATGCCCGCAAGAACCGCAAGGCTTTTCATCAGACGGCGAAGGTTGGGATGGTACAGCAT
The DNA here is from genome assembly GCF_000765945.1 of Porphyromonas gulae. Lineage (NCBI taxonomy): Bacteria > Pseudomonadati > Bacteroidota > Bacteroidia > Bacteroidales > Porphyromonadaceae > Porphyromonas > Porphyromonas gulae. The sequence continues at coordinate 24,712 of NZ_JRAT01000006.1, forward strand.
TGGAAAGAGGGTCGGACGAGCATCATCCCGGTACTTCTCTATCAGGTCAAGGGCTTCGGGCAGCAGCTTGACACAGGCACGAAGCTCGTTTTTCTTGCGGCAGTATTTAAGCCACAGCTCGCCATTGTCATCCGTGAACAGATTGTCACGCGTAACGGAAACTGCATCGGCGTAGGCTGTTCCCGTATAGCAGGCAAAGAGAAAGAGATCTCTTGCCAAAATGTGGGAGGCGCGATGTTCGGGGATTACCAAGTCACGGATTTTCTCGAAGGATTCCCGGCTTAGGGCTTTTGGTGTCTTCTCCTTTTGTTTGGGGAGACTGAAATGAGCGAAAAAACATCTGTCGGCATAACCGTCCTTGTAGGCTTTACGGCATATTTTCTTGACGATAGCCAAATAGTGCCGGCAGGTATCTATGGCAAGCCCTTTCTCGTCCAAGATGAAGCTCTGATAGTCATGAATGAACTGTTCCGTTATCTGACCGAAAGCGATGTCTTTGGTGCGAAACGTCTTGTCGATGAACTCCGCCAAGGTTCTCCGGGTATAGATATAGGCAGGGTAAGTTCCCTTTGCACGGTCTATCCCGATGCGTTTCCTCAAATCTTCACAGACGATGTCCGTCATTCCCAACAGGGTCATCTGCGTTTCAAGGCTTCCTTGAAACAGGTTCTTGACGGCTTCCGCATCGAAGTCTGCTTTTCTTTCCACAAGCGTGTCGAATGCCGTATGGATGGAGAGCATCAGCTTGTCCAGCTTCGCATTGGTCTCCACGGCTTCATGGCTCTTACCTTTCAGACGGCTTTCACGAGGATTCCACAGGTCGGATGTGCAGGAGATTTTGCAACTGAATTGCACCATCGAACGATTGACGGTGATACGTCCCATAATGGGCGCTTTGCCCGACTTGTCGGGTCTGCTCTTTTTGAGGTAGAGCAACACCTTGAATTTTTCTATTTTCATACGCTTTAATTTTATGGGCAAAATTACCCGTTGTTAAAGCGTTCTTTGATAAGCAAAACATTGTGGAACAGTGAGATATAACCCATGTCAGAAAAACCTTTCCTTTTTCCGTTACCTCACCACACTAGGGAAACCAACGGATAACGGTTTGGTAACCGAAAGGATTCAATATTCCGTGTTGAACTGCTTTCCTATCATACTCGCAGAATATAGAAAATCGACTAATTCACAACACGTTATCGGTTTATTCTCTACATTCTTCCAAATTCTCAAATGGTAGGTATTTTCCATTGCTTCCGACATACATTTGCCACAATGTCTTTGAGCAAAGGCGTTCCCATCGAATCCGTGTCAAAGATGCTGGGACACACCAATATCAAAACGACGCAGATTTACGCCCGTATCACCAATAAAGAGTCCATTGCACAATGCAAGGATTATATGACTATGTTCTTTGAAGTCATTTTTGCCTATTGAGGCAGTGTTTCTCAGCGGTGGTATTCTTCTTCCCCCTTACCCCGACCTTGTGGGTTATTTCCCACAGGGTCGGGGATTTTTTTGCCTATCTGGCTGCTTGAAGCACAAGCAGCCCCGGCATACGCTTGAGATTGTAGGCCATAGCTTCAAGGACATTCTGTGTATGTGTCTTGGCTAACCCTCGGTAGCGACATCGTCCGCCCAAGAACCACCGACGAATACTGCCAAAGGTGCGTTCTATGAAGCACCTCGTCTTACTTATCATACGATTGAAAAACTTCTGACTCTCGCTAAGGACTTGCCTCCGACTAGACTTGAGCATGATGCCATCAACCAAGCCCCGAGGAGCCAAGCACTCCGAATTCTTTTTGCTACAGTAGCCCTTGTCTGCTAATACACTTACCCCTAATGACAACTCTGACTTCTCTACCGATTCGGGCAAANTAGTTCCGTGCGAAAGCGACTGATGGTGCTATGATCAGGAGAGGGGAAGCCAAGGTCTAAGCCAAGGAATTCACTGAAAAGCAGAGAGTCATTGATACGCTCCTGAACCTCATAATCGCTCAAACCATACCAAGTCTCTAGCAAAAGAATCTTGAACATCAGCAAGGCATCGTAGGCGGGGTTACCTACGGCATTCTGAGTCTTGGTGTACTTCTTGTTCAGCAGGGTGCGGATACCTCGCCAATCAACACAAGCATTGATTTGGCGTAGAAAGGAGTGCTTCATCCGGTCGCGACGAACCTGAGTATATACTTGTAGAAAGCTGGGAGCCGGTTCGGTTGGTTTAGTTGCCATGTTGATACAGTTAATTATGTGTAAATATGCTATTTATCAGTGATATATACAACAACCACAACCCCCAAAAGACGCAAAGTGCCGTGCAATGGTCTCAAAAATATCCCTCAAAGGCTAAAACCGGTGGCTTAACCAACCCCAAACCAAAATAGAAAGGGCTGCGCCAAAAATGAATTTTGACACAGCCCCTTCTTTTGTCGGGGTAGCGGGACAGCCGATGGCCTAGTTGATTGTTTTAAGTGTCTGATTATCAGCGGGGCTTTTTTTCCGAAAGAGGGATTATTGCCCCGTATCTGTCCCGCGTAAAAGAGCTAAAACGGCATCGAAATCTGGCTCATTTACACGTAGATACGACCCGTCTATAAGCTTAATCCTTGCAAGCCCATTTTTGTGTTCTTTGCTTTCAACCTTCTCTACGCTAACGATTGCAGACTCAGAAACGGCGCTTTCGTGTGGCTTGCCGATTGTGTCGAGTTTTTCATTCAGATGGTTAGCACTCTTGAATAAAATCATTTTCATTTCTTTTAAGTTGTTGGTTTTCTACTCTCTTTAACTAACACCATCTCAAGCAGCTCCTTGCGCTTTGAGGCTGGCACATGGAAGGTTACAGATACTTGCTCTTCGAGCGTGTCTGTACCGATCTCTTTAGTGTACTTCTCGGGATAAGTAAAGAGATCTACTACATCGACCTCGAGGGCACGTGCGATATCCGGCAGCATCGATATGCGCAGCACCTTGGCTCCGCTTTTGATTTTGCTGGATACTGTACGGTCAAGGTTCAGTGCGTCGGCTATCACTTGCTCCTTATAGCCCTTTTCATAAGCGATTTTGAAGATGTTCTCGATAACCTTCTTCTCAAAGTCAATAGTCTTACTCATAGCTATTAAAATTATAGTGATTAAAAAAGCAGTACTATCCACCTTTCGCACCATGTCTGCTAAAATTCGCAGCGAAATGTTGCGAGTTTTCGCAACATGTTCTATATTTGCAATGTGTTTCGTGCGGAAACCGCACAATGAAGCTAAGAAAATATGGTCAGAATAATGACAGATCCCTCCGTAAAGTTGGCATTGAGCGAAGAATTCGGCGTTTCGGTGCAGTTCGTTAGGGCTGCGCTGAACTTCAAGCGTGGTGGCGATAAGGCTATCGCTATCCGCCGCGCTGCACTCGAGCGAGGGGGACGGCAAACAGATGGCAGTCCCGACAAGGTTGCCTTATCAGCGAAGGAGTACGCACAGCGGTGAATACTGTAAGTAGTTTTCTCATAGAAGAGTCGCCTAAATGCCTGTGAAGGTACAGGGCGACAATGGCAAGTACGGGGCAGGTGTATTAGGGTCGACCTGTCGAGGTTTTTTCGGGTTTTTGCCTCCAGAACTACGTGCGCAGTTCGATTCTGCGCCTTGCCACTAACGCGACTTAGGTCGCTCTCGATTACAAAAACAATAAGGGGCGCCTGCCCTCTGGCTTACTGCAGGCAAGAAAAGATGGGTGGAATAGAAGAAAAAGTGAAAGGGATTGCAGCTGTTGTAGATACGCTTCCTCCCAATGAGTTAAAAGGACGATGTGTCCTCTTCATGTATGCAGATGAGGAGACCTGTACGGTCTCAGTGAGAGGATCCGACGAGATGTTGACCAGGCTTACTCTTTATAGTATGATGAGCGATTCAAGCTTCGCTGAAGCTATGATTAAAGCTGTAAGCGGATACGAGAAAATAAATAGAATGGTATCAAGATGTGTCTCTAAAAAGGAAGAGCATGTGTGTTGAGCAAGATGGACAAGGCGGCCTCAATATAATGGGTATATCCACTGACACGGTCGGGTCTCTGATCGAGGCTGTATGTATGCATATAAATGAGTATAGGAGGCAGGGTCTCACACCCGACTCCGAACTCGTGCGGATGAAGATAGAGATAGAACGGGAGATCGTCGGATGAGAGGAATGAAAAAAGTAGCGATCATTCGCCGCCCGGGTGCTGCATCTGTCATCCGGCAGATTAGAATCCTGGAGCCGGCGATCTTGAGTATCGACCAGCGGATCGAGATAGATGCTTTTACGGAATACTCAGTTGTCGTATGGCTCCCTTTCGAACGCTTCGAAGAGTATCGCAATAGAATACAAACACTCATTGACACGCATGTGTCATAGCAATATCCTGTGGTAGGGAAAGAAGGAAACCGGCGGCTACTCCCGACGAGCTTCGCGGACATCGACGAACTCGCAGCCGAAATGGGCAAGGAGGAGTTTCGCGCTTACGTCGATCGGGTGTACGCCGCCGTCCTTCGACATCCTCCCTACGTGCCCCTCGACATCGAGAGCAAGTGCACGCCAGAGACAAAAAAACGATTCATATCCGTCTTGTGGCTATACCTCGCAGAGGGCCATGGCGGATATTTCGACAACGAGATAAAACACTTTGTACGCTATGATGACGCTCCCGTGGCTAAAAGCCGAAGAGGATTTCTTGAGAAAAAATGCCGGGTCAATGCAGATGAGCGAGCTCGTGCGCAGATTGAAGCGCAGCGAAACCGCCATCAGGCTCAAGATGCACCGAATGCGGATCACGCTTCGGTCGGTGGTTCCGGATAAGGAGAATCCGTTGTTCTCGATCATCAATGCGAAGTACAACGGGCACCCTGAATATTTCACACCCTCGCAGGGATTCTACGATCGAACGGGTATCAAGAAGGTGCTGTTCTGGAAGATGTATCGAGGCGAGGTGCGCGCGTCTGTAGACGTGTGCAAGAAAGTCGCCGAGGAGCTTGGCGTAACAGGGGTAGAGTTTATCGGAGCCCTTCAGCAGTCCCTTTTTGACAATCCGGATTTCATCTCTGAGGAGAATCCACAAACGAACAATAACAGATGATAACAGCAGAACAAATTAGTGCCGCGATGGATAAAGCCTTCGAAGCCTATCGCAAAAAGAAGCAGATACCGACGCACTTCGTCGATGCAGCGCAAACAGATTATCGAGCAGGCTGGAGTGCAGCCTTAGAGTTTCTATTCAGAGAATTGGTCGAGGATGATAACGACAAGGCCTGAAAAATTCCCGTCGTGGGCGTTGCTCCCGACCGTATGCATCAGGAGGGTGGACTCTGAGATGTTCTGTCGTCTCGAGGTCGCATTGATATTCCTGCGATTTTCGCTTTTGATCTACTTCAGTAGCCCAAGAAAATGACTTCGTATTGCGTTATTCCGATTTTTCTGGTTATGTTTGCAGTGCCTTACATAAACGCGGAGCGGAATACCGCTTCTGATTTGGGAGCGGATTTTTTATATCCGCATCTCAGTACCTATAGGTACAGTACCCCCTCGTGGCAGCTTAATGGCTCCACTGCTCCGCGTGAGTGTAAGGCAGAGGGAAAGGCTGTACCTTCTTTTTATTTACAGCCCTACAAACACAATTCTGTAATGCCTTACACAGAAAAAAATGTTTGCGCAGGGTGTATTGCACCCACTGCAGGCACGTGCCCGAGCCACGAAAACGCTCGCCTCCGCCTCTCCACGCTGAGGCAGTCTATCAAGAGCTGGATGGACCAGTCGGTCCGCACAGCCTTCCCCGAAGCTACAAAGACACGTTGCCGCCTGCGCAAGCTGCCTCGCGGTCGTATGCGCTACTGCGCTTCGGTGCGCAGCCACGGCGTTTACTTGAGCTTCTCCACCTATTCCCTTACAGCCTTCTCCCGAGCGGTGAGCCGCGCCGGAGCGGTGCATTGTATCCACCACGCCAATACAGTAGTCCTATGAACGGAAATCAATATGTGCCCGTAGCAGGGTCGATCGGCACCTGCTGCAAAGACGTTGCCTATCAAGACGGCAGCAATCTCCTGCTGATGAGCTTCGAGCAACTCAGCGAGCGAAACAAGCGCATCGCCATGTCAATCGAGGAGGCATAGCGATGACGCAGATACCACAAGATATCATCGACAGCGTACGCGCTGCCTCGCCGATAGAGAAGATCATCGCCGAGCATGTAGCCTTGCGTAGGGCCGGAGCCAACTACAAATGCACTTGCCCATTCCACGCCGACAACAATGCCTCGCTGATGGTATCTCCCACCAAGGAGATATGGAAGTGCTTCGGCTGCGGCAAGGGCGGCAACGTCTTCTCGTTCCTACAGGAACACGAAGGCGTATCCTTCCCGGAGGCCGTGCGCATACTCGCCACTCGAGCAGGCATCAAGATGCCGGGGGCGAAGCTTTCGGACGAAGACCTGGAGCGGCAGCGCAAGCGCGAATCGCTCGAGGCTGCTCTGTCTTTCGCTCGCGACACTTATCGCTCCCTTGTGACTGACCCGGCTGCAGAGGAGTTCCTCGCGTCGCGTAAAATCTCTGCCGAGACGCTCGCGCTGTACGAGACCGGTTATGCCCCGAGCGGGCGCGACTATCTGCTGCAGCAGGCGCGCCTCGCGCAGCATGCCGATGCTGTGATGTTGGATGCCGGACTGATCGGGCGGAGCGAGCATGGCGGTCACTTATACGACCGCTTCAGCGGCCGCATCGTGTGGCCCTTCCACACACCCAGCGGGCGCATCACGGGATTTACCGGACGCTGCATCGACGGCAAAAGCGAGGCCAAGTACCTCAACAGCCCCGACACCCCCCTCTTCTCGAAAGGGCGGGTGCTCTTCGGCCTGTGGCAGGCCAAGCGGCACATCGTGCAGGAGCAGCTGGTCTACCTCGTCGAGGGGCAGATCGACGTCATGCGCATGGCCGACATAGGCGTGCGCAATGCCGTCTGTGGCAGCGGCACGGCACTGACCCCCGAGCAGGCTCGGCTACTGCTACGCTTCACCGAGAACGTCACCCTCATCTATGACGGAGACGAAGCCGGCATCAAGGCCACGAAGCGCAATGCCGAAGTATTGCTCGAGGCGGGGCTGAATGTGCGCGTGATAGACCTGCCTCGAGGGCATGATCCTGACACTTATTTCCTCACCGCATCGGAGAAAGAGCGCACCAAGATGCTCAAGAGCTCGAAGGATGTGATCACCTACCTCTACCACAAGAGCGAGGCCGACGATGTGGACGCGATGGCCAAGGCGGACGCCATCGGCGATCTCTGCCGACTGATCGCCTTGGTCTCTGACAGCATCACGGCCGGTCAGCTCATCAAGACGCTTGCCCGCCAGAGCAAGACGTCCGGGGAAGACCTCACCGACGCCGTGCGCCGGCACCGTCAGTCGCGCCCCAAACGGGCCCTGCCGGAAGCCACCGGCAAGGCCTTCATCGGCATGGATGAACTCCGCGAGCTGGCAGAGGGCAAGCGAGTGACCGTGGAGCTGACGTGGACGGCCGAGGACTACGGCGAGAAGTGGAACAGCACGCCCGCCCTGCTCGTCTCCGGCACGCCATCAACGTATGAGCTGCAGGACCTGCGCACCATCACCGAGCGCCTGCGCACGCAGATAGAGATAAGCATAGGAGAGGAGCTCGAAGAGCCCGCCGAGCTGGAGACGCTGCGACAGATGGCACGTGCAGGATTCGACCTGACGATCCTGCAGCGGGAGAATAAATACGAGACTGTCACAGAAGACGGGGAAGAGCACCGACATCTGGTGTCGACGCTTCGCGAGATGGGGTGGACGGAGTACTACATCAGTCTGTACTCCGGCTTCCACGAAGCATCGGAGAACACCCGCAACATCGTGCTGCAGCGTTGTGCCGAGGAGATCAGCTATGCGGACGAAACGATGCGTGCTGCCAACATGACGCGCTACGCCCGCCTGCTCGATGTGACGAAGCAAGCTCTTACGTCCATTGCCGATCCCTTCATCCGGTTACGTCGCAACGAGGCTCGGCAGCGCAGCAATGCCATCGAGGACGAGGAAGGCAACGCCGTGATCATCAATATGGACGAGGTACCGGCTTATGTGATGGAAGATGATGAGATGCGCAAGCAGTACCAACGCTTCGGATATTTTCCGCTTCGGAACAAACAGGGCACTCGTGATATCGGATACATGTTTTCCGACAAGGGAAAGGGCTTCATCCGCGTGGGCAATTTCTTCATGCGTCCGCTCGTGCATATCATGCACGACGAGAGTCAGAAAAACAAGCGGATCGTGGAGCTGAGCGTCGCTAACCATGCAGGATTTCTCTATATGGATTTTATCTCGAAAGAGATGCTCGGAATTACGCAGTTCGAAGCGCGTATTTGGGAGAGGGGCGGCTTGTGCTTTACGAATGGCAATCAGGATCGACTCAAGTCTATCCTGCACTCGATGGCAGATAAGTTCCGCCCCTGTACGGAGCTGGAGACGCTCGGTTGGAATGACCTCGGCTTCTTCGCCTTTAGCAATGGCCTCTATCACGAAGTGGACGGAGACTGGAGGTTTACTCCGGTTGACGAGATCGGACTTGTAGAACATGAAGGAGAGGGCTACTTCCTCCCCACCTTCAGCCGCATTCGGATCGAACGTAAATCTAACGACTCCGAAGGAGACCGACAGCGTAAATATTTGAAGTATGATCCTTCCCGTACGGCGGATATCACCTTCGCCGAATGGGCAGCCTTAATGGATGAAGTCTATAAAGTGAACGATAACGGCAAATGGGCGACACTCTTCTCTATTATGAGCGCCTTCCGCTCTGATATTTTCAGCTTCGACAGGCTGTTTACTGCCATATTTTTTGTCGGTCCCACAAACTCGGGTAAATCGAAAATCGCCTACAGTACCCGCGCACTCTACATGCCGGAGGAGGCGTCTTTTTTTAACCTGAATTTGGGCTCCATTCCCGCGCTCAGCAGCATACTGGAGCACAACCGCAACATACCCGTCATGTTGGACGAGTTCAAAAACGACCTGCCTCCGGAGAAGATCGAGACGTTGAAGGCTGCTACCTACGACGGTGAAGGGCGACAAAAACGCAAGAGCGCAGACAGCAAGGATGTCGATACAGCTCAAATCAATGCGGCGATCATCCTGCTGGGGCAGGAATCCCCCGACACCAACGACGGGGCTTTGGGAAACCGCTGCGTGATCTGTGACGTGCCCTTGCACGGAGAGTGGACCGAATCGGAAAAAGAAGTGTTCGATAGACTGAAGTCCTATGAGGCGCAAGGGCTTCATCACCTCCTCTTCCAGGTGCTTGCGATACGACCAAAGGTGCAGGAGTTCTTCCGCCCTATACAGCAGGGTTGCATCAAGGAGCTGCACGATGCTGTGCGAGGTAAGCTGGCCAGCTGCGAGGCTCTTCCTCGTGTACTAAATACTGTGAGCCTCTTCCTGTCCATGCTGCGGCTGCTGGAGCGGCACACCGATTTGGAGCTGCCATTCAGCTACGATCAGTTTTTCCCGTTGGCCGTAGAGAAGGTGGTGAAGCAGGTAGAGTCGCATGCCAAGAGTAATAAGGTGAACCGCTTCTTTCAAGCGGTGGCGACCTTGCTGAACGACGGCAAGGTGGTACCCGGCCGGGATTACAAGATAGACCATCCCCGTACGGGTGCGGTTACAATAGTCAAGAGCGGCCGCACCTCGGAGTCGGTGCCCGTGCCTGACGGCACTCGCCTGCTCTATCTCAAGGTGGCAAGTATATTCCCCCATTATGCGCGTCTGGTTGGTAGCGAGCATTTGCCGATCGGGTCGCTGCAGAAGTATCTGGAGGGAACGCCTTACTATATCGGTCGATCTGCGTCGACGCGATTTACGTGGGAGGAAACGGTCGAAGTTAGCAGCTCGGAGGCTGCAGGGTATGCTACCCAACAGGAAGACCCCATCAATGGCGGCATGATGCCACCATTGATGGTTGGCGGTAACCTTGCCCGCCGCGTGCGTAAGACGAAGTTCGACAACACTTCTTGCGTTGTCTTCGACTACGAGCAACTGAGAGAAACTATCGAAATAGACCTCGCCAGGGATATGTTCGAAGAAGAAGAGCCGGAGGAGGTGTTCTGATGAAGTCCATCCTTGATGCTTGCTGCGGAGGCAAGATGTTTTACTTCGACAAGAGTTATGATAGAATCATTTAAGAGAAAATTGGAGGGAGACAATCTATCTCCAAACACGATAACAGCTTATCTCTATGCCGTTGGAGACTTTTTCAGCAAGCATCAGAGCATTAACAAACAAAGCCTTTTGCTCTACAAAGCAGAGCAGATCGAACGCTTCAAACCTAAAACCGCAAACCTTCGCATTCAAGCCCTCAACAAATATTTAGAGCACATCGGAAAGAGACAGCTGCGACTCAAATCTCTCAAGATACAACAGAAGAGCTATCTCGAAAACGTTATCAGCCAAGCCGATTATGACTTTTTGAAGGCTGAACTAAAAGAATCCGGGCAATCAATGTGGTATTTTCTCATTCGCTTTTTGGGAGCCACCGGGGCGAGGGTGAGCGAATTGGTGCAATTCAAGGTGGAACACATTCGTATAGGATACTTCGACCTATACACCAAGGGCGGTAAGGTAAGGAGGCTCTTTATTCCTGTCGAATTGCGGCGAGAAGCTGAGGTTTGGCTTGGTGGAGAGGAGAAAAGCTCAGGATATCTTTTTACAGATCGCCGTGGCAGACAAATTACGCCAAGAGCCATTCGCCACAAGCTCCAGTATTTTGCCCATCGATGGGGGATAAATCCTCACGTAATGCACCCGCACTCGTTTAGACACCGATATGCGAAAAACTTCCTGGAGGCGTTCAATGACATTGCCCTCCTGGCAGATCTGATGGGACACGAGAGCATTGAGACCACGCGGATCTATCTTCGCCGCACAGCCTGTGAACAACAGGCGATTGTAGACAACGTGGTTACATGGTAATGTAATTCTTAAAAAAGAAACGAAATGATTATCAGAGCAAAGGAGGGAACAGCCCTCGAAGAGAAACTGCGAGAGCTGTACGAAAGTGTGTCAAACGAAAGGGCGCGGGCTTTCGCCCGTGCAGCGGAGATATTTGGAGCAGAGCCCCGGAGTCTCACTTATTGCTGGGTTTTCGGCTTTAGCTACATGTATATGATCTCGCACCCGCTAACATTTGAGTCCGAGCTGGAGAACCCTCCCATATACGTAAAGGATCTCGGCAATAAGACTTATTGTCTATCGCGTAGATATAAAGTCGCTCGAGAGATCATCAAGGCCTTCGAAGATGATTTCCACGGCATAAAACCCGAGCTCGGGGATTTTGGCATCAATACGATTTCGAACTCGAGATATTGTGACTGGGAAGTCCTGCAGGAGAAAACGGGCCGATTCATTTTTTCAGCATCGGAATGGAGTTTCTCCGGTTCCTCTCGTGATCAGTACGAAGAGATTGCAAACTCGGACGTAATCTTATGATAAAGGATTCGTAATCAAAACTCGTTAGTCAACGGAACAGCGCGCCCCTGAAAGGCGCGCTTTTTCGTTGACGGCTGGACATTTCTTTTTCGAAGCAGGTTCGGAAGGCGGACATTTTTTTTTCTTCGTGCGCCCAAAATGCCGAAATTCCCCGCACCCCTTTTATACAAAAAGCCCGCATTAAACACATCTTGAACAGGGAAACGCCAGAAAAATACGTCCAACAGTCCAACTTCGCCTAAAATTGCCTATTTGTTCAATAGTAAGGAATTAGTAAGTAGTTAGTAGTTAGATAGTTATATTATTTGTATGTTTGTTGGACGTTGTTGGTCGCCGTTGGTTTTGTGGGTGTTTTTGTTGGACGCAGGTTATTTTTGTTGGAAAGGCGCTTTCCAACGCCCGACCAACAGAACCAACAGCCGTATCCGTACCGTCCTACAGGCCGAATTTTGTAAGTATTTAATTTTCAGTCGTTTACGAATTTCGACAGGCAAGTTTGTTGGACTGTTGGACTGTTGGACGAAAAAAATGAGGTAGGGGTAGGCAAAAACACAAAAACTCGGCATGGTTGCGAAAAAAAATAGCATATCATTGTAATACAGGTAGTTACGAAAATGGTCGTTACGAAAATCAACATTAAGCCCCATCTCGCAGAGTATATGCGAGCAAAATTTTGGGATTCCGAAATTCAGGCTGTGAGATTACCTGACAAGGACGATCTGTATATCACGATATACAACCTCACGAGCAAAAGACCGGCGAATGCCGGCATCGATGATGGCAATCTCCCTATTGCCATACCCCACCGTCGCGAGGGGAAAAATCCCAGCCATTGGAACTACCTTGGCGTTCGGGCAGCCGCACAAATAGAAAGTCTGATAGAGGTGAGATTCTGGGCTGAGCTGCATCAGTATCTTGATGAGCAGAAGCATCGCTATAACATCGATTACATTGCCTCTATTGAGGTCTTCATGAATCGATACGATATTCAAAGCATCTCAGATGAAGCTCTGAGAAAAAATTACTACAGATGGAAACGATCCTTGCGACCCACCGCCGAAACCAGAAGCTACCGAAAAAGACGCTGACCAAGCGTATCTATTTGTCCCCTTGTAGAGAATGATATGGAATAAAAGAGAATAACGCGGAATATATGCACAAAGAACTATGTACCCAGATAGGCGTTGCCATCTTGGGGGAAATGGCAACGAAGGCACTCGACAGTCTGATGATATCTTCTCAGATCATGTCGTTTCCGTTTGTCTTTAATGCGGACAATTTCAGTATCGAAAGTAGCATCAATAAAGGCGAACACGGGATTCGCTATGAGATAGATCAGCGTATCAATATCGACCTCCCCGCCCCTGCAACCTTAGATAAATTCAAAATTCGCCGTCGTTGCATCGTCTGTCTTAAGAGCACCAGGGGCGATACATATATAATAGGAGATAAACATTTTCCGGCAGTGGTAAGCATCCTTCCGCATCTTAACAAGGCTGTTTTGCATCTAAAGCACGCCTCTATCTCCCCACAATTCGGCTGATTAAAGTCCTTTAGCACCGCTTGTTATGCGTCTACATTCGCATCATAACAAGCGCGTATGATTATCGACTTATCTAAAATTTCACGGGAATCTCTGGATCTGGTGCTTAATCCGAGTGGATGGCTGATAGATATCGGAGAGTTTCATGCTGCGCTGGCGGATATTATTTTATCGCGCAGCGCCGAATACTCATATAGCAAGGACTGTTTCAAGCATGCCGAGGCAATTGCTGCCAGAGTCAACGGTATCAGTGTCGTATCGGGGGATAGCTTGAGTCAGGATATTCCTGAAGGTTCTGTTGCCTACTATCGAGTGTCCGGGCTGGTACGTTCGGATTATCCTTACGACTGGTACTTCTCGAGCAAGAGGATGGTACGCGACCTATTGAGCGCAGAGGGCAATCCTAATATCGCCGCCCACTTTATACATGTAAGCTCCGGAGGAGGAGAAGCCTGGTATCTTGACAGGCTATACGAAACTCTTATCTCGCTGGAGAAGCCCATTTTTGCGCATATTGAAAAAATATGCGCATCTGCTGCATACTATATCGCCTGTACGGCACAGCAGGTGATGGCCGAGACGCCGAATTGTACAGTGGGGTCAATAGGTGTCATGTGCCAGTTTACCAACCTGCAAGGGCTGTTTGAGAAGCTGGGGATAAAAGATGTGCAGTTATACGCCTCCGGCTCTGATCTCAAGAACAAGAAAATCCTCGACGCCTTGTATAGAGAGAAGCCCGAGGAGTTTATTCGCAAAGAGCTTAATCCCATCCGTGAGCAGTTCGTCGATGCCGTTCGCTCGGCGCGTCCTGCTCTATCAAAGCTAACGGATGATCACCCGGTATTGCGTGGTGAAGATTATAGAGCAGAAGAGGCCTTGACAGTTGGTCTCATAGATGGCATACAGACTCTCGATCAGAGTCTGCGTGATGCACATCGGGCCGGATTGGCTTATCTCGATTCCGTTAGGACCAGAACACAAGCACTCAATTTTCTCAACCAATAGCTAATATGAATTTCAAAGAGATGATGAATGCGGTCTTGACCGCACTCGGTCTCGTCGATAAGGCGAGAGCCGGGACGCTTACATCTGAGGAATGGACTCGTATCGAGTCTGAGCTGAAGAGTAAGTACAATATCGATCTGTCTGCTGCTGTGCAGGATGCACAGAAAGCCAGCCGGCTCGAGGAAGAACGAAAGCAAGCATTGGATATCATCAACGCATCAACGCCCGGCGCGGAGAATGCTGATGATGCAGATCCAGCGCCTGAAGCGAGTCTTGTCGAAGAGGTTAAGAAGATGACCTCTTTGCTTGATTCTCAGACTGCGACGATCACCGAGTTGCAGAATCAAATTGCGAAGATGGCAGCGGCGGCGGCTCCCGACAAACCTGAAGAGACTATTTCGCGGCCATTGTCTGTACACGGTCCTGGGACGAACGAAAAATATTTGTTCGGGATAGCCTCTCCTGTTTTCTCGATGGATAAACGGTGGAATCGCATCGCTCAGAATCCCGGTTATGCCGCTATCTCTGCAGTCGATGAAGATCGCGATGGTGTTGCATTCCGTAGCGCTGTAAGCGAATACGGCAAGACTGTCGCAGAGCGTTATGCCTTCTTGAAGGCGAATGGTATGCTGAATCCTAATAAACTCGCAGCTGGAGAGTTCAGTACGAACACGTCCGATTTGTCGAAAGCAGGACTTGGAGATCAATATGTCGTTATTCGGCAAGATGCTCTTATTGCGCATGTCTTGCAGCGTTTAGCTGTGACAAACATCTTCCCTGTTCGCTCAAACGTTCAGGATCGAGAGCTTATGACAAATGCCTTCTTCGAGCAGGTGTCACAGGCTTGGCAGCCCGGACGCGTCTTCAAAGGAGGCGTTAAGCTTCAGCCCGAAATGGGCTATGTGGATGATTCGATGACTAAGCTCTATTTCCCCCAAATGAAGGAGATAGAAAGGCTGTACATCGGATATCTCAATACGAACGGCAGCGACCCGATCAAATGGAACATGATCGAATGGATGATAGTCAATATGATGTTGCAGATGGCTTCGGAACAGAATCATCGCCATATCATGGGGATCTATCTCAAGCCAAAGGATGGCGTTGCAGGTCACTACCTCAACGCAGGAACAGGCGTTGTTTATTCGCTCCTCCGCTACATGCATGAGAACAAGCTTCGTCCGCTTGAGCATCCTGCTTATGACGGTTACACCGAGAACACAATGCTCGATGCGGTGATCGAGTTTGCGAAAGACGTTCAGTCTGTCATCGACGTAGACCAGAACATTGCCAACTACCGTCTCTACCTGAACGAACGCCATAAGCCCTGGTATGCTGCGAATATTCGTCAGAAATACCATTTGGACTCAGACTTTTCCGGTGTGAGCAGCTTGATGAATACAGTGCCGGACACAGCGCTTGCCATCGAGTGGGTTCCGAATATGGAGAACTTAACTCTGATGTTTGTTCAAGAGCCGGGCAACATCCAGCTACTCGAGAACGTACCGGGCGAGATGTTCTCTATTCGCATGAAGGATGAGATGGAAGCGGTTATCGCTTGGTCAGTCTGGAAGGAAGGAGCTGCTGCGGCTTTTGTTGGATTCCCCTTCGAAAGTTACGAGGCTCTGAAAGCAAATGAGTTTGCGCATCAGCGCATCTTCATGAACTTGCCGAGCATGAAGCTTGAGCCGGCTGCTACAACAGCGAACGCGTCTAAGGGATTTATTTTCCTCATCGGCGAGAACTCAGCTCCGACAGCGCTGACAAACATTGAGAATGCTAAGAAAGGTACTGCTTACATCTTGCGATGTGGCGCTCACACTGCGAATGCGACAACGATCGCCAAGAGCGGAAAGTTTGCCGGCATTACAGCTGCCTTCACTCCGAAAAAGGAGGGTGACTACATCATGGTTGCGCTCAACGACGAGGGGGACGGCTTCGTCGAGCTCGAGCGTTGCCAGGATGGTAAGAGAACGATCAATCAGAAACTCCAGCCGAACGTTCCCGGCGGACGATAAATCTTTGACAGGGGCGCAGGTGTATGCTTGCCCCCTGTCTTAAACTCAGTACAAAAATGAAGAAGAACAAAATCAAAAAATTTGCGATTGCCCTGCTGGGCATCATCGCGCTGCTCGTGCTGGGAGCTGTCTTGCAGGCACATGGATTCTTTGGAGATCTTATGAATGTCATCTCTTTGACATCCGCAGCAATTGTGCCAATTGCAGACATCAAAGACGTGCCGGACATCGAGGTAGCCGGGAAAAGTCTGGGTTATCGATTACGACTTATCAGATCCGCTGACGTCGACCGATCGCAGAAATTTACGGCCGATGAATCCAAGCCCGGGGCTATCAAAAAAATTCCACTACTGGAGGGCGCAAAATTCACGAACATAGAATGCCATGCGATTCCTGAATTTACCAGCAAGGGGTCTAAAGGAGACATCACTGTCTCCGGCACAAATACAATTGTAGCTGTGCTCGGAGGTTTCCGCGAGGACACGCTGAGGTTCCTTGAGCAGCACGTTGGAGGAAAATTCCTCATAATTTTTGAGGAGTGTGGACCGGAGGGAAAAGCATATCTCGTTGGGGATGTGTGTAAGCCGATGGTCTTGAAGGAGTTTGACAACCGGAATAATCATGACAGCCGCAGCTGCGTGGTTACCTTCGAAAACGAAAGTATCTACCAGCCTGTGTTGTACACGGGCGGAGAAAACAATGGCGCGTAATGTATAACTACAAAGACAAAGCCGTTCACGTGAGAGACCTCTTGCGTGAACGCTTCGCAGACACGGACCGTGAAATTCTTCGCGCTGTGTCTCCGGATCATCCCGAATCCCTCTGTGTTCGTCCTGCCAGTCAACGACATGAGATTGTCTTGCACGCGCTGTTGGATATTATTACAAGAGAGGAAGTAGAAAAGAGAAGGGAAGCAATTCTGAATCCTGCTCCTGTAGATGGAGATGGTGATTCCGAAAGCGTAGAGGATCCCACCCCAGCTCCGACTCACGTCGATGGAGAAGACAATGCAGAGGATGTGGACAATCCGGCTCCTGCGGAAGATAACTCGTTACTATCAGAAGTCGCCGACCAGGCTAATCAGCTGGAGGGGCGAGTAGATGAGCTGGAGGGGCAGATCTCTGACCTCTCGGATGAGTTGAATGCGGAAAAAAAAAGCGAGCAGAAACCTCAAAAAAACAAAAGGAAGAAGAGTACCCACTAATCAGGTGGGGAAACCTTGAAGACCCTAAGGTGCAGCTCGCTACTGTATTGTATAACTCCCGCATCAACGATTACCGTCTGATGCGGGAGTTGTCAGATAGGATCGACAAGTCTTCTCCTCCAGAAGAGGAGGATATAATTGCTTTAGCGGAAACCCAGATTCGGCAAAACCTCGCGTTCAAAGAGCTCCGTAATTACAACCTTACAGGGGAGTTTCTTGGCGAGCATCCGCTTATAATCCACCAAAAAGAATACAGTGATCTTGAGTTGCTTCGAAAAAGCAACCCTTCTGCATTCCTTCAAGAGTTTGCCAGATGCAACAAGAATGTTCAGCGTTATCGTGGATACATAAAAGATTCGAAAAAGAAAAAAGAGAAGGAAAACAACCAGCGCCTCCTTGACAAGCATGTCGCCCGAATGGAGGTCTTCAATAAAATATTATCAGATGAAAACGATTGAGGTTTACAACTTGGGCAATCTGCCTACTGCAGATGTGTCAGAATTTATAGAGCTTCAGCAGGATTTCAAAACTCTTGATCCTGAGAAGCTGAGGAATCTTCAGATGCTTATTATAGAGAGGGGATTCAAGTATGCATTCACAGTCTGGAAATCTCCTGAAGGGAAGAAGTATATCATAGACGCACACCAGCGAAAAGCGGCTCTTCTCGCGCTCAGAAAAAGAGGATGGAATATTCCTCCTATCCCATTTCAGCCGATTCAGGCAGAAAACAAGAAAGAAGCAGTAGAAGAGATAGCCGCATTCAATTCCTCTTTTGGAACGATGAATCCGGACACGCTATTGTTTCAGCAGTACGAAATCGATAAGGAGACCCTTGATTCATTTAGTCTCCCGTTCGAGGCTGTTGCTTTTGAAAATGTCGACATAGAATCTGTCGACTATGGTGTTGTCGGTAGCACAGATGCCACGGAAGACTCCTTTGAGGAGGAGGAAATAAAAGTTCCGGATTATGACAAGGCTATAAGTAAGACGGGAGATATCTGGATGCTTGGAGAGCATAGGCTGATATGTGGAGATTGTCAGTCTAAGCGCGTTGTTGATGCTCTCATGCAGGGAGCTAAGGCAGACCTGTGTGTAACAGATCCACCTTATAATGTGTCCTACGTCGGTGAGACGGAAGATATGATGACTATCGATAACGACGATATGTCGAATGACGAATTTTTGTCATTCTTGCGGCAAGTATTCAAATCTATAAAAGACGTAATGAAGCCTGGTGCGGGAATCTATGTATTTCACGCGGACACGGAAGGATCTAATTTCCGTCGAGCGTTTGTTGAAGCAGGGTTCAAATTCGCGCAGTGCTGTATATGGGTTAAAAGCTCCTTTGCGATGGGGCGTCAAGATTACCAATGGCAGCATGAGCCCATCTTGTACGGATGGGTCCCTGGGGCTGCGCATCGTTGGTACTCGGACCGTAGGCAGACAACCATTTGGCCGTTCGATCGCCCGAGCCGTAATGCGATACACCCAACGATGAAGCCTATCCCGCTCATCTGTTACCCAATTCAGAATTCTTCAAAGCAAAGGGATATTGTTGTTGATTTCTTCTCTGGCAGCGGATCGACGCTTATCGCATGCGAAAAGACCGATCGTATTTGTCACGCGATTGAGATTGACCCGGGATATGTAGACGCCTCTGTTCGTCGTTATCGACAGCTGTTCCCGGAAAGCCCTATAACACTGATTCGAGATGGAAGAGAGCTCTCTTTTGCTGAAACAGGATTATAGTGCCAAAGTCCGCACCTTCGGTTCTCTCGGTTACTCTGCCGAGAGAATCGCGGATTTGCTTGGTCTTAGCGGACAAGAGCGGTCGATATTTCTCATTCGCTTGAGCACGCACGGTGATCCGTTAAATACTGCATATCGAAACGGAGAAGTGCTCGGGGAGTGGAATATAGACGCAGCTTTGTCCAAACAGGCCGAGGGCGGAGATGTGGATGCAATAAAACTGCGAAACGACCGTATGCTTGAGCGGCAAATCGCAGACATGAAAAAAGAGAAATTCGGACTATGACGGTATTGGAACAGCTGCACAAGCTTCATCCGGACATCGTGGAGGCCTTCCTGTTGACGGGAAAGTCTTCCGCGATGACGCCGGAGGTGCAAGCCTTCGTGCGTCAAATTCAGTGGGCTGCTGAGATATACGGATCTGAGCGCAATATCTCGCGCGCGGCAGGCAAGCTGCGGATGCGTATCCTGGCGGAGCAAAAAACAGTTGTAGACATACGTACCTGTAAATCTCGTATTTATAACGCAATTGCCTATTTCTCTATCGATAACAATGTCGCCACAAAAATCTGGGAAAGCGATTTTGCAGATAAGTATGAGGATCTTGCTTCTTTGTCGATCCTCGCTGGCGATATTAAGACCGCGAAGCGCTGCTACGACTCTGCGCACGAATGCCGCGTTCGCGCATCAGAGGCAGCCAACAGAGAAAGTGCGTGGGCTCCTGTATTTATTATCTCCCCGGACATAAGCTTGACGCAGCTTGGATTTGAGACAAAGAACCTCAAGGCTATCGCGAGGAAATCTAATGATGGTTTTTATGCTCGATTCCTCGAAGATTTACCAATCGACAAGGCGGATAAGATACGCCTATTGAATGACGCAAATATCGAGGACGCGACATTTGAAGAGCTCGAAACAGAATGAAAAAAACACAGCTCCAACCTATCGAATCTCCGACCCTGCAGGAGGATATCCGTGAAGGATATTATATGAATCTCATGCAGATAAGAGCGAACCTCATCGACGCAAACGTGCAGATTATGGAGGTCGCCCGAGCGGGAGGAAAAACGGAAGGCGTATTTGGTCCTCGCATTGTCAAAGTCGCTAACTCTATGCCGGGAGAACTTGGGTTCCTTGTGCATAAGACATACGCAGCACTACTGACGAACATCTGGCCAAACATCCAGGCGTGGTTCGCTCGTCCGATTCACGACGGTCGTAGATCCATGCTCGAATATGGAGTAGACTATATCGTTGGTGAGGGAAAGATCCCTGGGCACTTTCGCCGCCCCCGATACCCCATTGTCTATCCAAAGCATAGTATATTATTCAGAAACGGGTTTCATCTCCAGCTGGTATCAAGCGATCAACCCGAGTCTGTCGCAGGTAGATCGGGTGTGCATGCCTTCATCGAGGAAATGAAGCACCAAAAAGGCGAGAAGTTAAAGACCCGCCTTTTCCCGTCTTTGCGTGGGTCCGACATGCGGGCGAGACAATCTCCTTATTATCAGGGAATAACGGGCGTTTCAGACACCGCCCGTGTCGATTTGGGCGAAGACAATTGGTTTGAGGAGTATGAACGCAATATGAGCCGTGAGCTTATCGACGAAATCGCCACGGTCTCATATCACGTAAACAAGTTGCTGTTCAGACAGAGCGATATCGAATCGAAGAACAAATCAGAAAAAAATCCAGTCCTGCAGGAGGCTGTCAGGCTTGAGCTTGAGAAGATCCAGCGTGCACTCGCTATCTGGACTCCTCGCCTGTCAGAAATGCGAAGAAATGCTACGTATTACGCGCGTGCGTCTTCTTTTGTCAATAAGGATATCTTAGGTCCGAAGTTCTTCCGTACACAACGGGAATCTCTGGATATCGATGAGTTTCTCACGGCGATTTGCGCAATTCGTCGGCGCGCTGTTGTCGATCGCTTCTTCGCGGCGTATGAACCTTCGAAACACCAATTCTCGGATAGTATTAAGTATAACGAGATACTGAAGGTGGATCTGAAAGATCACTTCGAGCTAAACGCTTCTCACTTAAAATATTACGACCCTGATCGCGAACTGTTGCTCGGGTATGACCCTGGTGCTTTCGCATCGCTGGTGGTAGGGCAAGAGAATGAGAGCGTTGATACAATGCGGTTACTCAAAGAGTTCTTCACTATCGCCCCGAAGGGGCAGGCCGAGATGGCTGCAGAATTCAATCGCTTTTTTGGCTCTTATGCAAAGAGTAAACGCCTACTGCTATACTTCGACCGTGCGGCGAATAAACGTCGCGAGGATGCGGAGCAGATAACGACAGATGCCAAGCTGCTGCAGCGCGAGCTGGAGAGCTATGGTTTTGACGTCGAGCTCATGGACGAAGGGCGGGCGACTATATACCATTGGCAGCAGTACAAGCTGCTGTTATATATATTCAGCCACAACAACTCTATGCCTCGTGTGCTGATTGATGACGTGATGTGTCCTAACCTGTGCTCTGCCATTATGTTGTCGCCGAAAAAGACTACGGACGGTCGCATCGAGCTGGACAAATCAAGCGAGCGAAAAGTGCAGCTCCGGCATCAAGCAGGACTCACAACACAGCTGCCGTCCGCTCTTATCTACCTTTTGTTTGGTCGCTACTCCGGACTAATGCCGGCGGAATACAGCCAATTACCGCCCGATTTACCTTCCAATTCGATAGCATAACCCCTAACGATTGACACAATAATCTTTCGTGCGCATAGTAAAAAAGCACTGTTTGACACCGAAAAGCAGTACAATACGCTGATAATGAGCTGTTTGTTCTTTCAGATTGAAATCCGAGAAAAAACAAACGCGAGAAATCTGCACGCCCCGCTGTCTCCTCCGTTGAGGGCGCATTGCGCCCCACCGGCGGGAAATGTGACGGGAAGGGGGTGGGGGTGTCCTTTTGAAGCGCGTGTTGCGTCGTTAGCTTCGCATCGTGGAATGTATAAAAGGGATAAGAGCGCTCGAGTGGGCTCGAGAGCTCTCGAAGGTGCCAGAAGGATGCTTCTCTATCGCCTTTTACCCATACAGCCGCAAGCAGCGTCGTGCAGGGGTAACCCTGCGCGTCTTGTCAGGTTGTAAGGTGCGTAAATCGCTCCCCGATGAGGCCTTTTCAGTCGGTAGCGAAAACTACTTTTTATTTCAGGACAAAGACGGTAATAATAAAATGTGTTACAAGGTTTTGATCCGCTACATGGGATTTCCCCATGACGGGTTCGCATTACGAAAAGTGGAATGGATATGATACAGCAGATAGGGCGGTTCGGTGTATATAGCGGTGATGGAGATGTTATCGCGTTCAGTATCGATGGGCTTGATGATCCCGTCTTTTCCTCTGCGCCGGCGCGGTCGGCAGGACGCAAGAGCGACTCTTATCGCAGAGTCGGAGATTTTCGATTACTCTGTCGGGGTGTTGATGACCGTTCGTGCGAGGAGATCGAAGCGGCACTAAAGGCGAATCGCTTGATGCCGTCTCTGATCAGCAAGCAGGTGCGCTTACTGTATGGACGTGGACCGCGTATATATCTCCGCTCCGGGGAGGACGGAGAGGACGGCGTAAACAAGAACTGGGTCGCACAAGAGCAGATACAGTCCTGGCTGGAGAGTTGGCAAGAAAATGGACTTGATATGTCCTATACGGACTTTGCCGCTTCTTGCATTAAGTCCTACTATTTCTTCCGAGATTATTTCGTTAAGTGGAGGATGTCCTTATCGCCAGGCGCAGGTGGTGCTCCACGCGTAGCCGGACTGGAGTTTGTCGATAATAGATTCTGTCGGCTCGGTACGACGAAGAAAGAGGGCGACAGAACGCCAACGTCGTACTCCGACTTTTCAGTTGTGGCGTTTGGCGACTTCAGGCAATCTTCGAACACTTACAAGATATATCCATTGCTGCGACTGAAGGAGGTAGACAAGTATAAGTTTGCCGCTATCTCTCATCATCGTGAGGGCAGCCCAGGCGAGGTATATGGACTAAACGAAGTCTATGAAGGGATCAAGGAGTTTTTGAAGACCAGTAACGAGCTTCCCATCTATGTGGGCAGCTTTCTCGAGAACGCATTGGCGGCCAAGGTGCACGTCGTAATTCCAAATGCATGGGTGGAGGCGAAGAGAGCTCAGATAAAGACGATATGCAAAGAGAACGAGAAGAGGGTCAAGGCGAACCTCTCGCCTGTCGCTTTTGAAGGTGTCGACGTTGGAACGGAGTATAAGGAGTCGGACTTGTCCACGCTGATACAGAACCAGCTTCGTCAGATTTCGAAGTTCTTGTCCGGATCGCGCAACCAGGGGAAGGCATTCAGCTCTTATTCCTTTATGGACTCTTCTGGCAATGAGCAGCGTTGGAAGATAGAGGAGATTGATCTAAAGTACAAGGAGTATATAGAGGCACTGGACTCTCACGATAAGCGCATCGATGAAGTACTCGTTTCTTCGGTCGGACTGGATCCGTCGATATCCTCGATCAGCAAGCCCGGTATGATCTCCAAGAGCGGAGCTGATACGTACTACAATCTGTTGCTTTATCTGATGACGCTCACACTTGATGATGAGAAGTGCTGCGAGCCATTTAATCTCGCGATACAGATCAATTTCCCTGACCTTTATAAGGAGGGGTACAGGATCGGTTTCTTCCGCCCCCTCCCGGCTAAACAGTCCGAGGTCAGCCCCGAAAATCGCTTGTCTAATCAAGCATCAGAATAATGGACATACAGACCCTTTTTCCCAACTTGGCCGCCTTGCGGCTATACGCACCCGGTATCAGCGCCGGCAACTCTCTGCACGACCTGCAGGGCATGCTGCCGCATGCAGAGAAGCAAGTTGCCGACATCGTTGGTAGGCAGCTGTTAGACAAGCTGCTTACTGCTGCGGAGACAACGCGCGAGGGGGGAGCCATCCGCTCCGCCTTTGCGAATCTCCTCTTGCTTAAGACAATCACCTTCGATTCCGTCAACAAGCGACTGACAGGCGAAAAAGACCTGTACCGGTACGAGGTTGACTCCATGCGAAGGGAGTACACTGACAACTACTATAATGCGATGGATACCATCTTGTCTGTTGTCAGCAGCGAAGCGGAGTACGCGAGTTTGTGGGAGGGTAGCCGGTGGGCTTCTCTGCTGAAGAATGTGCGCATAGTCTCGTGTTCCGACTTCGATTCCCTATATCCGATCGACTTGTCGTATCTGTTCTTCTTCAGAACGCTTCCTTTTCAGCGAGAAGCACTACTTGAGCACGGAGCCATCTTCGATCGTCTTGAAGAAAAGGAGGCAGATGATCCGACTATTGTCAATTATGAAGCTCTGACGCTTCAGGCGCGCCTGGCTCTTGCTAAGCTCGTTGTCGCGCTGGCGCTCGAGCGGCTGGACGTTACCGAGCTGCCGGCTGTCATCCGTAACCTCTTTGTAGAGCAAAAAGCCCTCCGCACTGGATACGACCCTGCGACAGCAACAGCGGCGATGGCAAGTCGACTGCGCTCGGAGGCTTCAGTCGCTTTGTCGACTGTATCCATCGCCCTATCGGACACGCCGAACGCCGGCGGCTCGGGTATCAGGGCAACGGCGGAAGACAAGATCATCCTCATGCCATGAACACCCCACGGATAACGATCGAGACCCCGACAGGGGTATATACCATCCCCAATCGTTGGTCGCTCCTCGACCGGCGTCTGTTTCTTGGGACCATCGAGCTTATCGATAGGTGGCATGCGGGCATGATCAGCCCGATTGTGGCGCAGTCCATGTATGTATGCCTTGCGCTGGACATCGACCCGACCCGCATCAAGAATGAAGAAAGCATGCGCAATCTGTATTCTATCGCGAGGATGGTAGACTTCCTGTTCGACTACAATGAGGACAAGGAGGAAGCTCGCTTGCGGGAGCCTGTATTCGCACTGCAGCTGTTCCCGTCTGTTCAGCTCGGCGGGCAAACGTTCCCCGGGTACGACGTTTGCACCTCTGGCGGCATGCTCTCTGTCGATATTGCCGCTCTGCGCTTTATCGATGCCCTTCAGGCCCTGGGGGACAGCAGGGATGAGTCTATGCTGCGCCTCGTGCTTACGCTCTATTGCCCTGGCAGCTATTCTCCTTCTGATGTGCATAGACTTTCCGCGACCCTCTACCCTCAAGTGAGGGCGGAGGAGTGGAGCGTCATCCGAGCTGTTTCTTTTCAGTTTTCCGCCCTGGCAGCCTACATTTTCCGCCATCCGAGGTATGCCATCCTGCGAGGGTCCGGCGAATCGCCTAATGCCGAAAAGTCGGAATACGCTCTCGGCATGGAAGCTTCGCTTTATCACCTCTGTGCGGATGGGATCGGGACGGCCGATCAGGTGGAGCAGCTTCCTATTTTACAGTACCTCGAGCTGATGCGACAGAAGCTCATCGAGGGGGTGCGCTCGATGAAGGAAATGGGTATGGAGATTGTAGAGATCGCGGATAAGTCGCGACTGGATGTTGTAACTGTAGCTAAGATTCTGCAATAATGTTTAGAGAGATACTTCTTTATTTCGCAAAGTTCAGCAGCCGTGACGGCGTGCTAAAGAACTTCAGCACCGGCAGAAGCACGATAGACGGCTATGCCGAACTCCGTGACCAGCTTGAGGCAATCGAATATCTTGATGTAGTCCATGAGTTTATCTTCAGCCCCCACCTCGACAAGGTGCGATCTCGCGTGTCAGGAATACTGTCTGTACCGTATTTATTCGTCGATTATGGCGAGATAACACATGAAGCTGCCGTCCCCGGTCAGTATCGTGATGAGGCCGCCTTGGCCGTCACTGTAGCCTTTCCGCTCAGGGATGCCAGCGCAGACCCGATGGAGCAGCTCCTTATCATGGATGACTGCCTGCGTCGGTTGGTGGATATCCGCAATCGCATCCTCGCAATCCGGTGCCCATCCGATCCGTACTATAAAGGTCTCGCTCGCGCTCACCAGCTTGTGCCCTTCGAGGCGCCGGGGCTATCCTCTGTCGGATGGACTATGACGTTCAGCCGAGACGGCATCGATTCTCTGAGTGCAAAGCCTATGCGGTAGCGTGTGGCTTGAGGCGTATGAATAACCGACTCGAACAGTTGCAGACGCTCTGTTTCTGAGTGTTTACTGCGCGTCAAAGTCTTTGCAGGAGTAGGATTTAGGCCCTTCTACTCCTTTCCAGAGAGTAGTGTCTGACGAAAAATTTTTCTTGTTTCATAAAACAAAGTGTTTATTTTTGCGTTATCAAAGTAAACGGACAGGTAGAGAGCCCTTCTCGGCCTGTCATAAACAGAGACAAAATTATGGCATACCTACAAAACCTGTGGCGGTTTATCGTCAATGCTTTTCATGTATTCGGCGAAGCATCCAGAGGTCGGTATAACCCCTCCTCTAAAGAAGTGAAAGAATACAAAGAAGAGCTCCTTAGACGGGATATGTCTGAGATGTCTGATGCTGTCAATATGGCTTCTGACAGAGCTTCTATAGAAAAAGACGTCAGAAGATCATGGCAGAAACTCATCTCTTCATGTAATGGCTAAAGGAAAAATTACACATCGTAGTGTAGAGCACAATGGAGAAAATGGGCTGAGTAGACAATCTCAAACAGATCTCACTGTAGATGCAGCTCCACTCCCACCCGCCGAGGAACTTGAAAAATATCAGAAGCTGAATCCAGATATTATTCAATTCCTTCTTAAGGCAGCAGAAAAGGAGCAAGCCAATAGGCATTGGGCGGAGAAAGAAAAAATAAAAATTGTTTCTCGATCTGAGAAAAGAACTACACAGATCAATGTAACCGGTATGGTGTTTGCTTTTTTTGCGATCGTCGTAATTTTTTTGGTCTGTGCATACGCACTTTATTTAAACAGAACATGGTTTGCCGGGATTATGGCAACATTGGGCGTTGCAACTATTGTGGGTTCTTTCACTCAGCAGCGCAATGAATCTAAGAAATGACTTACTGATAACGTAACCCTACTCTCTTATTACCGCCCGCTACCTCTTTTTGAGATAGCGGGCGTATTTTTTGCATAAGCGTTTGTGTTTCGGATGGAAACCTTTTGTATGTATATTTGTCTACCTTTTCTAAACAATAAAAACTATGGACTTCAGAGACATCTTAAAACAACTATCTGAAAGGATAGAGAAACTGAAAGACAATCTTCAGACAGAAGAAGCGACCAAGAACGCTCTAATTATGCCATTCATGCAGGCAATGGGGTATGATGTATTCAATCCGTTGGAGGTCGTTCCGGAATACACCTGCGATATAGGTACAAAGAAGGGTGAGAAGATTGACTATGCAATCATGCGGAATAACGAGCCGATTATATTGATTGAGTGTAAGCACTGGAAGGATACGCTTACGCTCGCAGACAATCAGTTGCTTCGCTACTTTCATGTTTCTTCCGCTAAATTTGGGGTCTTGACCAATGGTATTGTATACCGATTTTATACCGATTTGGATCAAGCGAACAAGATGGATGAGAAACCTTTCCTTGAAGTCAATATGCTTGACCTTCGAGATCATCAGATTGAGGAGTTGAAGCAGTTCCATAAATCATATTTCGATATCGAAAAGATTCTCAGCACAGCAAGTGAGCTGAAGTATATGAAAGAACTAAAAGATTTGATTCTGTCTGAAATGAATGATCCGTCCGAGCAGTTGGTTCGACTTTTTACGAAGCAAGTTTATGATGGGATTATCACTGCAAAAATTTTTGAGCAATTCAAGGAGCTTACGCAAAAGTCTTTCAAGTCAGTCATCAATGATCTGATTACAGCTCGTTTCAAAACGGTTATGGATAAAACTAAAGAGTCAGATGCCGATGAGCAAGCTCAGGAGTCGGATGCTGTAGAGACGTCGGCTGTTGTAACAACGGAGGAAGAACAAGAGGCTTATATGATTGTAAAAGGCATTCTGCGAAAATATATCAGTATCGACCGTGTTGCATCTCGTGATACGCAGTCTTATTTCGGAGTCTTGCTCGATGATAACAATCGGAAGCCGATCTGTCGTTTCTACTTCAATACAGCAAACAAATATCTTGCTACATTTGAGGAAGGGAAGAAAGAAGTAAAGGTATTGTTGTCATCCCTTGATGACATCTATATACATGAAGATGCAATTGCCAAATCTCTTGCTCTGCTTATTGAGCAGACCGAGTCGTAGTCATTATTCTACTTAAATGTTTAATCCCGTGCCAATTGTGACACGGGATTTTTTTATATAAAAGCTTGCGGTTTCAAAAAGAAACAATACATTTGCGGTGAAAACAATCATTCACTGGCGGGAGTAATGACCTGCCACTTTTATGGCGGGTGTTTTTATACCCTAACCACAGATACAGAATTGCGGTATCGCACCCCCGTCGCTCTTGGTTAATGCCGGAGCAAGCCAGTGAAGGTTGTTTTCAGCGGGTCAGGCGATGCCGCTTTTTTCATCGCCTTCAATGAAAACAACCGATATGTCAAACAAAAGAACTGCCCTCAAGGGCAAGAAGACGGCGAAGGCTGCAGCTGCGCAGCTGTCGCAGGAACCGCAAGCGTCAATCAAACGGACGCACAAGAGTACGCAGCATATCGTTGCGAAGCTTAAAGAGATCATCGTAGACTTCCTCGCTATAGAGGATCTGTCGGGCTACGATGTCGATCTGATCAATTTCTATGACGAAGAAATGACCCTGCGCATCAGCGGAAATTGCGCCCGCATGGATGTACGCATCGTATCTTTGATGCCGGAAGGAGGTGCCCGATGAGAACGACAAATCAATTCCGGTTTACGACACCGCATCAGAAAAACGCTAAGGACATTCTCAGAGCCTGCTTGGAAGAAATGCTCGCTACTATCCCTGATGACTCCTCGGATGTCGAGTTTCATTTGAATCTTGGAGTATACTCTATCGTAAATGCGAAGGGAGAAGCAAAGTTCGACTTCTGCCACAAAGGTGAAGATAGTACTATCTCTTTCTCCGCACCACTCACGAAAACAGAGGGAAGGAGAGTATGATACGTACAGATTGTTTCTACACCGGGCGCTATGACGTCGAGGTAAACGGCAAGAAGACACCGTTGTATTTCTTTTCCATTCAGGACGATAAGCGTTGCGTTCATCCGGATAAGGAGGAAAACGCAGGAGGTCTTTTCTTCGAAGTGGAGTATGCCACCGCGGACGATCTGCGCTACATACAGCGCATGGTCACCGCATTAGTCGAAGAATGTTTAAGTAAGGAGGTACCCAATGAGTGAGGAAAATACCACGCCGGATCTGCATCTGTATATGGATGCAATCCTGAGGCGCTTCCGCCCGTCTGATGCGGAGGATGCCACGCACTTCTTCTCTACAGAGGAAGTGCTCGCAGCCATCAAGGCACAGAACCCCGAGCTCAAAGGGCTGTCATGCACGATCGTGCATGACGCTCTCACCGAGGCTGGCTTCTGCCTCGGGATGCATCGAGGCTCCCAGTCGATGACTTTTCTCTGGATGATGAAGGAGAAATAGAGCTATCTTAGCAGTATGATAACCTCTTCGATGATCAAACGCGAGTTCATACATCGCACAGTCGGTAGCGGGTTCCATCGCATCAGTAAGATGCAGGAGCGCGCTGCCGCTCGCTCCTACACAGGCGGTACGGGTTATATGCGTAGCCACTTCGCGAGTGTGCCGCTTGCAGTTGAGAAGCCGGGCGAACGCTACGCCCTGCGCACGCTGGACTATACCCGTTTCCTTGACATCAAGTATGCCAAGGGTGCGGCTTATCGCTCCTCCGGTCGAGCTCCGCTCTACAATCGGCTGGTTTGGGGCGTACTCTATCGAGAAGTTATCCCTGAGATTCGATACGGACTCAGGTCTGGCGTCAAGGATTCCATTCGACGTGAGCTGGAGGAGCTGACAGATAAATAATTCTCATAAAGACGATAAAGATGAAAGATTTGTTTTTTGCCGCTCGAATCCTCGTACTATTGTTTGTTACTTTTCTGCTGGGAGACCATCTCTTTGCTACTGACCGAAGCTTTTGGAACGGGCTGTTGTATATCCTGTTCGCTTCGGTTGGTTTGAGTGCTGTATTTTTATTTCTGGAGTGGATTCTTGATGTTCGTGATGGCCTTTGGCTTGGAGGGTTGCTCTTGCCTCTGTTGGGATTGACGGCGGTTTGGATATGCGTATCTGAGCCTTGGTCTATTCTGTGGGTGGTAGTCCTCGTAGTAGCAATCTTTGTGCTCCGGTTTATCTGGTCGTTGGTGAAAGCCCTCTTTTGGGGTTGCTGATATTTTCCGTACCGCACCAATTGCAGATTGCCCCTGTCCTTTAGGATGGGGGCTTTTTTGTGGAATTTCGCCTCTGTCAAAGCAATGAGATATGGCACGAAAGCAAAAAGATGATGTCTTAAACCTTATACTGTCCGTAAATGCAACGGAGGCGCAGCAGGAGATCCACCGCCTCAGTAAAGCTAACCGGGAACTTGTCGAGGCAAACAAAGCTCGCGCAGCTAAGATGCGCGAGCTCGAAATGCTGGGCAAGAAAGAGACACAGGCATACACGAATCTGAAAGCTGCATATAAAGAGGCGGCTAAGGAAATGTCCAAAAATAGTGCTGAGATTGATAGACTCAAGAAGTCGTTAGACCTGACACATCTGTCCTACTCGCAGCTCAAGAGAGAAGCGAAGAGGCTTACTGCTCAGTTGGATGCTACGAGTAAGTCGCTGCATCCGGCGGAGTGGAAGAAGCTCAACACTCGGCTACAAGAGGTTCGAAAACAAATGGACAGGGTTTCAGCCGGCTCACGAGGACTGGATGACTCTATCTGTGGTACGATCAAAAGTGCAGTGAAGCTGCAGGTGTCTATGCAAGGGGGAATTGTCGCATTAGTCGCATGGCTGAGGAATGCTCGGGATTTCGTGCGAGAAGGTATCCGTATCGCCGGCGTGGCACAGGGTATCGATGAGGCTTTCAGCCGGATTGCCAACAAGGACTATCTCTCCTCGCTTCGTGAGCAGACAAAAGGTCTACTTAATGACAATTTTTTGAGGAGGTTTACCGTGCAAGCAGATAATTTGAGCATTCCTATTCAGCACATGGGTAAGCTGCTGGCATTTGCCCAGCAGCGCGCTAAAGATACCGGGGAGAGCGTGGAGTATCTCTCTGAGTCTATTGTCAAGGGGCTTGGGCGCAAGAGTGTGCTCATCCTCGACAACTTGGGGCTGTCGGCTGTGCGGATCAATGAGGAGTTCAAGCGCACCGGCGACTTCTCCGCTGCTGTCACCAAAATTGTCGATGAGGAGATGGCAAAGGTGGGCAAGAGCCTGGATACAGCAGCTGAGGCGGATGTCCGCCGCGCGGTCCGCTGGCAGAACTTGCAGGAGCGGATAGGGGGCTATCTCGTCAAATTTTCAGATATGCGCAACAAGATCGAGTCGGGGTTCGTCGACTCCCTCGATCGATCCCTCTCCTGGATCGAGAAGCACTGGTCAAAGATTACGCTGCTGTTTTATTCGCTCTCCTCTGCCATCGTGGCGTATAAGGCCGCGGTAAGCCGGGCTATTGTATTGGAGAAACTACACACTTTTTGGCTTGC
The DNA here is from genome assembly GCF_000765945.1 of Porphyromonas gulae. Taxonomy (NCBI): domain Bacteria; kingdom Pseudomonadati; phylum Bacteroidota; class Bacteroidia; order Bacteroidales; family Porphyromonadaceae; genus Porphyromonas; species Porphyromonas gulae. Next base: position 56,293 of record NZ_JRAT01000006.1, read on the forward strand.
GACTAAGCGTGTGACCGTCATCGCTTCTTCTTCCGCTTATGCTCTCTTGACGGGCAACATCCTGCGTGCCAAGGCCGCGATGAGGATGCTGAACATCGCCATGAAGGGAAACCTTTGGGGCTTGGTGGCGGCAGGCGTTGCTGCCGCAGGAGCGGCTCTTTATACCTTGTACAGGCGTTCGCAGGCCTTGACGGCCGAGAAAAAAGCGCTGATGGAGGTTTCCAAAAAGGCGACGGAAGAGTTTCACACGCAGGCGGCCAAGGTGGACGTGCTATCGAAGACGATCGAGAACAACAAGCTGAGCGTCGACGCTCGTCGTGCAGCAATCGAGAAGCTCAAAGAGATCATGCCGTCTTACAACGCCACGATCACGGAAGAGGGCGTACTGATCAATCACAACACCCTTGCGATAAGTGAGTACCTACAGCAGCTCGAAAAGCAAATAAAAATGAAGGCAGCTCAGGAGGAGCTGGAAGAGGCTTACAGAAAGAAGCGGCAACTGGAGAAGCAGCAAGAGAAAGACCGTGCGGCTGTCAAGAAAGCGAAGGACGACTACGACCTGCGCAATAGTCTCGTCAGCTCCCAAGCGAACAGCAAGCTGTCCGGATCCGGCATGCGGCAGCTGGGAGTCGGGATGCAGACAAGTGGGCTCGCGTCCGATTTGTCTGCGGCGAATCGTGCTCTCGAAAAGACTACTGCAGAGCTGGAGAAGAATCAGTCTGTGATAGATGCTCTCGACAAAGAGATCACGACCTCTACCCAATCTCTCACCTCCGGTGCGTCCAAGACGGCGGCCGCAACCGTATCGCTGATCAAAGTGCAAGAGGAGCTACTGGAGCAGGCTAAGCTGATGCCGGAAACCTCCGAGGCGGAGATAGCGGCTAAGAACAAGAAAATCGAAAACATCGAAAAGGAGATAAACCGCCTGCGTGAGCTCGGGCGCACCTCTAAGGATACCGGCGACTCTGTCGCAAAGACGGAGAAAGATCGCATAGAGGCTATAAAGGGCGCCTCGGTGGAAGAAATACGTCTCTTCGAAGAGACGCAGACGCGTATCCGCTTGGAGGCCAAGAAGCAGAAAGCTGCAGGACGGATTACGGCTGAGACCTATGCGTCTATCGTTGCTGCTACGGAGAAAGCCTCTGCGGACTTTCGCCTCGAGCAGTATCGAGAGCTGTATCGTTCTCTTGAGAATCTTGAGATAAAGAACGGCAAGGATAAGAAGCGAGCGCTCGATGAAGCCTCTGCTGCTATACTCAAATCTGAAGAAGACATCATCGACAAGCGTATCGCTCTTAACGCATCCTTAGCCGCCATCGGCGAGAAGGCATGGAAAGAGGTGCAGAAGAAGCAGCAAGAAGCAAAGGCAAAAGCCGAGCAGTCCATTGCAGCCGGCAAAGCTCCTGATGAAATGCGGCAGCAGTTCGGTCTCGGTGGGCAAGAGCTTGAGAACAAGATGAAGCTGGCGGCACTCGATGAGTACTACAAGCAAGCGCTTGAGAAGTATAAGGACAACGAACAGACGAAGCAGGAGCTGGCAGCCGTATATGCTCAAGCAAAAGCTAAAATCGAAATCGACGCCGAGGCTGAAAAACTGCAAACAATCGCGGGCATGGGCTTTGCCGGGCAGCTGGCCGCATTTGCTCAAGAGATGATCTCTCTTCGTGATCAGCATCGCCAGGGGCTGCTCGAGGAGCAAGAGTATCAAAAGAAGAAAGCAGACTTGAGGAAGCGGTTTACGGAATTCTCCGTGAAGGCGGTGACGGAAATCGCATCTGCCGCTGCAGGCTACATGCAGGAGCAGGAAATGATCGCTGTCGATCAGAAGTATGCATCCGAGATCGCAGCAGCACAAGGCAATCAGGAAAAGCTGCGCGAGATCGAGGAAAAGAAGGAAGCCGAGAAGCTTGCTATTCAGAAGAAATATGCGGATATAAACTTCATCATCAAAGCTTCGGAAATCATTGCCAATACAGCGGTCGCAGTTATGAGGGCTATGGCGGAACTTGGTCCTATTGCCGGACCGATTGCAGCCGTTGCCATGTCTGCTGCCGGCACGCTCCAGCTCGCTGTTGCCAATCAAGAGAGGATGAAGGTTAAGAACGCCCAGCCGGGAGGTGGAGGAAGCTCTTCTTCGTCCACCTCCGGCATGCCTATGCGTGTGGCCAGTGGACGCGAAGATGGCGGATATATAGATGTAGAGCGCGAGCAGGACGGCAAGCGTTTCCGCGCCCTGCATGAGCCACGCCGCCGCGGCTATGTAGATCGCCCGACGGTGATTGTCGGCGATGGGCCGGCTGGTCGCAGTCGTGAGTGGGTGGCCAGCAACGATGCCCTGTCTAACCCCACTGTTGCTCCTATAATCCGGCTGCTCGATGCCGCGCAGCTGAGCGGACAGATCCGAACTATCGATATGTCTGCCGTGCTGCGCCGGCAGTTGGTCGGTCACCAGTCCGGCGGATATATCGCAGGATCCGCATCACGAGTAGACACGCCCCCACCGGCGACTCTGCCAGTCGGCAGCAATGATCGCGCGGTGCGTGCGATGGAGCGATTCATCGATACGATGGAGCGCGCAGGTCGGGAGGGGATTCGTTCGACTGTCGTATTATCTGAGCTTCAGCGCAAGCAGGCGCTTGTCGACAAGGGTTCATCCATAGCCAAGAAAAAGTAATGACTATCAAACTGAAATCGGGAGAACAACTCGATCTCCCTGTCGACTTCTCAGTCGAGATCAGTCGCATAAACCCGTTCTTCTCTGAGTACGGAGAGCATAGCGTCCCCGTGCAGCTCCCGCCATCCCCTAACAATGCCCGCCTGCTGGGATTCCCGCACGATGTCGGGCTGGGGAGTATCAAGACCTCCTTCGATGTCACGCTGCAGGATGGAGTCTTTTTCTATCCGGCAAAAATGGCACTGCTTTCAGCAAACGAGTCAGAGGGATACGAGTGCAACTTCATACTGAATATGGGACAGATGTACTCCGCCCTGCAGTCCGAGAAGCTGTCTACCGTAATCGAGAAGCAGTACACGCGTCTCGACTATACCACTGCCACAGCTGCAATGCTGCACCTTGAGGACGTCGCGCGCAAGAACGAGATGACGGATGAAGACTTGATAGACATCTTCCCGCTGCTTGCGGATGCTCATATTTTGAATGAATACCGGGAGACAATAGCCAACACGGGACGGGTATTTGCAGCACATAAGGATCGCACTATCGACATAGATGGTCAGACGACTGTGATCCCTGCCGGCTTTCTGCTCACGCCCTTCCTGCGCTTGCGTCCCTTGCTTGCTCGCATATTCAAACACTACGGCTATAAGGTCGTAGACTGGGGCGCCTTGTCCGAGCACCCCTATCGGGATATGGTGTTGCTGAATCATAACTACGACACGGTGGCAAACGGCTATATAACGCCGCTCCAGCTTGCCCCTGACTGTTCGGTGAGCGACCTTCTATCTGCCGTGGAGGGTAAGTTCCTATCTCGATGGGTCGTGGACGAATCCACGACCTCTGTCCGGTTCGTCCACTTCGATAGCTTGTTGTCGGGGGATAGTACCGATATGACGGATCGACTTGCCGGCAAGCCGACCTTCAGCTATCCGGTGCGGTATCGAAGACTGGAACTCAAGAGTGCATCCTATATCCGCCCCTCTTTTCCTCGAGGCGTGGACAACGAAAGTTTCGAGCAGACCGAGAACTTAAAAGAAACGCTGAGAAAGCGATTCGGGCTCTGTGTAGATGTGCGAACAGGCATTCTGTACCGGTACATGGTTCTGCGAGATATGACTGGAAAGCTGCTTGCCGTCGGCTCGCTTATTGCAGACTATATAGATGAGCACAAGTCTTACGACCCCGAGGTGGTCGATTGCGGAGATACTGTGCCCGCGATGCAGCTTCCGCTGGCAGATACAGCCTTCAGCGATGTCGCGATACCGCAAGTTGGCGAGGGACGTTGGCTTAATTCCTTCTGCCGTCTGTCGGATGGCAAGGAGGACAAAGAGGATCGCAAGGGAGAACTTCCAATTATGTTCGCCCTGCCTGCTGTCGGACCGGGAGGTATGAGGCAGGGCGGGTTGATCGATGTGCAATCGGGTAAGTCTATCCTTTATCATGGAGAGCAAGGCCTATTCGCTTTGTTTGGGAAAAAGTACGATGAACTTTTGCGATACGGGTTGACCGAGGCGGAGGTGCCTGTGCAACTGAGAGGTGTAGACAAGATGACGCTCTCCGCTACGACTCCGATCATAGTGTGCGGCAATCGATTCTTGCCCGAGTCGATCGATTACAGTACCCAGTCGGACTCCATTACCACCCTCAAGCTGCGATCTCTCACGATGAAGCCGCACCTCAGCAGTCTTGACGCCGGGTATCTTGTGAGCGTTGATTACATCAGTTCGCTCAAGTCGGCTATGTCGCAGCTCCCGACGCACTCATGGTCTATCGAGCGGAGATGGCGTTTCAGCCCTGTGCCGGAGCACGCTCCGGTATCGCATGTTACCTTTTTTGCCGACGATATGTATGAGTGCCCGGAAGGGCATGACTTCGACCCCGGTCCAACGACAGGACTGGGGAACGACTATCCGGCGAATACTATTTACTACTGGGGAGACGCTATCAACCAGCTGTCCGAAGCTTTCAAGCGGCGTGGCGATCGTGTCGTACCTGCCCCGACACCTGAACAGATCGCAACAGGTGGCTGCTACGTGTATGCCGTCTCGCAGATCAAGACGTCCGAAGCCACTACTCCCCCGGATAATATAGAGCCTGATCCGGGTGGTGGGAATGGGAACAATCCGCCGAACGTACCGCATCTGGATTATTTCGTCCTTTATTTCTGTCTGAAGGTGAAGGCCCTATAATTCTTGTCCTTTGCCGCCAACGCCGGCGCGCGTTTTTTTGTGTTGTAAAGAGACGCGAACATGTACAGATTTCTTGAATCTTTCACTCTTTCCGGTGTGCACTACCTCGGAAACTTAAAGCCGATAACGGTGGAGACTGATGAGTCCACCCTGTCAGCTTCTGTTGCTGTATCTACAGGCTCTTCTCCTGTCGCTACAATACCATTGAGCTATACCCCTTTCGGAGGTCGTGTCACGATCGACCTCTCCGATTTGCTTCGTCCTTACTTCGAGTTTCAGATGCTCGAGCCCGGCGCACGTCTCGTCAAACAGGAGCGCATGCTGCTGGACGTCAAGGTCAGGCTTATGGGCGAGAATCAGCCGGCACTCTTCTTCCGCGTGATACGCGGGGGTATATCGGGTGTAGATGACAACGTAGAGGAGTGGCTGCGAAAAAATCCCCTCTCCTGGCAGCCTCGGAGGAAATATGTGATGTATAATCAGCCGGAATGGCTTACTCTCTACCTCCGCTCAGGAGATGGCGTCGTATATACTGTATATACAAAGAATGGAGGTACTAATCCTATCTCGGCTGCAGGGCTATCGCAGCAGATGACGAGCACGGGCGTCTTCACGTTCGACGTATCGCCGGCGGCTGTCCAAAAAGTGATAAACGTCGCTGACGGCGACTACATTACTTATTACAAGGTGACCACCTCCGGCGGAGTAGAGATGCAGTACGTCCTCGACTCTGCTAAGGGCGAGGATGAGCGTTGGTTCTTTTGGCAGAACGGCCTCGGCGGAATGGATACGGCTCGCTTCTTTGGAGAAGAAGTGATGCTTATCAACTCGGAGGATAAGACCCTGTCTCGACAAGATGAAACTCATACCTACGACGTTGAGATGCCTGCACGTTGGAAGCAGAACACCGGCAGCATTTCTGTCCGCGAGCGGTTGTGGCTGCTCGACTTCTTGCGATCGCCATACCGATATCGCTATCGGCACGGTGTACTGCAGGCGATCATTATAACCGAGTCTGGAAGCGAGAGCTCGACTGCGGATAATATCTACGATTACAGCTTCACGTATGAGCTGTCCGACAGCGAAAACTTTTTGAACGTCGGGATACTCGACGCGCCACCGTCCTCATTCCCGTCGGTGCCATCGGTGGATTTTCCTTTACCCCCTCACCCTTCTGATCTCGCACCCTTGTCCGCGGGTGAGGGGGTATTCTTTGCGGGCTTCTATAATAATGTCTGGGGCATCATCGGGTATAATCAGTTGCTCGGCTCCATGCAAGAATCGCTTAAGGGCTATATCGATAAGCTGATCAAGGACTACACAGCCTGGTATCTTGCGCAGAGCGGCATACAGTCTTCCGTGAACACGGCGATCTTATCATCGTTCAGCGCACAGCTCAAGACACTGCGTGCGTCCAAGGAGCAGATAATCGGCAGTGTTGTGGACGTAGTGAAGGTCGCTCTCACAAACGCGGATCGAGAGGCGCAGGCTTCTTTGGATGCATTGCGTGCATACTTCGTTGAGCATCCTTTTGCCGTCGATACTGCTCAAGACCTCATCGTTGCCGTCGAGGACGCCCTTGGTCGGTACGGCAAAGTGCTATACATCGCGCATAAGTCGCTCAAGGATAAGCTTACTGATCAAATGCTCCAGCAGCTCGCGCTGATGGGAGAGGACTGCAATGCAACCGCTCTCGGCTATGCAACCCTGGCACAGCAGGAGGCATTTAATCAGGCTCAAGCATACACGAACCTGACCGCTGTCACGATTGACCAATCCATTACCGCCGCGCAAAATCTTTCGATTTTCGTAAGATCAAGCGAGGGCTTGTTGTTACAGCAGGAGCCATCCGCGAAAATCAGTGTCGGTGTGAGATTCAATGGGAAAGATATCACAGATCAGGTGCTCGAAATGAATCCTGCGATAAATTTTGTGTGGCGGCGTAAGAGTAAGACGGGATTCCACGATGGCATGACGGATGCGGAGTGGGAGGCTTATGCTTTCGGCAAGCACGAGGTCTCTTTTAATCGCGCATATAAGGATAAGCTACGCTTCTGGCTCGAAACTTCAGACGCGGACGATCGCCGAATAATTGAAACATTTAAGCACAAACGAATATGAAATCAGAAGTTTTAATAGTTGCGTCTATCAAGGATGGCGCGGGTCTATCTCTTTCTGCATCCTCTCTTGCTTTGTCAAAAATAAAAGAGCTGGAAGCTTCAACCCTGCCTAACAAGACGTTGCTTATAAATGCGATAAACACGGCTTTGTCCACCATCGTGACCAAGGACGCAAACAACGAAATAGACTATTCGAATCAGTCCGCGCCGGAGGTCGTTGCATTCAACGCCTCTCTGGGCGATGCTTCGACGGCACTTGAAGCCGACAAAAAGTCCAAGATACAGGGGCTTCACCAGACCCAGATATCGATCTCTGGAAAGCTACAGCAGGCGGAGGGTAAGATCGGGGGCTTGGAGGCTTTTAAAGCGGAGCAGGAAGCCGTCAATGAGGGAAATCAGTCTTCGCTCGGCGCTTTGAGTGCAGACATGACTATTGTCAAAAAGAAAATAATTGACAACGCGATACAATATCATTACGGAAACGCTATCCCGACTAATTCCAACGAGCCCGCTTCGCTTTGGAATTCTTTAGATAAATGCCTTGAACACGAAGGAGACATCTACACGATTAAAGTGGACGCACAGAGCCCTCAGTCCGCTCAAGGGCTCAATATGTTTCAATACAAATTTCACCGAACGGTTAAAGGGGATCCGGAGAGCCCCGCCGATTTTGGATGGCATGAGATCGGAGGGGGGCAGTTCTCTAATTTGTCGGTCTCCGTTGCAACGCTTACTCTTAAAGTTGAGGAGAACGATAGTGCAGATCACTTCAAGCAGAAAGTGACTGAAAGCGCTGCCCATATTGTAGAGAAGGTAAAAGAGCCTACGGCGACACTTGCAGCCAGCAAGCTGAAGGCTGATCAATCTTTCAAGGCGGAAGTAACACCCCAGATCAACCTTGCAACCGGAAAGTGGAAGAATGCTGACGGATCGGACTCTGATCAATATGCAGCTGCGGATAAGATCCCTGCTTTTAATGTGGCTGTTTCGGGTGCAAATGCAGCGGCTGCATCGGCAGCCGAAAAGGCGTCCTTGGCCAATACCGCCGCATCTAACGCAAACAGCAAAGCAACGCTTGCTCAGCAAAAGGCGGACGCTGCTGGCTCTGCCGCGGCGGAAGCGCTAAGCGCAAAGACTCTTGTCTTAAATGCCAAAGAGGCCGGTGAGTTTTCCAACGTCCGTCTTTTCGTCGACCGCGTTGGCGACTTTCGGAACGGCAAGGTCGTGGACGGCGTTGGGGGGTACGTGGCGTTGGTCCCTCGCTGGGCTATCGGAGGAGTCGAAAAACAAGTGCAAGGCTCCGGTAAAACAATCAAGTGGTATAAAAAAAATACGTCCGGCCCGGATACGTTGAAAAAAACCGTGACGGCGACCGGGTCTGTAGACGTCCGTCTCCTGCTGGGAGATGGTGAAATGGGTACTTACTATTTTGATTTGAATGTATAATGCATAGCGAGCAGGCGAACGTATTGGATTTGGTAGCTGAGCTTGACGCTGTGCAGGCTCAGCAGCTCGTACAGGTCGGGCAGTCAGTCAACGATCTGTGGGATAGCTTTGGAACTCCTCACTTATCTCAAAAGGTTCCTTCCCTGGGAGCATACCTCTCTCTCATCTCGCAAATAGAGGCGAAGGCGATGCAAAAGAATGGTAACTCGTACGTCTGCGACACAATCGATATTGCGTTTGCAAATAGCCCTTTCATCCTGCCTGATCCGGCTGTGATGGAAGGGCGCGAGTTATCGCTATTCAAGTCTTACGCAAATACCTACTGCGGAGGATACGATCGCTGTGTGTATGTACATTATCATGGCAATACGGCATCTTCTGTCCGTGGAGGGGTCGTCTTCGGCGGGAGTCATGATATACTGCAGACTACAACAACGACTGCTCCCGGTGGAGGGATTGCACATTCGTCCATCTCCGGCTGTACCGCGTATTTCCCGCGGTCCACGAACGGCACACATGCGCTCAAGGAGATTGCGTGTGGAGAGCAGATCGTTTTGACATTTCGCGCGGTCGCAATTCGCGGCAAACACTACTGGCTGGTTGTCAATCAGTCGGAAGCCGCTGCGAAACTGTCGCACGAAGAAGCTTCTGGCTTGCTCCTCGCGGAAAAGAAAGTGTCCGGCGCGACTGCCTGGGTGGCGAAGATTAACGGTGTCATTATCCCTCGCACCTATATTACCTCGAATAATTTTAGCGTGACGGAGGAGATGGCTCGGATAACATACAATGGGACAGGCAGAACGATATATATGAACGTCCCTTCGTCCCTACCCGATGGATTTGAGTTTCGCATACAGAACAATTCCCAGAGCAGTATCCTCCTGCGAGGAGCTTCTGTCGTGGGAGGTATTCGTTCCATTCCCCGAAGAAGCATTTACGAGGTGAGAAAAGATAATGGATCGATAATTATTTATCCCATCCTGTCGAATCTTGACAGTTCGACAGGTCTGTAATTGATACAAACAAAATGAAAAAGACAACAAACAGAAGACCCTCCGGAACCGTGAAGTTTTACCTCGCGTGCGGTCTTATTTTCGTCGGTGTTGTGCTGTTGTTCAGCGCCTTTTGGGTGCCGCCTCTCGGAATCATTCACGAGAGTATCCTTGTTGCATTCGGGGAAATTTTGACGTTTTCCGGCGCGCTCATAGGTATTGACTATACGTACAGATATAAGCTGTTGCAGTTGCGATCCAGCCTTCGTGAGATGGTTCGCGATGAAATCGTGCGAGAAACAGGAGAGGAGGAAAAAGAGGCATGATTTTGATTGACAACGGACACGGCGAAAATACGCCGGGTAAGCGATCTCCGAACGGCCGACTCCGTGAGTATCTCTACACGCGTGAGATCGCGGAAGAGGTGGTTGCAGAGCTGCGTCGACGGGGATACGAGGCCGATCGTATTGTGCGAGAGAATATAGACGTATCGCTTGCTACTCGTGTGCGGCGTGTCAATGACGTGTGCAAGGAGCTGGGCTCCGCAAATGTCTTGCTCGTGTCGATACACGTCGATGCCGCAGGAGACGGCAGCCAGTGGATGCAAGCCGGCGGGTGGAGTGCTTACACGACTCCCGGACGCACCAAGTCTGACCGGCTGGCGGAGTGTCTGTACGATGCGGCGAGCAGGCATCTACATGAATACGCTAAGATACAGGCCGCCGGTAAGGAGCAGGGCTTATACTCGCTCAAGCAAACCCCGATTCGCATAGACTTGACGGACGGGGATAAGGACAAGGAGGCCAATTTCTACATACTGAAGAATACGATCTGCGCTGCCGTCCTCACGGAGAATCTCTTTCAGGATAACCGTTCAGATGTAGAATTCCTTCTGTCACCTTCAGGGCGAAGAGCGATCGTGAGCTTGCATGTAGAGGGGATCGTTAACTATTTGTCATCATTATGAGCAGCAGGAAGCGCAAGCACGATCTCGTTGCTTTTTTGACATTCGTCGCCGTTTGCGCGACCGTCTTTGTCGCATTCTGTCTGGTGGGGTGTAAGGTTAAGAGTAGTTCCTCGCAGCGCATAAAGTTGGACAGGACGGAGAGCCTCGTGAGCGATGTGTCTCGAGGCGAGGTTGAGGTGCAGAAAACGCAAGAGCAGCGCGTCACGACCTCCAGTGCTGCATCTGCAGTACACTCGTGGATTGCCGGGTCGGTAGACTTAGAGCTGGTAACGAGGCAGTACAATAGGGATAGCCTCGGTACTTACCTCGCGGCTGAATCAACACTCAAGCGCAGAGAGTCGAGCGAATCCGGCTACAAGTCGGAACTTACGCTGTTGTTCCTCGACAGTATCCTGCAGATCCGCATCGATAGTGCTATGTCGGTCGAGCGCAAACGGATTGTGGACACCCGAAAAGAACATTCCGACACTCGAAAGCGTAGTTCGCGCTCTGCTAATGCTTTCCCCGTTTCGCTTATCGTTGTCAGTAGCATCCTGTTATTTATCATCCTCACCCGTTTGGGCTGGGGCGTTACAATAATCAATAAATTCAAAAAGCTATGGAGCAAAAGCAAGTAGACATGACGGAGATCGTACACTTTGTCACAGTCAGCGAGATGCACAAGGCATCTAAAGCCTCGCGTAAGCATTTTAACGAGGTCTTTTCGTTCGCCTATGGGCTTAATTTCAAGGGTATTTCTCTTTTGCAGAAAGAAAAGATCATCAAGCAGCTCAACGCTATCTGTCAAGATGGGGATACGTCTGCTCTGAAGAAGCAGCACGTTCGAGAAGTGACAGGCAGAGGAGGCATCAAGTTCCTCTACTGTGAGGGCGTTCGCCTCACACTCTTACCCTTCAGCGTGTGGGGCTGCAAGGGATAAATTTTTCTGTCGTTATTACGGGGCGTTCTTAAGAGAAAGCCCCGTTTTTTTTGTTAGTTTCGCATAGAAACGAGAAATAGTTTATAGTTTTGTGGAGGATATCTTTTTTTTGATGTAGTTACTCTTACTCTTGATATGGATCGTTTGGACAAGAAAATCCTCATAGAGATGGCTTTGTACATCTTGGAGATTACAGGAGGCGTCGATATATACCACTTGTGCAAGGTATTGTACTTTGGGCAGCGTCGTCATCTTGCTACATATGGTATTCCTTTGGTCGCAGATGACTTTCATGCGCTACCATACGGTCCGGTTCCTACCAATCTGTACGATTTCTTCAAAAAGGGAGATCATGACTTCCAAAATGTGATTAAAAAAGGCATTCAGGATGCTCAATGCATTTTGTTTGGGAAGAGGAATGCTGACAGAAACTATCTATCCGAAGCGGATAGAGAGACTCTCGATGAGGTAATCAAAAAGTATGCTTCCTTACCTTTTGAGGTTCTCAAACAAAAGAGCCATGATGAATATTGGAAACGAGCATCTGAGGGAAAATCAAAAGTTATGCCACTTATTGATATTGCTCGCTCCGCAAAGGCTTCGGAAGGGATGATTGAGTATTTGGAAGAACACATGGCCGTAGAGCTGGCTCTATCGTAATATATGACGAAACTGTCTGAGGCAATGCCTTTTGAGGTTGCCTCGTTGTCTTTGATGCGGGGAAAGGTGTACTTGGTTCCCAAAGAGGAGGTGTCGGGTATGGTGGTAAAACCCGAAGAGAAAGACCCTCAGAAATTTTATATTTTTCTCGGCCTAAGTACTTGCGAAGAAAGGAGTGTCGGGGTAATTATCAATTCTCGGATCAATTCGCATATCCCTTCAGAAAAAAAGGATTTGCATATGCCTCTTCGCAAGGAAGACGGACACCACTTCCTTGAACATGATAGTTTCGTCGATTGCTCTACTTTATGCATTGTGTCAACCAGGAAGTTGCTAACATGTAACCATAAGCACACGTTGGATTCCACAACCACTGAAATGATCATCGAGACCATACGTTCATCCAAGTTCGCCAGACCTGCAGTCCTTAAAGAATATGGTTTGGACGTATAATTTGCCTTCGGCATGGGGCTTTTTTCCGTTTCATTTGGAACCTAACGTTTTTATGCTTATGTTTGTGGTGCTAAGGAAAATGGTAGTAATCTACTTCGCAGAGCAAGCGGTCAATTTGCTCAACAACGTTTGGGCATTTTTTATGCCCTTGTGATAACGGCGGTTGCCTATTACGTGAAATAATTTGCTCTTCGGGGTAGACCATTTTCTTTAGCAGCGTAATATGGCGACCGCTTCTTTTTGTTCGCCTAAGTCATAAAAAGCTAAAGAAAATGGCAACTAAAAACCCCACCCCCGTCATCCGCATTGCGCAGCAAGTCCTGCGCGATTCTCTCACACCTTCTAACGATGCAGCTCTGGCCCATCGGCGGCTAACAGCCCTGCGGGTCTCGATCCTCGAATGGATGGAATGCAAGACCGTCGAGCTCTTTCCCGACTCAAAGAAAGTCCGCTGCAAGATACAGCATAGTCCAAGTGCCTATCGTACCACTTATCGCGTAAGCTTGCGCTCTGCCGGTATTTGGCTGCGCTGTAGTGCATCCTCTCTTCCCGGCCTTGTCGAGCGTATGGAAGCCTTGTCCGTCCGGCATCATAGAGAGCATGCTATTCGCTAATGTCTTTTTTTTCACACCCACAAAAAATGCTGAAAACTTGCATAATATACAAATGTTGATTATCTTTGTAGTGTCAATAAAACAAAGAGCTTATGAAACTAACGGAAAAAGAAGAAGAGTTAATCAACGCAATCAGGAACTACCACAGAGCATACCCGAATGGGGCGCAAGAATTAGAGTGGTACATCGACACCCTACTACAAGAACTCCTCGAACGTTAAACAGTCACACTCCCCCTCTGCCGAAAGGCGGAGGGGCTAACAAAAAGAACAATGGAAACGGTAATCGTAAAAAAAACAACAGTCAAGCAGCAACTCTCGGATATTCTTCTTGACGTGTCATTTGCCTCAATATCTCGGCGGTACTTCAATAAATCTCGCTCATGGCTGCATCATAAACTGAACGGTCGTGATAGTAATGGTGGAGCTAGCGACTTCACGCTGGAAGAAAAAGAGCAACTTCGAGGTGCATTATGCGACTTGGCTGATAGGATCCGCCGAGCGTCTGACAATATAGAATAACTAACTCTCCAGGCCCATAGGCATCGTTTTATTGACACCACCTCGCCCGACAAACATAGGAGAGATCGGGCGAGGTTCTTTATAAATATGGAAACAGAACAAACAACAGACATTCGAGTAAAAGATCAGATGCAAGACATACTGGTCGACATCTCATGGAGGGGCATTGCTCACCGTTATTTTGGGAAGTCCGCATCATGGCTATACCACAAGATGGATGGGATCGATGTGAACGGCAAACCCAATGGCTTTAATGACGCCGAGAAGGAACAGCTTAGAGGAGCACTGTGCGACCTCTCCGAGCGTATCCGCTGCGCTGCAGATAAACTATAGCTCTCGGGCGGTAACTCTCCGCCCTTATCACACCTCCGCCCCATGCCGACTGAGAGCTTCGGCATGGGGCTTTTTTCCGTTTCATTTGGAACCTAACGTTTTTATACTTACGTTTGTGGTGTTCACAGATAGTAGTTGTACCTACTTCGCAGGGCAAGCGGTCAATTTGCTCAACAACGTTTGGGCATTTTTTTATGCCCTTATGATAACGGCGGTTGCCTATACGTAAGATAAAAAGGCTTTCTCTTCGGAGTAGAGTACTACCATCTGTGAACAGCGTATATGGCAGCCGCTTTTCTGTTGCCAGCCCTGCGGGTCTCGATCCTCGAATGGATGGAATGCAAGACCGTCGAGCTCTTTCCCGACTCAAAGAAAGTCCGCTGCAAGATACAGCATAGTCCAAGCGCCCAGCGTACCACTTATCGCGTAAGCTTGCGCTCTGCCGGTATCTGGTTGCGCTGTAGTGCATCCTCTCTTCCCGGCCTTGTCGAGCGTATGGAAGACATGGCGACCCGGCACTGTGCAGTGCACGGATAGTATCCGGACACATAACGGTCGAATCCGGTACTCCCTCTCGCAGGTCGAGAGGGAGTTTTTTTGTACTCGATTCAAAGAGAAACCCCCTCTGCGCAAAGACGCAGAGGGGGCGAGCCGGTCACTTAGAATTGTCAAAAGGTCAAGCGAACATGTGGCTCAATTCTTCAGCAAAGGCGGTTATCGCCTGCTTTATCTTCTCCTGTGTTTTGGGCGATGGATTCCGAGTGCCACAAACGTATTGTGACAATTGAGCTTTATTGATACCGACAACGTGCGAGAGTCCGGCTAATGACAACACTCCTTTATAGTGTCGTAAGAATGCCGAAGCATCCATTACAAATCTGAAGGAGAACTCAATGTCCTCTCCTGTCCTGTCTTTGTAATCCGCCCTGCTGGCTTCATATACAGCAAGAAAATCTTCCTTTGCTTCCTCTACTGAATAACCATCGCCAATGATGCCATAAGGTAAATCTTCTTCTACATAAATAGAAAAGAAACCTTTCTTATTGCTTTCGATGTGTGCTATAACCTCTTTCATACCTTTGTTCGTTTGTGGGAGGGGACTTAAAGCCCCGCCTCCCTGATTATTTTTCTTAGTGTCCCTGTCGGGATTTCCTCTTTTTCGTGATGGCTTGTGTAAAACGTTTTGCCGGTTATCGGGCTGTACCATTGTGGGTGCTTAGCCATCTCTTTCCCTGTGGGGTAGCACCCTTTTTTTTTAAGCTTTCTGTGTAGTTCGCTGTATTTCATATTTGTTTCCCTTTTGACACTACAAATATAATGCTATTTTTTTGAATAGCAAAAGGGTGGCGCAAGATTTTTTTGTAGCACATGCGCTTTCCAACGCCCGTCCAACAGAACCAACAGCCGTATCCGCACCGTCCTACATGCTGGATTTTGTAAGCGCCTAATTATCAATCTCTTACAAATTTCGATAGGCAAGTTTGTTGGACGGTTGGACGGTTGGACGAAAAAAATGAGGTAGGGGTAGGCAAAAACACAAAAACTCGGCATGGTTGCGAAAAAAAATGACATTTCGCTATAAATCAATAAGTTACAAAATGACGACTACGAAAATCACATTAAAACTCCCCTTCGAAGTTTTTTATATCCGCATTCGCTTGAAGCCTCCTCTTTTGTGCGTATATCTCCGTTATCGCTACACTTGAGTGGCGTGCCTGGTCACGCACGGCGATGGTCGGGACGTTTTTATCTAACATGTCTGTAACGCCAGAATCTTTCAACGAGTAGAACTGGTACGACTCCGGCAACATCAGTGCCCGTCGCATTTTTATCCATTCATCGCGGAACTTTTTCTCGCTGCGCTGTGTCGGGCCTGGAGCGAATCCATCCGAGAAAATATAGTAGCAGCTTGGATGCTTGTGTATTTCCAGCTCAAGCATCAGCTTCAGTACCGCATCCGGCATTGTCGAGAATTGCTCTTTCCTGTTCTTCGCGACCTCACGACGTATGACTATCACGCGGTCTTTGTAGAATAGATCGCCTACGCGCAGCATGCTCAACTCCTTCGGCCGTATAAAGCAGTAATACTCCAGGTAGCAAGCTAACAGGTAATGTTTGTTTCGAACGACTAAATACTCATATATGCACTTGAGTGCCGACACACTGATCTGGTTGCGCCCTTTGGGCGGCAGCTTATTTTTGCTGATCGCTTTTATCTTAACTGACGGGTCGTTGTTCAGGTATCCTCGCTCGAGGAAATACTTACACATTACGCTGATCACGCGCAGGTAGTTGTTATAAGTCTTTGCCGTATTCCCCCTGTCTATATAAATATGCTCTAAGAATTCGGACAAGAATCGTGCATCCATTTGATAGACATACGTAATCGGTAACTTCCGCTTAGAGTTGTAGCGCAATAGGTTCCGAACCTTTGATTCGTATTCTACGTATGTTGCCTCTCTTATCACATCATCCTTCAGCATACGTTGCTGCCGGCGGATCCAGTCTGTTACTGCCTCTTCGAACTTTGCATACCCTTTGACAGATTCCACCTCGAGGAAAGGATTCCATCCATTTCGAAGTTGCTCGTTCAGTCGTACACAAAGGTCGCGCCCATATCGCTTGCGCTCGGCTGCAGATTTGATATGATTCAATTTGTAACGTTTCCTCCGCAGCTTGCCCGCTGTCGGATCGTATGCGTATAGAGACACATACGTCTCCTTCCCCACTCGCAACTCTGCGGGTGTGTAGGATATTATTTCATCTATGTTAGCCATGTCCTCAAAAATATTGTGACATCGGCCGCTCTCGACTGTCCGGGACGCTGGCTTGATTTTGTCCCGTCCTTTTTCATTAAAACAAGCGTAACGGATTGGCTTAAAGGCCGTTACGCTTTCTTTTGTCGGGGTAGCGGGATTCGAACCCACGACCCCCTGCTCCCAAAGCAGGTGCGCTAACCGGACTGCGCTACACCCCGAGAAACTGCTTCCTCACAGATTTCAGATGCAAAAGTAGCATCTTTTTCAAAACCTCACAAATTATTTTGAATTTGCACATTCCCCCTTCCATCGCAACATTGTTGATCTAAGTTAGTCCTAAAACTTGGCTTGGCGTTAGGTATCCTAGCCCTTTTCTGGATCTTCGATTAATTTTGTGTTGTATTTTGATACACATATCTTGACTTATTTGCCTGAAATCCATCTTCTTAGGGATGTATTGTCTTACGAGTTTATTGAATAATTCGACATGAGGTTTATCTGTAGAGCAGTAGGGGTGGGCAAAGTATACAGGTACTTTGAGTGCCTTCTCAATGATTTCATAAATAGAGAATTCGGTCCCGTTGTCCGTGGTAATGGTCTTCAGTAGCCCTCTTCTTGCTACCCCCTTCATTTCTTTGCTGACAAGTATGGCTAGTTTCTTGGCATTCTTGCCATGCTTGAGCTTTCGAATCATCCCGTATCCGGTCACTCTTTCTACCATTGTCAGTATGACATCTTGATTATGTGCCCCAACAATAAGATCCATCTCCCAGTCTCCTATTCTTCCCTTATTTTGCACAATAGGATCTCTCTGCTCAATGCTCTTTTTATTGAGCCGCTTGGGGCTTGTAACAAGTTTAGGGGTCTTACGTTTTTTTAGAGCATGTCGCGTATGCTTCCATAGATCTCCTCCCATATTCTTGTCCTCATGGATATACTCATAGATACGAGACTTCCCTATCATAGGGATCCTATTTTGAGTGCAATACCCGGAGATTTGTTCGGGAGACCATTGCTCCACGGCGATATAGAAATTGACCTTCTTGCGTATTTCGGGGGTGAATTTAATCTTCCTCTTTCGGAAGCTACCTGCTTCGAGAGCGTGTTTATGAGCCTTTAAGGGGCGGTAGTCCTGAAGCTCTCCTAAGCGACGTATCTCCCGAGAAATCGTACTTTTGTGCACACTAAGAATTTGGGCAATTTCAGTGACAGATTTGCCGAGTCCAATGCAATTAGCAATGGTCTTTCTATTGTCCAGAGTGAGTCGTTTGTACTTTGTTCTTTCCATTTCAACATCAAAGCTATGAACGATTTTTGACAGGTGGCGGGCTAGCCCGCCACCTGTCGTTCTTATAACCATAGTGTTGCGTTAGAAAATGGAAAGTACAATATGCACAGGCTGTACACATTCCTTCTTGAGGTAGAAAGCAAAGTTCAAAGAAGCCCGCCTTGCCGATGAATGACGCACTCCGGGATATAATGCCAACCGTCCATCTCCATTGCTTTTTCAATAAAAAGAGAGCCTGAATACAACATCCAAGCTCTCAAAAAACAGAATACCCCAGAGAAGTATCAACTAATTCAGAATTATTCTTATTCCTCGCTCTAACTTGGCACACTTGGCATTGGTCGATACATCTCTTAGATGTGCATTGTATCTATCAGGGATAAGAATAACTTCGGTAGAATCAAAAGTACGAATAGGCATGTATACATAAATTGTACCTGACACTTGGCATTCTCCATAAGGAATACCAGCTAAAAATTCCCTTGCTTGCCATGTCAATAATACTTTTGCTGAAACCATATTGTTCTGGTCGTCATAGGATATATTGTTTAGGTCAAGGAGATATTGAGCATCTTTTCCACTTTGTGGCGAAAATTCTTTTATCAAAGTTTTAAGCATCTGCGATGACGCTGTTTCCAAGATTCCCCGATATGTGCGACGAAGTTGTTCCTGCTTTGAAATCCAAGTTCCCTGACCTTTCTGTACAGTATTGGGGACATCACAACTATTGAAAGTAAACGCTATCACAAAAAAAACTGATAGGGCTGTGATTAGATAAAATCTTTTCATATCCGGATATTGTCAATTATCGTTTTTACAAATTTGCTATGTTACCACTCTTTTAATGATTACAAAATCAATTCAGAACGATTACTATTCCTCGATTTAACTTGGCACGGTCTTTTTCCATGGACACTTTCTTCAAATGTTCATTGTATTTATCGACTCTGAGGATTGCTTTTGTAGAATCAATCGTGCGAATAGGCATATATACCTGAAGGGTACCTGATACTTGACACTCTCCATAAGAGATATTTGCGATAAATTCTCTTGCTTGCCATATCAATAATACTTTGCTTGAAACCATATTGGTTTCTTCGTCATAGTGGATACTCTCTAAATCCAAGACGTAACGTGCTTCTTTTCCACTTTGTGGTGAAATATCTCTCATAAGCTTTTGGGTCATCTGCGATGCTGCAGCTTCCAATTGTCCGCGATATGTACGACGAAGTTGTTCTTGACTTATAGTTTGCCCTTTACTTTGATTTGAATATCTCTCGTCTTTTTGTATTTGTCCAATACTGGCATCAGCACAAAACTTGAAGAGAGGAGCAATATATTTTTTCCCTTTCTCTGTCAGAAAAGAGCACAAGTCCCTCGACGTACGATCGGTATGGATCTCAAAAGCATACCACGGAATCACAATCTTGTATGAAGAATCACTATCGGGAGTATAAAGTCTGGCCGAAAGAGTCAGTATCACACCCTCATATCCATAACCAACACTAAAGCTGTGATTAAAAGGTTCGTTTAAAAGATATTTCAAACATAGATCGAGTTCAGGATTTTGATAAAACGGATCTGATGGGGACAAAACAGGCCCTCCTGCTCTATGAAAGCATAAGTACTGTATCGCTTCTTGTGCTTCTTGTGCTTCTTGTGAAGAAGAAATATGTCTTTTGATACAGCCAATTATATTCTCCTTTTGCCTGACATCGAAAACATCCCATATATCCAGAATCTTACCTGTCTTTTTATCAATACTCACGCAACTCTCGGTTTCTGTTCGATGATTCCATGTAGCTGCATCGTAAAGAGCTTGATTGATATTAATGTGGTGCCTTACCGTCAGCATATCCGCTCCGTCATGCTGTACAGTCAATACACTTAAGTCCAACAAATCGCTATAATCGCCGGAAGGAGCATATTTAAGAACGTTCGATTCTTGTAATCTATATTTGACGATTTGCTCGGGAGATAATTGTAGGATCGAGTTAGGAATACTCTCTTCGGTCACTTCCCATGGATTTCGCAAAAAAATCCTTTTAAGCTGAATAAGGACATGCGAGTTAACATTTTTCGGATACTGAAATTCCAAGATAGCTGAGTTCTCGGTTATGGGGAAAAGGTCTCCTCTATCAGGGAAATAACATACTGTGTCTAATCTCGCTTGTATCGTTGTGATGGAATTTTCTCTTACATAGCGTGTTTGTGACTCTAATGAACTCGGATAAAAACTAAGGATAGAGAAAAGAATAAGAGAGAGTAGTTGTTTCATATTATTTTTCAAATTATTCATCCATTATACTTATTTAGAAAATTTATTACCATAGTTTATAGCCCGCCTCCGGTGGAGCCTTGTTCGCCGCCGCCGCTATTATCACCCGTATTTGAGGGCTGCGAAGGCGTTGGGGTATTGCTATTGGTTTTGTTTGCCACTTCCACCTGCTCATAGGTTACGCCGTTCAGTTCTTTGAACGAACGCTTGAGGATGCAGCCGATGGCCGGTTTGCTGATGTGCATGCGAGGATTGAAGTCCTCCTTGTTCTCCACGCCTTGGCTTTTGAACGTGCCACGGAAAGTGGCCAACCCGGCGAGATCGACATTCATCCCAAGACCGACGAGGTAGCGGATCGAATCCGACAGCTGTTCCAAGACGGCATAAATATCGGCACGACCGACCGTCGTGTTCTTGGCCATCAAGTCGCAGAGATCTTTCATTGTGGCAGTCTTTACGGAGACGGGATTGGCATAGTAGAGTTCTTTGCCGGCATCTTTGCCTAAGCGAACTACTCGTTTGGATACTGAATACTTCATAGTAATTCTATTTTTTATGTTAGTAAAAATTGGATTGGCTTTTGTCCGAATATCTCAGTCCGAAGAGGATAACGGGCTATACCATAGGGAGCATGGCGGTATGCCGTAGGGGATGACGAGCTGTACGGTACAGCTCTTCGAGCTACGCTGTAGGGCTCGGCGAGGTACGCTCTACAGCGTAGCGAGCCGAACCGTAGAGTTCCGCTCCGGGAGCCGTATAGACGGCCGAGCCGGGCCGTAGAGCCCGGCGCGACAAGCCGTAGAGCGTAGCTCGAAAAGCCGTAGAGCGCAGCTCGGTACACTCTACGGCGTAGCCCGAGTCGCTGTACGGCGTAGCTCGACCCCCTCCGAAGTATGCTCCGAAAGGATGTAAAATGCGATCGAAAAAGGATGGATAAGAAAAAATTTCGACAAGGGGCAGAGGCCGATATAGCCTTAAGCCGACTGTCGAAAGCGAAACGGATTATACCGTTTTTAACAAATATGGGGGGGGGGGGTATTTGGGGAAGTGCGGTCGAAACAAGCAGGGATACGTAGTAAGGACATCGTCGACATAAAACGCCCATGTCCGGTATGAAAATATTTACTTGTCATTTCTTATTAAGAATATATTTACGTTGCGAGCAAAGGTAGAAGATTTATCCCATATAATCTGTCCTATTCTTTCATTTATTCTTCACCTCTATGGGGCGTACTGAAAAAAAATGGTCAGTCGGGGAAAGGATGCTGTCAGAGAAACAGATCCGGCGGGTAGACTACCCTCTCCAGATAGAGGGCGTGAGCCGGAGCCGAAGAGCCGGCACGGCTACGATCCTGCGATTCGATGATGTCCCGAAAGTCTGTGATGGATAGCTTGCCCGTCCCCACATGGAAGAGCGTGCCGACTATGGCTCGTACCATATTGCGCAGGAATCTGTCCGCCGTGATGGAAAAGACCCATTGGCCTGTCTGCGCAAGCGGCATCCATCGGGCTTCCGTTATACGGCAGTTGTTCGTTTTGACGTCGGTATGCAGTTTGCTGAAGCTCGTGAAGTCGATATATAGGGGAAGAAGAGCTGCCGCTTCATTCATGCGTTCGAAGTCGAGCTTGCGATAGGTCTTTAGCATCAAGCCTTCCATAAAAGGATCTTTCTGCTCGGTCAGATAGTAGTGGTAAGTCCGGGAGACGGCATCGAAGCGTGCGTGGGCATCGGCTTTGACAGGAAGCATTCGGTATATGACGATGTCGCGTGGGAGGAGTTTATTGAACCTTTCTGTCAGATTGGCCGCTTCCTCCGGCGTATCGCAGGGAAGATCGGCGTGTGCGACCATCTCGTGGGCGTGAACTCCTGCATCGGTTCGTCCTGCTCCGACGATACCGACAGGTTGGCGTACGATGGTGGATATGGCTTCCTCTACGGTCTGCTGCACACTGGGGGCATTAGGCTGCGTTTGCCAGCCACTGTAGCGGGTGCCGTTGTATGCCAGATAGATGAAGAAGCGCGCCATTTGTTACTTCTTGGCAGTCTTCTTGGCCGATGTCTTTTTGGCCGGAGCTTTTTTCTTGCCCTTGGTGGGTTTCGTCTCGCCCTCTTCCACGTATTTCAGACATTCTTCGAGGGTGAGTCTCGCAGGATCTTCGACCGTCTTGGGGACTTTGTAGTTTTTCCCTTTGTACTTGATATAAACCCCGAAACGCCCTGTGCGGATCTCCATCTCCCGATCTTCCACAAATCCTTTGATCAGGCTTTTCTCTTCCTTCTCGCGTTTGTCGGCGATATACCTGATGGCATCGTCGAGCGAAACGGAAAGGGGATCCGTATCTTTTGGCAGCCCTACAAATTTGCCTGCATGCTTGATATAAGGGCCGAAGCGTCCTACGGCTACCGTTACATCCGCATCCTCATATTGTCCCAATTTCTTGGGCAGGAGGAATAGCTCCAAAGCTTCCTCCAGTGTGATGGATTCGATGGACTGTCCCGGCTGGAGCGAGGCAAACTGGGCCTTGACACCGTTTTCCTTATCCGTGTGACCTTTCTGCACCATCGCTCCGTAGCGTCCCATTTTTGCCACCACAGGTTCTCCGGTCACAGGATCCGTACCCAGCATTCTTTCGCCGATCTTCTGGTCGGGATCGAACTCGCACGCTTCTTCCACCAATGGGTGGAATTTATTGTAGAACCGGCCTATCTGCTTCTGCCACTGGAGTTTTCCTTCGGCTATTTGGTCGAACTCTTTTTCTACTTTGGCCGTGAAGTTGTAATCGATCACCTGAGGGAACGAGGCCACGAGGAAGTCGTTCACCACAAGCCCCATATCGGTGGGGAGGAGCTTGTTCCGGTCTTGTCCGTTCAGTTCCGTTTTGATCGTTTCCGTTATGGCTTTCCCCTTGTGGTATTCCAGCAGGATGTATTCGCGTGTTTTGCCCGGTTTGTCGCCGCGTACTACGTATTCGCGATTCTGTATGGTTTGGATGGTGGGGGCATAAGTAGATGGTCTGCCGATACCCAACTCCTCCATTTTGCGAACAAGGCTTGCTTCGGTATAGCGTGCCGGACGCTGTGTGAAGCTCTCCGTTGCTTTTGCATGATGCAGAGAGAGCGTATCGCCGGCTTTGACAGAGGGCAATAGCTGCTCTTCGGTATTTGCAGTGCCATGTTCTTCGTCCGAATCCTCACGATAGACGCCGAGGAATCCGTCGAATACGATCACCTCTCCTTGCGAGCTAAGAGTCTCTGCAAACTTGTCGGTTCCGATGGTTATCGTTGTTTTTTCGAGGATGGCATCTGCCATCTGGGAGGCAATGGTTCTGCGGCGGATCAGTTGATAGAGCTTTTGCTCTTGGGGGGTGCCGTCTATCTCTGCCCTGTGTATATAGGTAGGACGGATGGCTTCGTGGGCTTCTTGTGCTCCTTTGGTTTTGGTCTTGTATCTGCGGAATTGGTAGTACTGCTCACCCCAATGTTCGGTTATTTCCTTCTTGAGCGCACCGAGGGCCATGTCCGACAGGTTCACAGAGTCTGTACGCATATAGGTGATAAGCCCCTCTTCGTACAGCTTCTGAGCGATGCGCATGGTCTGTGCTACACCGTAGCCGAGCTTTCGGGCTGCTTCCTGCTGGAGCGTCGAGGTAGTAAAAGGGGTGGCCGGAGATCGTTTGCCCGGACGCTTCGTAACGTCCGTTATATGAAAGTCGGCATCCACACATTGCTCCAAGAAATATCGGGCTTCTTCTTTCGTCTTAAAGCGTTTCTGCAATTCTGCCGTCAGCATTTTGCCATCGGGAAGGACAAACTCTACCGTACAGCGGAAGGATGCTTCCGACACGAAAGCATTTATCTCACGCTCTCTCTCCACGATAAGACGCAGTGCAACGGACTGTACACGCCCTGCCGAAAGAGAAGGACGAATGCGTCTCCACAAAACGGGAGAAAGTTCGAAGCCAACGATACGGTCGAGGACACGCCTCGCCTGTTGGGCATCGACCAGATTGATGTCTATATCTCGTGGATTTTCGATGGCAGCTTTAATAGCCGTCTCGGTAATTTCGTGAAATACGATTCGTTTCGTTTGCTTGTTTTTTAGCCCTAACGCCTCGTACAAATGCCATGCGATGGCCTCTCCTTCGCGGTCCTCATCGGAAGCCAGCCAGATGAAATCCGATTGGTCGGCCTGGGACTTCAGTTCCTTGACCACTGTCCGTTTGTCGGCAGGGATCTCGTATTCCGGCTCGTAGTTGTTTTGTATATCTACACTGAATTTATTGGGCTTGAGGTCGCGGATGTGTCCGTAACTCGAGAGTACTGTATAATCCGAACCGAGGAAACGCCCTATCGTTTTGGCTTTTGCCGGAGACTCTACGATGACTAAGTTTTTCATCCTTCTGCTTGCTGGGGTGTGATTTTGGGCGCAAAGGTAATGTATTCGTATCGCAATACAAATGAATGAGATACTCTCTTCTCGCTCCGGATCATAATAAAAGTACGTTTGAGAAAGGAGAATTTATTTTCCTTTCATAAATGCAATACAACAGGGCAATACAATGGATCGGTTCTTGAGCGCTTAAAAAAACGTATCTTTACAGGCAGATGCTATTGCATAATTATCCTCCTCAATCAAGAAATATGATCAGCTCTAACTAATGACTCAACTTATGGCAAAATACAAATTCACCCAAGAACAATTCGACAGGATTTCCTTGCTACTTAAAAGAAGGCTGGAAGAAAGTCGGGACGAACAGAAAAAGACAAGAGCCGAAATCAGAAGATCAGGCTTCTATATTTCTCATCATTTCAAGGGATTTACCAATGATAATTTGAAAGAATTATTGCAACGGAAGGAAATTGAGATCGTCAAGTAGTACTCACATTATCTTATAAGATTATGCGCTACACATCTTTTCGCACGAGTATCGTAGCTGCTGCCATAGCGATTGTAATGGCAGTAAGTTCGGGATGCCGAAGCGACAAGCAAAAAAACAACGCCTCGGAAATTACGCAACCCACCCACACAATTACCTATTCGAACCTGCTGGACAAGCCGACGCAGGAAGAAGTGGAAAAAGCAATGATCGACGCCGGTATATCCCCGGAAAACATTGCTTCTTTTCTGCAAAACGTGAACCAGTTCAACGAAGCCATCGAAGGCCAAAGCCTTGTAGAAAGGGGGTTCGTAGTGCTGGATACCATACTGCCGCATTATGACAAACTGGCCATCGAAGCACGGTGGGAAAAGAAATATCCGAATTTCTTCGGATACAATTGCCGTATCACCTCTTACGATCTATTGCACGACTTTATCGCCATAGACCAACCGATCGATGAACGTTCGACCATATTGAACTTTGACGAGGAAACGCTCGACAACTGCGGTCGCACCCTTTTCTCCCCGATAGAGCGACAGGATTCCGAACCCTTTATGCTCCGATACCGACACCTTACGATAAGGACATCGACAAGCATCTGCAAAACGTGAAAGCCTATTGGCAGAGCCACGGTATCCGTTTCATCCACAAAGATGACAAGGCCAAAGCATCGCTGATTTCCGTGATGATGCACTCGGCGATCACACCGGATGAGAGCTATCTCTTCGTCGGACATGTGGGTGTACTGATCCCGATGGGCGACCAACTACTTTTCGTCGAGAAGCTGACGTTTCAAGCACCCTATCAGGCTATCCGGTTCAGTAATCGCACTGAGCTGAACGATTACCTGATGAGGCTATACGATGTAGAATGGGGACAACCTACAGCATCGCCTTTCCTGATGGAAAATGACGAATTGCTGGAGGGCTACCGTCCCAATCCTGATAAGAAAGCAGCTGATTAGCTGCTTTTTTCATTACGATCCTTTCTTTCAATTAATAGTCTCCTGTTTTTTTCATTCCTCTAAGCTGACACACAAAAGTTTTTTCCCTTCGTCTCCAATCGTAGGGAAACAGCTCTGTGCAAAGCTGTCAGTATCGTGATAAAAGGGAAAAGATATTCTGTGCTATCTTTGCTCATAGATGATTGATTTATTCCAAACCGATACCGGATCTTCTCTGCTTCTGCCATTTGCGGACGAAGGTATTCGCGCAGGCTTTCCTTCGCCCGCACAGGACTATATGGATATTGCCATAGACCTGAACCATGAACTGATCACGCACCCATACAGCACGTTCTACGGAAGGGTAAAGGGCAATTCGATGGAAGATGCGCATGTATTCGATGGCGATATTCTCGTCATAGACAAGTCGCTTGCACCACGAGACGGCGATATGGCCGTATGCTTTCTGGATGGCGAGTTTACACTGAAAACTATTCGCATCAAATCGGAGGAGATCCTCCTCGAACCGGCCAATCCCGACTACCCTACCATACATGTATCAGCAGACAACGACTTCGTTATCTGGGGGATCGTAACCTACTGTATCCATAAAACAAGAAGATAATCAGCCCCCCGTTGTGTATGCTCTCTTAGACTGCAACAACTTCTTCGTCAGTTGCGAAAGGGTATTCGACCCCTCGCTCCGAAACAGGCCGGTAGTCGTCCTCTCCAATAATGACGGCTGTATCATAGCTCGCAGCAATGAAGCCAAAGCTTTGGGGATAGGTATGGGACAACCTCTTTTCAAGGTACAGGACTTGATTCGTCGGCACAATGTGGCTTTCTTCAGCTCGAATTTCATTCTCTACGGCGATATGTCCCGACGCATCATGTCGCTTGTATCGGAGCTTGTACCTCGGATGTCTATCTATTCGATAGATGAGTGCTTCATGGATCTAAACGGGGTGGAGGATTATATGTCCCTATGCCACACCATAGCGGATAGGGTCCACCAATGTACGGGCATACCGGTGAGCATAGGTGTAGCCAATACGATGACCCTGTCCAAAGTAGCTGACAAATACGCCAAGAAGTATGCAGGCTACAGAGGTGTATGCGCCATAGATTCGGAAGAGAAGAGGGCAAAGGCTCTGCAAGCATTCGACGTAAGCGATGTATGGGGAATTGGGCGTAGACTATCACGCAAGCTATACTATTATGGCATCAATACGGCAGCAGACTTTGCCTCGATGAGAGAAGGTCAGGTGTATCGCTTGGCCGGCACTCCGGGCGTTAGGACATGGCAGGAACTTAGAGGCGAAGCCTGTATAGAGATGAAACTGCCTCAACCCCGCCAAAGTATCTGCACCACGCGCTCTTTCGGGCAACCATGCCGAGATTTCGACTCTCTTCTTAAACACTTGGTTGTCTTCGCCGATAGCTGCTGTATGAAGATGCGCGAAGAGAAGAGTCGAGCACGCCGATTGAGCATCTTCATAAGTTGTAGCCGATTCGATCAGAAGAACGATTATTCGGCCCAAAATGAAATGCTCCTCCCCGTAGCTACGGCCGACCCATCAGAGCTACTCCCGAAGATTCGCACCCTACTGCAAGAGATTTATCGGCCGAATACACCCTATAAACAGGCGGGCGTAATCTTGTCCGACTTGGTCACGGATGCTTATCAACTCAATCTTTTCGACCCAATCGATCGCATACGGCAGGAGCGTTTTCTGACTTCTGTGGATACCATTCGCCGACGCTTCGGGAAAGAGAGCCTGACCATTGCCACTCAGGAAGCAGAAGCCATAGCATGCATCTCTTCGGTCAAGCATCGTTCACGCAGATATACGACCAATATAAATGAGGTCATAGACATCGTTCTACCCGATCAGCGGAAAAGCGGAGAAAAGGAATCGACGATCAGCAGCCGGCAAGAAGAGACCAATCGAGAGACCTCATGCAAATACCCACTGCAAATCGCCGATTATACGAACAATTATAGCCTCACGCCAGGAAGTAAACCATCAGTCCTACCACCACTACATAGAAGAGAGCATAGGGGATGGCAGAGCGCAGGATGCTGCCTTCCTCGCCCTGTTGGTTACAAGAAGCAGTAGCAATGGCGATACTCTGCGGAGAAATAATCTTTCCTCCAGTGGCTCCTGCCGTATTGGCCGCAGCTAACCACTGTGTATCCACGCCTATCTGATTGGCTACTCCTGCCTGCAACTTACCGAACAGGATATTGGACGAAGTATCGCTACCCGTAACAAATGTACCTACAGCACCTATGAGGGGAGCGAATAGAGGGTACAGCGTACCGGTAGCCTCGGCCAATGCCGTAGCGATAACCAGTATCATGCCGCTATAAGTCATGATCGCGCTCATAGCGACAAGACTGATAATGGTGACACCGCTTTTTCTCAGGCCGACAACAGTCTTTCCCAAAATGCTAAATAACTTTCGGGCCGAAACGCCCTGCACCAAACCTCCGATAAAGGCTCCGAGGAAGAGCATAAGACCGGCATTGCTAAGCCAGCCGAAATTGAACGTCTTGCCTTCTTGGTAGATGGGCAAAGCTATTTTGGATACCAGATTGGACTTAAGGAAGTCGCTTATGGGACCACTCACCGGACTGGCCAGCACAATAAAGAAAAGGATGAAGAGATAGACACTCCATGCTTCGAAAATCTGTTTGCGGCTATATTTCTCATGAGAAGTTGCAGCTGCTTCGTCATCTTTCTTGGCAGTCAATTTCGCAAAAGCGATAATGACGATAATGGCTGCAATACTACCGAATATGGCCGGCGTTTCTGCTCCCAGATAACGAGCCGAAGCATACTGTACGGCCAATGAAACACCTCCGACCAGCAAGGCAAGAATAATGTTTTTGGGCTGACTCTTAGCACTCCTGTCCGTCAGGAAAAGAATGATATACGGGATAATGAACATCAACACCGAAAGCTGGAGGACCACATGCGCACTGATGATCTGAATCTCTCCCGCTGTCGCCACACCGTTGGCTGCGACCTCATTGGCCAGCGTGGTTACAGGTACTCCTACCGCGCCGAAGCCGGTAGCCACGCTATTGGCTATCAGACTGACCAATGCGGAGAATCCCGGTTTGAATCCCAGACTGATAAGGATAGCAGCCGGTATCGCTACTGCTGTTCCAAAACCGGCCATTCCTTCGAGCAACCCACCGAATCCCCATACAAGCAATAAGACTTGGATACTCTTATCCCGGCTGATACCGGTAAACTGCTTCTTGATAATCTCGATTCTACCCGATTCCAGCAGCACATTGTAGCTGTAGATAGCCATCAAGATGATAATCAAAATGGGGAAGATAGCTTTGAGGGCTCCTTCCACAAAAGCCCAACCGACACCGGCACGGGTAAAATCTGCAGGAGCGAATCCCAACGCCGGAGCAGCGAACAAGGCTACCAGAGCTGCACAGACGAGAGCCAGGACAGCACTCTTGTGGCCTGCCATTCTGAGTCCGAGCATCAAAACGATAAGAAGAACGATGGGAAGAATTGAGAGAATAATGTCCATAATCGATCGTTTTTTAGCGTGTATTCTGAATTGATATCTACACAAAGAAAATAAAAAAGCTCTGCTCTTGCACCATTAATGACATACAATAAAGTCCTTACGACGGTATAATGAGACCTTTGCACGGCAATTGGCCTGCATTTTATTTATTAATTCATTGTGTAATAGGAAGTTTTTTGTGTATTTGAGTGTCAAAAACAGAATAATATTCTTCCCATGGCATACCAATCCAAGAACACCGATGAGCATGTAACGTTTGCAGACGCACTCTTTTCAAAGCGTTGTCGCAAAGCACAAAACGACTTCCTCAGTCAGATTGACAGGCTTATTGATTGGCGTCCGATTCGGACGCCAATCAACAAGAAATACAGGAAGCGACAAAATGCCATCGGTGACCCGGCTTATGACGTGATTCTCTTATTCAAAATGTTGCTTCCGGAGACATGGTACAACCTCAGTGATTGTGCTCCGGAGGAGCGCATCAATGATTCAATGATTCAATGATTCAATGACCTTTTCCCGATTCTTGGGGTTGAAAATGGAAGAGGTTTCTCCCGACCACAGCACCATCAGTCGATTTCGTTCGGCACTGACCGAGCCGGGCCTGATGGACAAACTATTGGTGCAGTTTAACAAACAACTTTCCCGCCATCACATTTCGGTAAGGGAAAGGGTGCTTGTCGATGCAAGCCTTGTGGAGACGCCATATAAACCCAATGGAAGCATTACGATTGAAGTCGCAGACGACAGGGAAGACAATCGGAGCGAGGAGGAAAAAGAGGCAGAGGAGGATTATCAAAAACAGGTTGTCCGTAAACGTAAAGGGACGGATGAAGAAGCCCGTTGGGTGTACAAGCAAAAGCATTATCACTACGGATACAAAAAGCAACATACCTCAAGGCACAGTCGTCTTGGTGGACAAAGGATATGCTTCCGGGGAAAATCGTTCGTACCTGCAAACTCATCACCTTCAAGATGGCATTATCCCAGAATTGTCATTAGTCATCCCTTAAAAAGCATTTGCAAGTGAGAAGTCATTCATCGATGGTCTCTCGCTTAGCTTTTCGCTTATTATTTTGAGCAGGTGCAAAAGAGC
>NZ_JRAT01000007.1:0-12579 GCF_000765945.1 Porphyromonas gulae
GTCGATGACAGAAGCTCTGACTGATGGAGCGTATGTTGTCAGTCTTCATAGTCCTACTACAGCTACTGACGTAAGGAAGCTAATCGTTAACTGATGAGTAAAAATCAAAGCACCGTTGTAACGATGAGATTGCTCGTTGCATATCCAATTACATCGGACTTGATACATCTCTCTAAATGTTAGTAAGAGGGGGTTGTGAAGTAAAGTATTTTCCAACCCCCTCTTAACATCCTTACTCTACCGTTAAAATCTCTTTGTTTCAAATTTCAATGGGTAATTTGGATTTATTATCTAAAAAGACCAGTTTTTTGTGGAAACAAAGAGGATTGTTCGTAGTAGGCATTGCTAATACGAATAATGAATCTTATGTTTCGTAACCTACGTTTTCTAAATGGATAAGGTTTCTGACTCATTTTTTTTGTGCACCTTTGTGTAAAGAAGGGGCTGACTCTCATTCTGTAGTGTTATTGTGTCTTGATATTAAATAATTTCTCGAAAAAAAGTGCATGTTGGCATGCAAGTAATTAAAGTGTAAGATAAAGGAAGCGTATGAAGAAGAATTTGATTTTCTTGGTGTTGTTTTTGAGCGGACTGTTTGCTGCATCTGCTCAGCGCGTGGCTCTTAAGAATAATTTGCTTTATGATGCAACGCTAACCCCCAACTTGGCCTTGGAAATAGGTGTAGGCCCTAAAATGACTGTAGACCTCTTGGGAGGAGTAAACCCTTTCAAGATCAGCGATGATCATTATTGGAAGCATTGGCTTGCCCAGCCGGAATTGCGTTATTGGTTCTGTGAGAAATTCAATGGAGTGTTTATCGGACTTCATGGTCATGTCGGTCAAATGAATATCGCAGGAATATCAGTTCCTCCTGTTGGCTCCATTCATCCTAAGAGCGACTTCGACGATGCCAAGTATCATCGTTATCAAGGATGGTTCTATGGTGGTGGTATCAGTATAGGCCGTCAGTGGATCTTGGGCAATCATTGGAATCTGGAAGCAAGTATCGGTGGTGGCTATATTCACTTCGACTATGACAAGTATCAGTGTGTAGAGTGTGGGAAGAAAGTTGGTGTTGACAAGAAGGCCGATTACTTTGGCCTGACGCGAGCCACTCTTTCGTTAATCTATCTGTTTAAGTAATTCCTAATAAATGAACTCTCAAAAAAAGAGGCTTTTAATATGAAAAGAATACAACTAACTCTTATCGCTCTCTTCGCCGCTGTTGCCGGTTTGGTCGCTCAAAATGCTTACGAAGGAGCAATTTCATATAAAATTTCGTTGGACAAAACCGGAAATAAGGTCGCACTAAATGGTGTGGCAGATATGAGTGGTTTGAAGCTCAAGAGCACTCAGATGATCATTGTTACGCCTATTCTTCGTTCAGAAGATGGTACGAGCCGAGTGGAATTTCCTTCGGTAGTCATTACAGGTCGCAATCGAACAAAAGCTCTCAAGCGTGAAATCGCATTTAGTTCGGCTTTGCCCCAAGCAAAAAATGCAGCCCAATACATTCGCCGCCACAATGGGAAGAGCGAGCAGTTTGCTTTCATGGGAGAGCATGCTTATGCTCCCTGGATGATGCATGCCAAATTTGTAGTTCGCGAAGAGGTGCGAGGTTGTGCCAAGTGTCCCGTTGGTCTGGCAGACGTTGCTGTGCCTTTCGAACCTTTGTTCAATCCTGCGGAAGCTCCTTATCTGTTGGCTGAGGTTACCCCGGCCGAAGAAGTGGAAAAGCAGCGAGAGTCCAGCTTCGATGCTTATATCAATTTCAAAGTCAATAAGGCAGATGTCCTTCCTGAATACCGTAACAATAAGGCGGAGTTAGAGAAAATCAGAGAATTTGTAAGCACTGTGAAGGCTAATCCTAACTATTCGGTCAATAAAATGATCATCGAAGGATTTGCTTCTCCCGAGGCTTCAATAGCCCACAATAAGGCTTTGTCTGAGCGTCGTGCCAAAAGGCTTGCAGAAGAATTGGTGCGCAAGTATGGGAAAACGTTGCCGAATATAACCACTAAGTTCGGCGGTGAAGACTGGAAAGGGCTGAAACTGGCTATCGAAAAGAGCGATATAGCCGATCGTGATCGCGTACTGGAGATAATCAACTCCGATAAATATGCCGATGATGATGCACGTGAGCAGGCTCTGAAGCAACTTTCGTCTTATCGTCATATCTTGGATCAGATCTATCCGAATTTGCGTCGCAATACGATAACCATGGGATATATCGTTCGCGATTATACACTCGAAGAGGCTCGCGCAATCATTAAGACTGCTCCGAAAGAACTTAGTGAGGCCGAAATGTACCGTGTGGCAATGTCTTATCCCAAGGGAGACCAAGAGCGTTTGTTTGCTCTGAATACGACCCTGAAGTATTTCCCTGAAAGTGTAACGGGCCGAATCAATTTGGCTGTGGCCGCTTTTGAAGGTGGAGATGCTCAGCAGGCAATTGCTCTGTTGAGTCCGATTCAGACAGAAAAGGGTGTAAGCAATATCCTTGGAGCTGCTTATGCTCGTACGGGAGATTTTGCTCGTGCCGAAACCTTCTTCCGTAAGGCGGTTGCAGAAGGAGATACAAATGCGCAGCGCAACCTTGATATGTTGCTTGGCAAAAAATAAGTGGAGTTTTCCATATTGATTATTAAGGTGCACCGGGACTTCTGTTTCGGTGCACTTTTTTTGTGGCAAATCGAGTCTGCGTACAGAGATGTGTTTTGTGTGCCAAAAAACTTTTCAACAACGAAGACGAGTTTGGAATCATTCCAAATAAGCGACTCTATGAAAGCCGAATTCAAGGAGAAAATGATGCTGTGATGAACTTTTTTGGATCGGAAGCTCTTTTTCGTCAGGTCGAAGAGCAATCCATATACAAATCATTTTCAGTTTATATATAAACCGTTTCCCATTTATATGTAAATCATTTTCAATAAATATACAGATCGAAAACGGTTTGTATATAAATCGCAGCCCCCTAAAGGCTTTCTCGTAAGGTGATAAAACAGAGGCACCCGTCCGATTCAAGAGGAAACCGGACGGGTGCCTTATGTCGTGAGGTTATCGGAAGATTATGGGGCTTTACACCTCATGGACACTGATCTCTTTTGTGAGCATGCTGTGACGGTATATGCCGGTATGGACAGGGTAGAATCCGTCCAAAGGCCGAAAGGAAGGAGAGAAAACAGAGTGCATATCTGTTGTCATTGAGTCGTTGGTAAACGTTAGTAAACTGGTTTTGTTCGATGGACCAACCCTTTTTGTGATATACAGGTGTCCGCATTCCTGTGGGGTCTCCTATCGCACTGCAAAAGTAGGAAAAAAGCCGACTCCGAAGATGCGAAGCTCTTGTCATTTCCTCGTCGCTGCTTTCGTTCGTGCTATGTACATACGAGACAAAAGACATAAAACTGTTTGTAATGTCATCCTAAAGCGTTACTTTTGCAAAGTTTTTCATCTTACACGAAATGGCATCATCCGGAAGATACGTACTGAATCTCAAGTCGCTGCCACAAGGCAAGCACCGATTCGATTACGAATTGGGTGATTCCTTTTTTGAGCAGTCCGGAAGTTACGATATTTTAGGCGGGACATTGGCTGCAAAGGTCGAAGTGGAACGCAATGGCGATGTCTTTAATTTTTGCATCGCGCTTGACGGAATTGTCAAGACTGCTTGTGACCGATGTCTCGATGAGGTGGAAATGCCGGTAAAAGAGGAAAATAAATTGGTGGTTCGTTTCGGCGATTCTTATCAAGAGTTGAGCGACGATCTGCTTGTAGTCCCTCTGTCGGAAGGTACATTGGATCTAAGCTCGCTTCTTTATGAGTATTCCGAATTGGCTATCCCGATGCAGCGTATGCATTCGGATGGAGAATGCGACCCCGAGATGATGAATCGAATGTCCGATCTGCTGGCGATAGATGCTGATGAAGCAACAGAAGAATCCGGTATGACCGCTCACGATTCGAGGTGGGATTCTCTTGGAAAACTATTGGAACAAAAAGAACAATTTAAATAAATAAAAATGGCACATCCTAAAAGAAGACAGTCCAAAACGAGAACCGCCAAGCGGAGAACTCATGACAAAGCCGCTATGCCGACTTTGGCCAAGTGCCCCAATTGTGGAGCATGGCACATCTATCACACAGTATGTGGTGATTGTGGCTACTACCGCGGTAAGTTGGCAATCGAAAAAGAAGTGGCAGTGTAAAATTGCTTGCCCTCGGTCGATGCCGGTCGCTTAGGCGGCAAGAACGAGCAAAAGAGTCCCTTAGACCTGTTCTTTGGGACTTTTTTTTTATTTTAGCGGCCACAAATAATCTTTTCCGGCGGGATATGGCCTTTGAAAAAGGCTGACGCCCGTCCATTATGCAACAAATTCAATTATGAATAAAATAAACGCGGCTATAACAGCCGTTGGGGCCTATCTCCCTGAAGATGTTATTACCAATGCCGATCTGGAAAAAATGGTTGATACCAATGACGAATGGATCATGACCCGTGTAGGCATCAAGGAGCGTCGGATCCTTCGAGACAAGGATAAAGGGGCTTCCTATCTGGCTATTCGTGCGGCACAAGACCTCTTCGATCGTCATGGTATCGATCCCAAGAGCATCGACGGCTTGATCCTTGCAACCAACTCGGGCGACTATCATTTCCCTTCCACGGCCAGCATCGTTGCTCATGAGATCGGCTGTGGCGACATCTTTACTTTCGATATGCAGGCGGCCTGTCCCACGTTTATTTATGCTCTTGAAGTGGGAGCCAATTTTATCCGTTCGGGACGTTACTCCAAGATCCTTGTGATCGCTACGGAGAAGATGACGGCTATTACGGATTATACTGATCGGGCTACTTGTCCGCTATTCGGGGATGGTGCCGGTTGTGTTTTGCTCGAGGCTACCGAAGAAGAAGTAGGCGTTATGGATGCGGTGCTGCACTCCAATGGTATCGGCAAAGATCATTTGATCATGAAGGCCGGTGGATCGGCATGTCCTCCTACACACGAAACGGTGGATAATCGTTGGCACTATGTGTATCAGGAAGGACAGGTAGTATTCAAGCATGCTGTCGTAGATATGTGCAACAGCTGTGTGGAGATCATGGAGCGCAACAATCTTTCGCACGATGATATTACTTGGGTAGTACCTCATCAGGCCAACCTCCGAATCATCGATGCCGTTGCCCGACGGATGGGAGTCCCATACGAGAAAGTGATGGTCAATATCGAGCGTTATGGCAATACCAGTTCGGCTACAATCCCCATTTGTCTGTGGGAGTGGGAGCATAAGTTGAAGAAAGGCGATGTTCTGGTCATGACCTCATTCGGTGCCGGCTTTACGTGGGGAGCTGTCTATGTCAAGTGGGCATACGATGGCAGCACGGTTCGTTGATCATACACAATAGAAACAGGGGGCTGCTTCGCCGCGAAGGCAAACAGCCCCTTATTCGTACATATAACAAAGCTTCGAAATGCAAGTAGGGGAGTCCGGTCACCGTTCGGGATTTGTCAATATCGTTGGAAACCCCAACGTCGGGAAAAGTACACTGATGAATCTGCTTGTCGGTGAGCGGATTTCTATCATTACCTCCAAGGCGCAGACCACCAGACATAGAATCATGGGGATTGTGAATACGCCGGAGATGCAAATCGTTTATTCCGATACACCGGGAGTACTTCGTCCCAATTACAAACTCCAACAGGAAATGCGGGAGTTCTCCGAATCTGCTCTCGGGGATGCCGATGTACTGGTTTATGTGACGGACGTGGTGGAGAAGGCTGATAAGAATGCTGATTTTCTCGCTCGCGTATCCCGAATGGAGTGCCCTGTACTTCTGGTCATCAACAAGATCGACCTGAGCAATCAGGAAGCATTGGAAAAACTGGTGGAAGAGTGGCGTAGCATATTGCCCAAAGCAGAGATTCACCCCATTTCGGCTACGAACAACTTCAATGTCGGGCTGCTGCAGAGACGCATCGAAAGCCTCATCCCACCCTCTCCTCCTTACTTCGAAAAAGATGCGCTCACGGACAAGCCGGCACGTTTTTTCGTTACGGAGATCATTCGTGAGAAGATCTTGCTGTACTACCAAAAAGAAATTCCCTATGCGGTGGAAGTGGTCGTGGAGGAATTCAAGGAGGAGAAGACCATTATCCGCATCAAGTCGCTGATCATCGTAGAGCGTAATTCTCAGAAAGGGATAATCATCGGCCCGAAAGGAGCGGCCATCAAACGTGTGGGGTCAATGGCCCGGCGCGATTTGGAGCGTTTCTTCGGAAAGAAAATCTTCTTGGAGATCTTTGTGAAGGTCGAAAAAGACTGGCGCAACAGGGATAATCTGCTTCGTGCCTTCGGCTATCAGTTGGATTAGTCCTTGGTCGGTCGTAGCATGACAAGCAACAATCAGAACGAAATCATAGAATAGAAATAGAGATATGGGAGCATTAGTCGCCATCGTAGGCCGTCCGAATGTGGGCAAGAGCACATTGTTCAACCGCCTTACCCAAAGCCGGCAAGCCATCGTAGCCGAAGAGGCCGGTACTACGCGCGATAGGCAGTACGGTCGGGTGCATTGGAACGGTCGGGAGTTTTCCATCGTCGATACCGGAGGCTGGGTGGTCAATTCGGAAGATGTTTTCGAGGAAGAAATCAATAAGCAAGTGTATATTGCTGTCGAGGAAGCAGATGTAGTCCTCTTCGTCGTAGACAACCAGACCGGAGTGACTTCCCTTGACGAACAAGTCGCCGAGATCCTGCGCCGAAGCAAAAAACCGGTTATAGTCGTAGCCAATAAGGTGGACAATACCGAAGATCATTATTCTGCTTCCGAATTCTATTCCTTTGGTTTGGGCGATCCTTACTGCGTTGCAGCTGTCAGCGGTTCGGGGACAGGCGATTTGCTCGACAGGGTGATGGAGCTATTGCCGGCAGAGAGCGGCCAATCGGACCTGGACGAAACACTCCCTCGAATAGCCATCGTAGGCCGTCCCAATGCAGGGAAAAGTTCCTTGCTGAATGCCTTCATCGGAGAGGACAGGCATATCGTGACGGATATAGCAGGCACGACAAGGGACTCTATATACACTAAGTACAATAAGTTCGGACTCAATTTTTACCTTGTCGATACCGCCGGTATTCGCAAAAGGGGTAAAGTGAATGAAGACCTGGAATACTACTCCGTTATTCGATCCATTCGTGCCATCGAAAACTCCGACGTATGTGTGCTGATGCTGGATGCCACACGAGGTGTGGAGTCGCAGGATCTGAATATCTTTCAGATTATCCAGCGCAATAGCAAGGGACTGGTCGTATGTATCAATAAGTGGGACTTGGTGGAAGATAAAAGTCAGGCCGTCATCAAGACGTTCGAGAATGCCATCCGGCAGCGTTTTGCTCCCTTCACGGATTTCCCCCTTCTCTTCATATCGGCTATGACCAAACAAAGGATCTTCAAAGTGTTGGAGGCGGTCAATCAGGTCTATGCACGCCGCTCGACTCGTATTCCTACGCACAAGCTGAATGAAGTGATGCTGCCCATTATCGAGGCTACACCGCCTCCTGCTACCAAGGGCAAATACATCAAGATAAAATATGTGATGCAGCTTCCGACGGCAGTGCCTTCATTTGCCTTTTTTGCCAATCTGCCTCAGTGGGTGAAAGAACCCTATAAGCGCTTTTTGGAGAATCAGATTCGTACCCACTGGGATTTTTGTGGTACTCCCATCAACATTTTTATCCGTGAGAAGTAGGGTTTGCCCCCTGCTCAATACGTTTAAGTCATTATAGAAGAATACAATGATATGGAATGGAAACGTTTTAGATTTCTGAACAATGTCGTCGGTTGGGGCGTTTTTGCAGTTGCAGCTATCGTCTATCTGATGACAATCGAGCCTACAGCCAGCCTGTGGGACTGTGCCGAGTTCATAGTCTGCGTAAACAAGTTGGAGATCGGTCATCCGCCCGGAGCACCCTTCTTCATGCTCGTCTATAATATCATATCGCATTTCACGAGCGATCCGTCACAGGTGGCATGGCTTGCCAATGCTACCAGTGCACTGGCCAGTGCCTTTACCATCCTGTTTTTGTTTTGGACGATTACCCACCTTGTCCGCCGCGTACTTGTACCGACAGTACGCAATGCATCCGGATTGGAAGAGCCGTCGAGGAAAATATCCGTTCCACGGGTAATCACGATCCTCGGCAGTGGAGTCGTTGGAGCCTTGGCCTATACGTTCAGCGATACGTTTTGGTTCAGTGCCGTCGAGGCTGAGGTATATGCATTGAGTTCTTTCTTTACGGCTGCCGTTTTCTGGCTGATGCTCAAGTGGGAGGAGCGTGCCGACAATCTACGCAGCGACCGCTGGCTCGTGTTGATCGCTTATCTTATGGGACTCAGCATCGGAGTGCACTTGCTCAATCTCCTCTGTATCCCTGCCATGGCTTTGGTGTATTACTATCGCCGTGCTTCCAAGCCCACAGGGAAGGGTGCTTTGTTGGCCCTTTTGGCTTCCTTCGCCCTTATCGGGGTGATGATGTTCGGTGTGATACAGGGTATCCCCAAGGTTGCCGGCGTATTCGATGTCTTCGCCGTCAATACTCTTGGCTTCAGCTTCAATAGCGGTTTATATTTCTACTTCTTCCTGCTGGCAGCCATATTGATTTGGTCTGTGAAGGAGACTTATTCCGTACAGGCCGAAGGAGATAAGAAGGGTACAACCAAATCGATGCGCATGCGCTTTGCCGTGCTGCTGAGTGTTGTCTTGATGGGTATTCCTTTTATCGGCAATGGCATCCTTCTCGGCATAGTCCTTACACTGGTCATAGCTTATTGGCTGTTTGCATCCAAGCGGTTGAATGTGCGGTTCTTGCATACGGCCTTGATGAGTATGCTGGTTATCCTCGTCGGCTTCTCCTCTTACGGTGTTATCCTCGTTCGTGCCGTTGCCAATCCGCCGATGAATGAGAATGCTCCGTCCAATGCCTTTTCGCTTCGTAGCTACCTTGCTCGCGAACAATACGGAAGTACCCCGTTGATCTACGGACCTTCCTTTGCATCCCAACCTGTCGGTTTGAAGGATGGACAGGAAGTAACAGGGCCTTCGCCCAAGACAAATCCTACAGATAAAGACCGCTACGAAACGCTCTATACACAACGCGAGTATGAATACGGAGATGGTTCCATGATGCTTTTCCCGCGTGTCTATTCCACTACCGATGGACATCCGCAGAGTTATAATATCTGGATGGGGCGATCCGAAACGGATGCCAGTATGCCTACCTTCGGAGAGAATCTGAAATTCTTCTTCAACTATCAGGTCAATTATATGTACTGGCGTTATTTCCTTTGGAATTTCTCCGGCCGTCAGAATGACCTGCAAGGCGACGGAGGACTATTGCGTGGCAATGCCGTGACGGGTATTCCCTTCATCGACAAGATTCTTATCGGCCCAACCGATGATATGCCGGACTTCATGGCCAAGAATCGCGGACACAATGTGTATTACATGCTTCCGCTGCTTTTGGGCCTGATCGGTATTTCTTTCCAGCTGTTGCGAAAGGAGAAAGGGGCACAGAGTTTCTGGATCACTTTCTTCCTCTTCTTTATGACCGGTTTGGCCATCGTATTGTATCTCAATCAGACACCCGCCCAACCGCGCGAGCGAGACTATGCCTATGCGGGATCTTTCTATGCTTTCTGTATTTGGATCGGTTTCGGTGTGGCCGGATTGGTCGATTTCTTGCGTCGGGCCAAACTCAGCCACGCCACTGCGGCTACCATCGCTACGGCTGCTGCCGTGCTGGTGCCTATCCAGATGGCCGGCCAGAACTGGGATGACCACGATCGTTCGGGACGCTACGTGGGACGCGATTTCGGTGCCAATTATCTGGAGAGCTGCGATCCCAATGCCGTTATTTTCACCTATGGCGACAACGATACCTTCCCGCTCTGGTATGCTCAGGAGGTGGAAGGCATTCGTACCGATATCCGTGTGAGCAATCTCAGCTACTTGGGAGCAGATTGGTATGTACGCCAGATGAAGCAGCAAGCCTATCAGTCCGATCCGCTACCGTTGAAGAATATGAATGAATCCTTCATCAGCCGGAATGCCTTTGTTCGTGTCGATCCCAATTACTCTGCCAGAGATCCGGAGTTGAACTTCCGTTCACTCCCGGGTAGTGGATTCACGGCCGATGGCAAGCCCGTCATGATGCTGTCCGAAGCCATGAAAATAGCTACTCGCCCCGTCACTTATGGTAATGGTGTGATGCCGAGCGAGAATCTGTACCTGCCGGTAGATTCGCAAGCATTGGGACAGGCGTTTGGCGATTCGGCTAAGGTGCATGTCCGTCGGACCATCGATCTGTCTTTGGCCGGTAAGGGCATCCTCTCATTGGCTGATCTGAGCGTCCTCGATCTGATAGCCAATAACGAATGGAAGCGTCCTATCTATTGGGCTATTACGTCTCCGAGCAATTCCTTCTCCAACCTGCCGGACTACTTGCGTCAGACCGGTATGGCCAATCAGTTTGTGCCTTTCAAGGCCCGTCGCGTAGGCGATAACATCGATGTGGAGAAGACCTATACCAACGTGATGACCAAGTTCCGCTTCGGAGGAGCCAATAATCCCAAGGTGTACTTCGATGCAGATATTCGTAATTCCACCAATACTTATCGCGTAGCTGTGTTTTCTCCGTTGGCAAAGGCCTTGCTCGAAAGAGGCGATACCGTTCGTGCCCGCAAGGTGCTCACCAAATGCCTCCAAGAGATCAGTCCTGAAGTCGTACCCTATGATTATCGCTCGCTGGTATTGGCACAGACTCTGTACGATGCAGACATGGTGGCCGATGCAGATCGGATAGTCAAGGCCGTGGCAGGCTCTTCGATGCGTACGCTTAACTGGTTCTTCCGCCTGTCGGAATCCAAATTCATGCAAATGCTTTCCGAAGGAGAGATCGATCAGGAGATGAATACGGTTGCTACGGCTCTTCGACTCAGTACTGCTTACGACAGCAAGGTGCTGGACGAATATCTGCCCGTATTCCAGAACTATTATAAGGTTCTCTACGCTGATCAGCAGGGTAATAGCAAACCGCAATAAATGCAGCTCAGACTCGTAGAACGACTTATCTGTCGCGTGCCCATGTGGTACCGGGCTTTGTTCCCCGGTGCCACATGGCGCATCCCTGCCAAAGAAGGAAAAAGCATCTATCTGACCTTCGATGACGGTCCCATACCGGAAGTAACACCCTGGGTATTGGATACGCTCGATGAACTTGGCGTCAAAGCTACGTTCTTCTGTGTGGCGGACAATGTGCGTCGCTATCCCGATCTTTTTGCCGAGATACAGCACCGTGGTCATCAGGTAGGCAATCACACTTTCCACCATCTGCAAGGGCTGAAAGTCCGCACGCGTACCTATCTGAAAGATGTGGAAGAGGCCGACCGGCTTATCAATTCTCGCTTCTTCCGACCGCCACATGGTCATCTTCGCTTCATGCAGACCCTCCTGCTTAGCAATCACTACGACATTATTATGTGGGATGTGATCACGCGCGATTATAACGCTCGCCTTTCGCCCGATACCGTCTTCGGTTCGGTCGTTCGCTATGCACGCAACGGCTCCATTATTACCTTCCACGATTCCCTCAAAGCCACTCCCAATATGCAGCAGGCCATGCCTCGCGCTGTGCGCTGGCTTTTGGATGAGGGCTACACCTTCAAGCGTTTGGGCGATCCGGCTGACTAAGCCGTTTGCCTGTTTTTCCCCTTTTGCCCGATGATTGTCCTTACGGAAGACGGATCTCCCACCATCCTTTCGTCTCATTACGGCGAACACTACCACTCCATACACGGTGCGTGTCGTGAGAGCGAACATGTATTCGTTCATACGGGATTATTGCACCGTCTGGAATCTTTCCATCTCTCCGGTACTTTGTATCTCTTTGAAGTCGGATTCGGAACGGCTCTCAATGCGCTACTAACCCTGCGTGAACAACGGTGTCGGGGTCTCTCCATTCATTACTCTGCCATTGAGAAATTTCCTCTCGAAGGGGATGTATATGAGCATCTTCGCTTTTCTGTGGGAATGGCCGATGAAGACAAACTCCTGCAAGATCTCCACCATGCACCGTGGGGAATGGATTGTGAAATATATCCCGGCTTCACGTTGCACAAGATAGCATCCGACCTGACCGATTTTACATTCCGTAAGCCTATCGACCTCATCTATTTCGATGCTTTCTCTCCCGAAGTTCAGCCGGAGTTGTGGAGCGAAGAGATTTTCACTCGAATGGCCGGGGCATGCCGTTCAGGAGCGGTATTGGCTACCTACTGTGCCAAAGGAGAGATCCGCCGCCGGCTCACACGCGCCGGCTTCCGTATGGAACGCCTATCCGGACCTCCCGGCAAACGCGAAATCTTGCGCGGCACTTATTCCGTTGAAAATAGAGGGGACGACCTCTAAATCACCGCTCCATCATATTGACGTGTACTGAAAAAAGTTGACAGTTGGCGGGATGCAACCAGTATCCATTATGGGCAAACATTTAAGCAACTTTGAACGCCTTGCCATCCTAGAG
>NZ_JRAT01000008.1:0-20583 GCF_000765945.1 Porphyromonas gulae
TAAGGGCTGTCAACCTAAAGTAGAATTATAGAAAGAACCGGTAAACCAATTGTAGAACTATCCCGCCCAACTGTCAACTTTTTTCAGTACACGTCACTTTTGGAGGAGACAATGGAAAAAGAAGAGTCAAAAGTGCAGAAACTTACATGGTGCAGAAGTAAAATCGTTTGGCAATTTCAGATTTAATACTACCTTTGCAAACGCAAAACGGATTTTTGTCCTTTGCTAAGATCATCCGGAGGCCCATTCGTCTATCGGTTAGGACGCAAGATTTTCATTCTTGAAAGAGGGGTTCGATTCCCCTATGGGCTACAGAATTAAAATTATCACAAGAGAAGGATATGGCAAATCATATTTCATCAGAAAAGCGAATTCGTCAGACAAACGCGCGCAGACTGCACAATCGTTACTATGCCCGTACGGCTCGTAATGCTGTGAAAGCGTTCCGTGCACTGACGGACCGTACTGAAGCTGAAAAGAAATACCCCGTATTGGCATCGATGCTTGATCGCTTGGCCGGCAAGAATATTATTCACAAGAATAAAGCCGCCAATCTGAAGTCAAAGCTCGCTCGCCGCATGAATACATTAGCGTAAGGGAAGACTCTCCCCCCTCGCTCGTACTTGTCTGCGAAGCGGAGAGGAGTGTCAGGCTCGGTTTGGCCCATTCGTCTATCGGTTAGGACGCAAGATTTTCATTCTTGAAAGAGGGGTTCGATTCCCCTATGGGCTACACGCAGAACGAATAGCAGTTCCCATACTAAGGCTGTGTCAAAGGATTATCCCCTTTATGACACAGCCTTAGTCGTTTTGCAGGCAGTCTATACTCAACTTAGAAGCAGTCGGATTTTCCTCTAAAAGAGGTAACTCCTAAGGTTCGGATCCCTCTATCTCTTTGTTTTCTCATGGCAGTACCTTGTCACTAATTGAAAAAACAGCAACACTCGGAGGAAGAATTGGCTCAAACAAGGTTTTATTCGTTCTTTTGCAGATAGAAAAAAGACAAAAGACAGCAATGAAGAAAGACATTATCATATTGGGGATCGAAAGCTCCTGTGACGACACCTCAGCAGCCGTGGTCAGGAACGAAACGATGCTTAGCAACGTGATCGCAGGACAGGCCGTACACAATGCCTATGGGGGAGTGGTGCCCGAACTGGCATCGCGTGCGCATCAGCAGAACATTGTCCCGGTGGTGAGCGAGGCTATCAAACGTGCCGGCATTCGCAAAGAAGAAATTGATGCCATCGCTTTCACCCGTGGCCCGGGTTTGCTGGGATCGCTCCTTGTAGGCACCAGCTTTGCCAAGGGATTGTCTCTTTCCTTGGGTATTCCGATGCTGGAAGTCAATCATCTTCATGCCCATGTCCTGGCCAACTTTCTTCGTGAGCCGGGTGAGGAGTCGCAGCATCCCTCTTTCCCATTCCTGTGCTTGTTGGTTTCGGGGGGCAACTCCCAGATTATTCTGGTTCGCTCTCCTTATGACATGGAGGTAATAGGACAGACGATCGACGATGCAGCCGGAGAGGCTTTCGACAAATGTGCCAAGGTGATGGGGCTGGGTTACCCCGGAGGCCCCATCGTTAATAAGTTGGCCTCCGAGGGCAAACCCGATGCATT
This sequence comes from Porphyromonas gulae, assembly GCF_000765945.1. Classification (NCBI taxonomy): domain Bacteria; kingdom Pseudomonadati; phylum Bacteroidota; class Bacteroidia; order Bacteroidales; family Porphyromonadaceae; genus Porphyromonas; species Porphyromonas gulae. The sequence goes on from NZ_JRAT01000008.1 coordinate 1,620, forward strand.
CCGCTTTGCCCGTCCTCATGTGTCCGGTTACGACTACAGCTTCAGCGGACTCAAGACATCTTTCCTCTATACTCTGCGCGACAAATTGGCCGAAGATCCCGACTTCGTCGAAAAGAACAAGGCCGATCTGTGTGCCTCTCTTCAGCACACGGTCATAGACATCTTGACGAAGAAACTTCGCCAAGCGGCCAAAGATCATGGCATCAAACAAGTGGCCTTGGCCGGTGGTGTATCAGCCAATACCGGACTGCGCGATGCTTTTCACGATCATGCCCGACGTTATGGCTGGACTGTATTCATCCCCAAATTCGCCTATACGACGGACAATGCTGCCATGGTAGCCATTTCCGGATACTATAAGTACTTGCAGGGCGATTTCTGCCCCATCGATGCCGTCCCATTCTCGCGCATCACGATCTGATGGATAGTCCCGTTATTTCCGAACTGGCGAAGCTCTTGACAGAGCGAGGTCTTACATTGGCTACTGCCGAGAGTTGTACCGGAGGAGCTATTGCTTCGGCTCTAACTCATTGCCCGGGAGCCTCGGTTTTTTTCAGGGGTTCGGTCGTGGCATATCAGAACGACATCAAAATACGCCTTTTGCAAGTGTCCCAAGCCGATATTGAATGCCATACAGTGGTCAGCGAGCCTGTGGCACGCAGTATGGCTGTAGGAGTTTGTCGTCTGCTTGATGCCGATATAGGAATTGCGACTACGGGAATAGCCGGACCTTCGGGCGGTTCGGATCGGGTACCGGTCGGCACAGTTTGGATCGGGCTTGCCATCGGTGAGGATACTTTCGCACACTGCCTGCATCTTAGCGGTACTCGTGAAGAGGTCATCGCTCAGGCCACCGATCAGGTGCTTTTGACTATATTTGACCTCTGTAAAAACAAATTATGACCGGTATAAATCCAATAATAAAATATCAGCAGAAATGAAGATGAATCGTTTATTTGCTGTAGCAATCGCTGCATTGCTTTCAGTAACAGCGACCTTGGCTCAGTCCGCAACGGGGAGCGATCAGGTCTGTCGCATCGGTATGCAGTACCAAATCAGCTATAACGAGCATTGGGGTGCCAATAGGCCTGTTATCATCACGGTAGAGCCGGGCAGTGCTGCCGATGTGGCGGGACTCAAACCCGGCGATGTCATTGAGAAAGTGGCCGGAAAGGCTACTGCTTCGCTGGACGAAGTGGATTTTCAGAAGCTCCTGATCAGTGGAAATACGACCCGACTGGAGGTCTCCGATCTGTCGGGGACCAAGCAAATCACCTTAGGACGTGACTGCCAGTCTCGGTATATTCTGTCCGAACGTCAGTTGGCACGCTCTTTCAGCTTCTATAGCTTGCAGGATGCCAGCGATCGCCGCATCGTGCGTCCATACAAAGTCAAGACATCGACCAAAGCGGACTTTACCAATCTGCGTACATACTCTTTCGCAGCTTCTTCGCCCGACAACGAGGAGATCGATATAGCTGTCTACAAAGAAGTGGGCAAATATCTGAGTGCCATGGGAATGAAGGAGACGCTAAACAATCCCGATGTAATCGTCGATTGTTATTATCTGTTCGACAACAACAAGCTCTTTACCTCATTCAATAGTTCCGCTCCTCATAATTCTTGGCAGTATTCTCCGCGTGACAAGAAGATGATATCGATCCCCATTATGCCGGCCGGCACACAGGAGATCAATGCTCCTTATGTAATCCAGCTCGGTGTACGGCTGATCAACGCCAGGAACAACCTCCAAGTCTTCTGGCAATGCGAGTCGAATGATTTCCTTTCCTCACCTTTGGGGTTGGCGGAATATGCGCGATACAACGTGCCTTTGATGATGATGGAGTTCCCGTTTATTCGCTATCGTGAGAACCCGACGTTCCGTCTGCGGAGTCAGCGTTACTTCTATACGGGGCTGTACTATCAGGCCAATGATCTTTCGCTCGTGGCAGCAGTCGATCCCGACTCTCCAGCAGCGAAGGCAGGGCTGAAAGCCGGAGACCGTATCATCAGCATCAACGGTATTCCTGCTTTGTCCGGATCCGAGGAGTATTCCGCTGCTTATAAAGAGTTTATCAAAAAGACCATGAAGTACCGTACCGAGGAGGACATCTTCACCGATGCCAATGGTTTGGCCGGATGTCGTTATTGGTCACCCAAGAACTACGAGAAGATTGCACGCATAATGGCACAGCCCAAATACAAGCCGGCTTTTGCCTATCTCTTCTTCTTCCGTTCGTACGTGAACGACCAGCAGATTACTTCGTGCGTCTTTCAGGTGCAGCGCGATGGTATGCCCGAATCCATTTTGGTGCAACCCGTCCTGCGCGACGAATCGTCAGTTACGCTTGAGTAATCCCTGCGGATGAAGCGAAGCAAATACCGGCTCGGACGCATAGGCCGTCTGACCATCGACCGTATCGTATCCATCGGGGCATATCTCGATGGAGGCGATACGGATATTTTGTTGCCCAATCGCTATCTCCCGGCGAATGCCGCACCTGGAGTGGAAGTGGAGGTGTTCGTCTATCATGACAATGAAGGCAGACTCATAGCCACCACCATGCGACCGCTTGTCGAAGTGGGACAGGTGGCTCTGCTGCGTGCCGTCTCTGTCACGGATAGTGGGGCGTATATGGAATGGGGCATACACAAGGATCTCTTCGTTCCTTTTCGAGAACAGATGCAGCTCATTCGTGAAGGCGGACGCTATTTCGTCTATGCTTATATCGATCATGTGAGTGGCAAGATCGTCGGCTCGGCGAAGTTGTCCAAACATCTAGGCAACATTCCCCCATCCTACTCCCCCGGGGACGATGTGTCAGCACTGGTTTACGAACGAATCGATCCGGGTTATCGCATGATCGTGGATCATACCCACTGGGGGATGATCTATTCCGATACGTTGCCGATGCCTCTGGCGATCGGAGCACAGCTGAAGGCTTACGTAATTCGCCTCCGCGACGATGGTAAAATCGACCTCTCGCTCAAACCGATAGGCTATGGCCGTATCGACTCCGAGAGCGAACGACTGCTACACATGCTCCGAAGAAGAGGTGGTCGGCTTCCCATTGGAGATAAGAGTTCGCCCGAAGAAATTCTGAAACATACCGGTATGAGTAAGAAAACGTTCAAAATGGCTGTCGGAACGCTCTATCGTCGCCGTTTGATCAGGCTCACTCCTACGTCAATAGATCTGAACGAAACCATATCTACTCCCGAAGCATAAGCCAACAACCAGCCGGAAGCAAACAATCAAACATGCGCAATGCAATGAATCATACGGAACAAGATAAGGAGATGATGCGCGAAGCGATCCGATTGGCAGACGAAAGCGTTGCCAATGGCGGTGGTCCTTTTGGTGCTGTGATAGTAAAAGATGGAGAAATCATTGCGGCAACGAGCAATCGTGTGACCCTCGACAACGACCCCACGGCGCATGCAGAAGTGAATTGCATTCGTATGGCTTGTAAGCGGCTCGGCACTTTCGATCTTTCGGGATGTACCATTTATACCTCATGCGAGCCGTGTCCGATGTGCCTCGGAGCCATCTATTGGGCACGCATAGATCGGATTTTCTATGGTAACGGTCGGCAGGATGCTGCCGATATAGGATTCGATGACAATTTTATCTATCAAGAGTTGGCTCGTCCTTTGGATAGCCGCTCCACTCCGATCATCCCGATGCTGCGGGATGAAGCTCTCCATTCTTTTCGTCTTTGGACAGAAAAAACGGATAAGACCGAATACTAAGGGCTTTCCGGCCCATTGATTTCAGGTTTCCTCCGACCTCCCTCTTCACAATTTACAGCCATTCCTCCGGCTTTTTTCTTTTGTGATAAAAGAGAGAGAGGAGCATCGAAACGTTTGTTTGTTCGGTAGATACTGAAAATGGAATCGGGGCTGCGCCAATGAGATTGGACACAGCCCCGACAATATATTTGGTATTTGAGCGGAATTACTTCAGTGCAGCGATAGCAGCTTCATAATTCGGCTCTTGGGTGATCTCGGGAACAAGCTCTTCGTAAATGATCTTGCCGTTTTCGTCCACCACAACGACGGCACGAGCCAAGAGACCTTTCAGAGGGCCATCGGTCATCAGCAAACCATAACCCTTCTCGAAGCAGTCGCAGCGGAAAGCTGAAACGGTAATAACCTTGTCCAGACCTTCGGCACCACAGAAGCGAGCCTGTGCAAAAGGCAGGTCCTTGGAGAGGCAGAGTACTACCGTATTGTCCAAAGAAGATGCTTCCTGATTGAAACGGCGTACGCTGGCTGCACAGACACCTGTATCTATACTGGGGAATATGTTGATTACCACTCTTTTTCCTTTGAATTCCGAGAGCGATACTTCGCTCAGGTCAGCCTTCACGGCTTTGAAGTCGGGAGCTACTGAACCTACGCCCGGGAGCTGTCCGTTCGTATTGATGTTGATTTTGCCTTGTAATGTTACTGTTGCCATAACTGATAATGCTGTTAGAAATATTTTTAGACTCATTGTAATCATATCTTTATTCCTAAAACAAGGAGTTCGTCTTATTGTTCATCGCACACGAATCATGCTCAGCCCGTCGCGCATCGGAACGATCAAGTTCTCCACCCGCTCATCCTGCATGACCATTTCGTTGAAGCGAAGGATACCCTGTGTTTGGCTATCGGTCGGAAGAGGTTCGGCCACCACCTTACCGTCCCAAAGCGTATTATCGGCCAAGATGAGTGCTCCGGCAGGCAGGTGGTCTATGATCATTTCATAGTAAAGGGTGTATTGTCTCTTGTCTGCATCCATATAAATCAGATCGAAGCATTCATTCTTGACCAAGTCCGGTAGCAGATCCAAGGCCTCACCGATGTGCAATTCGATCTTCGCGCCCAAATCCGATGCCTCCAGATAGCGGCGGATGAAGTCCTCCATCTCGTCGTCGCGCTCCAGCGTGTGGAGCAATCCGTCCGGAGCCAATCCCTCAGCCAAGCAGAGAGAGGCATAGCCGGTATAGGTGCCGATCTCCAAAATCCGGCGTGGCCTCATCAGATGAGAGATCATCGACAGGAAACGTCCCTGCAGGTGTCCGGAGAGCATCCGTGGACGCATCAGGTGCAGATGAGCATCCCGATCCAATTTTTGCAGGAGGGGCGGTTCGGCCGATGTATGTGCCGCAATATATTCGTCGATGGTCATACCCTTAGCGTTCGCGCGAGATCAGATACTTGACCAGATCTATTTCCAGAGCAGTCGTAGAACCTTCCTTCCCACGCAGCCCGCGCATATAAGCCACCATATCCTCCGGCATCAGGCAGTGACCGTCTATGAGATGGAGCAGGGCCGCGCGGAGTCCTTCCTGATGCTCTTCTGTCGCCGATTCGTAGGCGGTAATGACCCCGTAAGAAAGAGCCAACTGGCGAATAATTTTCTCCTCGTAGCAGATGGCGTAGACAGGAACGCGCCCACGGAATGCAGCCAGATAGCGAGCCGTCCTGCCCGTAAAGGAGTCCGTAATGATGGCTTTGACTCCCAGCTTGGCAATACTCTTCACCGCCTGCTTGGCCAAAAAGGCCGTAGTGGTAACATCATCGGCATTGTATGATACACGAATATCATTGGCTGCGATTTTGTTTTTCTCCGCTTCTTCGATTATGCGACTCATCGTGCGCACGGCTTCCAACGGATATTTGCCGTAAGCCGTCTCGCCGCTGAGCATCACGGCATCTGTACGGTAGTAGATCGCATTGGCTACGTCGGTCACTTCCGCTCGTGTAGGGCGAGGATTCTTGATCATCGAGTGGAGCATCTGTGTAGCCACGATCACGGGAGATTTCCGCTCCACACACTTGCGAATCAGCATGCGCTGGATGGCCGGTATTTTCTCTTGGGGAACTTCGATACCGAGGTCTCCACGTGCAATCATCACACCATAGGCCACATCGAGGATTTCGTCTATGTTGTCCACCCCCTCCTGGTTTTCTATCTTGGCAATAATCTTAATATCACTTCCCTCCTTGTCGAGTATGTGCTGAATGTCCAGAACGTCCTGTTTGTTGCGGACGAAGGAGTGAGCGATGAAATCGACCCCCTTGCGGATGGAGTACAGAATATTTTGCTTGTCTTTTTCCGTCAGCGAAGGCAGATTAATCCGGACGCCGGGTACGTTTACACTCTTACGGCTGCCGAGTGTGCCATCATTCAGCAATACACAGGCCAAAGCATCGGCACTCTTGGCCACCACTTCGATTTCCAGATCGCCATCGTCCACCAATATGCGGCTGCCCACCTCCACATCTTGTACGAAGAGCGGGTAGGAAACGCATATACAGTCGTGTGTCGTTTTTTGCTCCGGATCAGGCTTGATCAGGATACGGTCGCCTGCATGAAATTCGATCGGTTCGTCACAAACGGTCGTGCGTACTTCCGGACCTTTCGTATCCATCAGTACCGCCAAGTGAGGAGAAACGGCACGGACATTGCCGATCACACGATCGAAACCCTCCTCGTTCATGTGAGCCGAATTGAGTCGGACTACGTTGATGCCTGCTTCGTAAAGGGAGCGGATAAAGTCCACATCACAGCGAAGGTCGGAAATGGTGGCGACTATTTTTGTTTGTTTCATCTGTTACAATACTATATACAGCGTTTGATTTTATTAGTCTTTAGAAATCAGCTTAATGTTTTCTTCTGTTTCTTGATCCCACCGGATAAACAACTCTCCGGATATTACCTTGGGATAGAAATGTATCGAGTCTTTTTCCACTGAAAGTTTTTCTGAATCTATTTCACACGTGTAGACAGTGTCTTCATGAGTAATGCGGACTTGTAAAGTCTTAAAATCTTTCGGATTCCCATATTTGACTCTACAATTTTTACTTTTCGCAATTTTTCGATTTCTAACTAATTTTTCCAACATAGAGCTATTGTTTATTCTTTCACCAAAAAATCTACTGCCAACCGGTAGCTCTCCAACCCAAAACCTGATATGATTCCCCGACAAGCCGGTGCTATCATCGACTGCCGGCGGTACTCCTCGCGTGCAAAGATGGAACTGATATGCACCTCCACTACCGGAATGCCGATGGCTCGGATGGCATCCAGCAAGGCGACGGACGTATGCGTATAACCACCGGCATTGAGCACTACACCCATGGCACCGCTTTGCTCGGCGCGGTAAAGGGCATCGATCAGTTCACCCTCATGGTTGCTCTGATAGTAAGAGATGGTAGCATCGGGATAAAGACCTCGCAGATCTTCGAGATAAGCATCGAACGGACGAGGGCCGTAGATTTCCGGTTCTCGCTTGCCCAGCGACGCCAGATTGGGACCATTGATAATGTGTATAAGCTTCATAACGATTGTTTATCTTTGGGAGGCAGAGCCATAAAAAACGGCTTATGGCACAGACTCTCCTTTCGGCGTGTGCATAGGTCTGCACACGACCTCTACAAAGGTATAGATATTTGACAATGATAGAAGATAGCCTTTCCAAGCGTTACAAGTCCTACCTCAGTCTGGAACTTCACCTGACACCCAACAGCGTAGATGCTTACCTAAAGGATTTGAGCAAGTTAGACTCTTATCTCACGGCTGAGGGCATCTCTTTTCGAGAGGTTTCGTATGAAAATCTTCAACATTTCGTAGCCGAATTGTATGACCTCGGCATCAGTGCACGTTCGATAGCGCGTATCATCAGCGGTGTCAAGAGTTTCTTCCGCTTCCTCGTTTTGGAAGAGTATATCGAATCGGATCCAACCGAGTTGCTCGAAGGCCCTCGCATCGGTGTCCATCTGCCTACGGTATTGACCATCGAAGAAATCGATCGATTGATCGGAGCGATCGATCCGGCGGCTCAGTTCGCCCGGCGCAATCGCGCCATTCTGGAAATACTCTATAGTTGTGGCCTGCGTGTCAGCGAACTGACTTCTTTGAAATTCGGCAACCTCTTCCTCAACGAATCGTTCTTGCGTATCGATGGCAAGGGACGCAAACAGCGTCTCGTACCCATGAGCGAGGCTGCTATCACCGAGCTGAAGCGGTATCTGTCCGATCCCGAACGCCCGACCCCTGTTCGTGGACAGGAGGAGTACGTGTTTCTGAGCAATCGTGGCAAAGCCATCTCCCGCATCATGGTTTTCGTCATGATCAAGAAGCTGGCAGAAGAAGCCGGCATAACGAAGAGTATCAGCCCCCATACATTCCGCCACAGCTTTGCCACCCATCTGCTCGAGGGGGGGGCTAATCTACAGGCCATTCAGCTCATGCTTGGCCATGAGAGCATTGCCACGACGGAGATCTATACCCATATCGACAGAGAAACGCTCCGACATGAAATCGAGACCTACCATCCGCGCAATCAATCCTACCGTCGATCCGGTTCCGAAGCTGACCAATAAGAAATTTCAGCTGGCCGCTTCATCAGAAAAAGACGAACCACAAAATGGAGAATTGCGGTTCAAGAATCGCTGAAAACACGCGCGTAAAAAATTTCGTTTTGGTTCGAGAATTTTTTCGTTCCCGAACCGGAGCGAAAAAAATCTCAGACCACATTTTTACACCCCATACGCATGAGTTTTTTGGAACGAGAATACGAAGAGGGATAAAGGGGGCCGAAGCCCACGATTTTTCTTTTCTGTAAAATGGGGACGGAGAGGCCGAGAGATCTAAATCCGACTTAGGAAGTTAGCGGCTACGGCTGCAATGGCATGCACAGGTGAGGACAAATTCGTCAGTGCAAAGGGCCTGAACGGAAATGAGAATATCGCTGCCGCACGAATCCGAATAGATCAGATCGAAAGGGAACAGCGTGTTTTCGCTCGGCAATTCGGGGGGAAGTGCTGCATCAAAGCGTTTGAGGGAAGCATCGGAGGGATTGAAAATTTTGTATGCGGTCTCTTTGGCACTCCATATAATGGTCGCAAGCAATCGTCGTCTCGCCTCATCCACAGACATCAGCCATTCGTACTCTCGCTCATTCACGAACCGCGGGACTACTCGCAGAGCAAGATCCGATAGCATCTCAATGTCGATGCCCGGTATCAGGCTTGACGGTGTCACATAGATAGCTCCATAAGAACCCGTATGGCTGATACTGATGTTGTGTGCCGAGTCGAGTACCGGCTTACCACTTGGCAGATGTCCGATTGGCGGAGTATCGTGGGGAAAAACCTGTCGAAGGAGGAGTGAGATCCTTTGCCTTTCATCCTCACGTTTATTATCGGAGCCTTTTTCAAAGCGGCCGACAAGTACACCGGGGATATTGATGGGGAACAAATACATACGGGACAGGATCCAATCGAAAGAGGAGAGGACGGGGGGCTATTCCGTCTCCCAAGTGCGTTCAAAAGGGAAAATCTTGATTTCGATGATTCGACGCTTGTCCATTTGGGTCACCTGAAAACGGAATGGTTCGTATGCCGCCGTATCGCCTACATGGGGCAGCTCCTGCTTGATCTCCAGGAAGAGTCCACTAAGCGTATCGACCTCATCGCCCAATTCGCCGAAAGCGTCTTCAGGCAAGTCGAGATAGTGTCGCACATCAGAGAGAGAGGTTTTCCCTTCAAAGAGATAACTGCCATCCTCCAGCACCTTGAAGGGGAGTTCTTCCTCGTCGTATTCGTCGGTAATCTCACCGACGATCTCTTCCAATATGTCCTCCATCGTGATCAGTCCGCATGTACCTCCGAACTCATCCACTACGATGGAGACATGCACCTTGTTGGCTCTGAACTCTTCGAGCAGGTCGTCTATACGTTTGTTTTCGGGGACAAAATATGCTTTGCGAATCAGAGGGTGCCAATCGAAATCATCGTCTTTCTCCATGTGGGGAATAAGATCCTTGATGTAAATCACCCCTTTGATATTGTCCTCCGAGCCCTCGGATACAGGAAGCCTGGAGTAGCCTGACGAAACGACAAAGTCCAGCATCTTACGAAATGGCCAACTCAGGTCTACATCCACAATATCCATACGCGGGACCATGATCTCGCTGGCAGTCTTGTTATAGAATTTGATGATTTCGTTGATCATTTCTTTCTCCTCCGGCTCCCCTTCGGTGGTAGTGAGAGCCACTGCTTTCGACAGTTCGTCCACGGAGATGTCGTATTTTTTCTTGCTGATACTCCGGGTAACAATACCGGTACTCTTGACCAGCAATTTGGAAAACGGTGACAACACCTTATAGATAACGGACATAGCCGCAGCAGAAAAGCGCGAGTATTGCAGGGGATTTTTCCGTGCATACACTTTCGGCAGGATCTCCCCGAACAGCAAAAGGATCGTGGTCAGAAGTATCGTTTGGATAAGGAAACCGACGATGGGAGAAGAGAAATCGAACGTCTGTTCGATGGCGTAATTGGAAAGGATAACGATAGCTACGTTGATGACATTATTTCCGATCAGAATGGTGGCCAATAGCTGATTCGAATTGTCTAATAAATTGGAGAGCGAGATGTCGGAAGAGTGATTCCGTTCGCGGATATTTTGCAGATCGATCGGCTTTAGTGAGAAGTAAGCGACCTCACACGAGGACATAAAGGCCGAACAGCAAAGAAGAAGCAGGTCGATAATGAAAGCCACTATGGCTGCTGCACCGATGGAATTGACCCGAATCCCTTCAAAAAAATCAGTAATAAGGTGTAAGTCCAAAATAAATCTGATTTGGGTTAGAACGGAAGGTCGGACGGAGGTTCCGAACTTTCTTCTTTCGCCGTATCACGGACGAATGAAGAAGACGCAAGGGGCGTCGTATCTTGAGTCGATGAAGATGTCTGTGAAGTTCTGCTCTCGTCTCGATTGGAGGAACCGCTTTCAAAAAAGTTGATTTTCTCGGCAAGGATTTCCGTCACTTGGCGGCGAACTCCTGTATTGTCCACATACGTGCGGTAGCGGATCTTTCCTTCGACATACAGGAGACTTCCTTTCTTGATCCACTTCTCGGCAAAAATGGCCAACTCACGATAAGCAACTACATTGTGCCATTCCGTTCGCTCCGGCACTTCAGTACCATTGGCCAGCTTGTAGCCTCGCTCGGAAGTAGCCAGCGAAAAGTTTGCGACAGCCGAATTGCTGTCGAAATACCGAATCTCGGGATCCTTGCCCGTACGGCCTATTAAAATGACTTTATTCAGAGACATGAGCAATTTCTAACCAAGTGAACGAAACAAAAATAGGAAATATGATTCGTTCAAGCCAAATGCTGTCCCGTATGCAACTTGTGCATATCCGATGGGACGGCCGAACGCAGCAAGCTAATCAACTGCTCACGCAGTCTCTGGCGAGAATAATCCTGACGCACTGCCAGACGTACTTCCCTGACCGGACGAGGCATACCGAACGGACGCACCAGCTCCTTCTGCGAAGGCGATAATTGCTCCACGGTCAGTTGTGGAATAAACGTAATTCCCTGACCGCTCTCCACCAGTCGCATGAATGCTTCCATGCTACCGCCGGAATATGCAGTCTGGCGTTCGTGCAAGCCCTTCATCTGACAAAAACGCACGAGCTGATCTCTGAAGCAATGGCCTTCGTCCAACAACCAAAGACGATGAGGATCGACCTCGGTAGTGCGAATTACGTCTTGCTCGAATAGTGGTTCACAGCGCGACACATACCCCAGAAACTCCTCATAATAGAGCAAGTCGTCTTCAAGCCCTTCGGTCTCGGTCTTGGAGGCTATAATAGCCATATCTATTTCTCCGGACAGAAGGGACGCCAGACAACGGGATGTCTGCATTTCGCTGACGTGTATTTCCAATCCTGCCAGCTCTTTTTTCCAGATCGGGAGGACGCGAGGCAGGAGATAGGGCGCGATGGTTGGCAAAACGGCTATATTCAGTCTGCCGGTGAGCGATTGCTGCTCTTCCTCGATTATCCGTGTGATACTGTTAAGATCGTACAGTATTTGCTTGGCTTGTGAAATGACAAGCGCACCTATCGGTGTCGGCTCTATCGGCTGTCGGCTCCTGTCGAAAAGCTTAGCACCAAGTTCTTCCTCCAGTTTGAGAATCATGGTGCTGAGCGTAGGCTGCGAGACATTGCAGTAATCTGCAGCTTTGGCAAAGTGTCGGAACTTATCCAATGCGGCTATGTATTCGAGCTGCTGTATATTCATGGGGAAGGATTGTTTTGTATTAGGGAAAATAATATCTGCGATACGGGCAGAAGCCGGACAGCTTCCGATGTGATTATTCAGCTATTTCCAAGACTACCGGACAGTGATCCGAGTGGACGGCTTCATTCAATATGTCGGCACCTTTTATTCGGTCGGTCAGATTGTTTGTCACCATACAGTAATCTATGCGCCAGCCCTTATTGCGGCTGCGTGCTTGGAAGCGATAGCTCCACCAAGAGTATAGGACTAACTCCGGATGGGTATGACGAAAAGTATCGACATATCCGTCCGCCAAGAAACGGCTCATCCATTCGCGTTCTTCCGGAAGGAAGCCGCTGTTTTTGGCATTACGGATGGGATCATGAATGTCAATAGGTTCGTGACAGATATTGTAGTCGCCACACAGAATCAAGTTAGGGCGGCTCTTACGGAGTTCATTGACATAGGACTGAAAACGCTCCAGCCATACCATCTTGAAGGCCTGACGCTCATCGCCACTCGTCCCGGATGGATGATAAACGCTCACGACAGAAAGATCGCCGAAGTCGGCACGGATAAAACGACCTTCCGCATCGTATTCTTCCATACCCATACCGTATTCTATATGATCAGGCTGATGCTTTGTGATGATGGCGACACCGCTATATCCTTTCTTTTGGGCCGAAAAAAGATAGGAGCGGTAGCCCAATGCTTCAAATTCTTCTTTTTCGAACTGGTCATTCTGCATCTTGGTTTCCTGCAGGCACAGCACATCGGGATTCTCTTCTCGAAGCCAACCGATCAGATCTTTCTTCATCGCAGCCCGAAGGCCATTGACATTATAACTGATAATTTTCATTCTTCTATATGTTTACACTATCCAAATAATTAGGAAACTGGTTATCTCCCTTTTGTGATCATACCACTTCCGTAGCAGAGATGGTGGTTTTCATCGTAGATCACACAATATTGCCCGGGAGCAATACCCTGGATTCGATCTTCGCTCTCAAGGCGATAGCCTTTTTCGCCCTTATAAAGCAATCCGCGTGTGAATTCGGGTGTATGCCGGATCTTGAACGTCACGGGTGTAGCATCTTCCCGATCCCAATACCCTGCATCATAGGCATCCTCGGTAATGAAGTCGAAGGTCTCCATCTCTATCGTCTTGCCGTATTGGGTATCAGGGTCGTACCCTCTGCTAACGAGGATGATATTACGTTTGATATCTTTCTTGACTACGAACCAAGGCCCTCCACTGAGTCCCAATCCTTTGCGCTGCCCTATCGTATGGAACCAGTAACCCTGATGGCGGCCTATTACTTTCCCTGTTTCCAGTTCGATTATCCGGCCTTCTTTCTTTCCCAGATAACGTTCTATGAAGTCATTGTAGTCTATCTTTCCAAGAAAACAAATACCCTGACTGTCTTTTCTTTTGGCACTCGGCAATCCGGCAGCATCGGCAATAGCACGCACTTCGGACTTCAACAGATGGCCAATGGGAAACATGAGTTTGGATATTTGAGCGAAGTTAATCTGCGCCAAAAAATCCGTTTGGTCCTTGACCGGATCTTTGGCTGTAGCCAGATAAGTCTTTCCGTTCAGGATGTCGGTCGTAGCATAATGTCCTGTGGCGATTCGATCGAATTGGTAACCCCAACGCTCTTCGAAACAGCCGAATTTGATCAGCTTATTGCACATCATATCGGGATTGGGAGTCAATCCCCGGCGAACAGTTTCCACCGTATAGCTGACCACACGCTCCCAATACTCCTTGTGGAGATCGACTACCTCAAAGGGGCACCCATAGCGACGAGCAATCAGTGTCGTCAGTTCTATATCCTCTTCTGCCGGACAATCTATATAACCATCCTTATCCTCCATTCCTATCCGGATGTAGAAGATAGCAGGCTTATATCCCTCCTCACAAAGACGATGAACGACTACGGAGCTGTCCACTCCTCCCGACACCAATGCTGCTACATTCATCTGCTTACATCCTTTCGGGCATCTCGATGCCGAGGAGAGCGAAACCTTTCCGCATCGTGAGAGCTACAACCTCGGAAAGAGCCAGACGGAATGCACGGACACGTTCATCTTCCTCCTTGAGCACCGAAAAGTCGTGATAGAACTGGTTGTACTCCTTCACCAAATCGTATATATAGTTTGCTATAAGAGCAGGGCTGTAAGAGCGACCGGCTTCACTGACAACCTCAGCATATTCGCTCACTTTTTGAATCAGAGCCTCCTCCTTCTCGCTCAGGGGAAGGTCCGCAGGCAGCTGAGATGGGATGTCATAGCCCGCAGCCTCTGCACGCCGCATCAGCGAACGAATACGTGCATAAGTGTACTGGACAAAAGAACCCGTATTGCCATTGAAATCAATAGACTCTTTCGGGTTGAAAGTCATGTTCTTACGCGGATCTACTTTGAGGATGAAATACTTGAGAGATCCCAAGCCTACGATACGGGCTACCTCACGAGCTTCCTCTTCGTCCATTTCTGCCGCCTTGCCGGCTTCGGCAGCTATCTCGGCAGCTGTTCTGATCATTTCATCCATCAGATCATCCGCATCAACGACTGTACCTTCGCGACTTTTCATCTTCCCTTCGGGCAACTCCACCATACCGTAGCTGAAGTGTACCAGCCCTTTGCCAAACTCAAAGCCAAGAAGATCCAACAGGATGGACAGGACTTGGAAGTGGTAGTTCTGCTCATTGCCGACTACATAGATCATACGGTTGATAGGATAGTCATTGAAACGCATCTTGGCCGTACCTATATCCTGTGTCATGTACACCGATGTACCATCAGCACGCAAAAGCAATTTTTCATCCAAGCCATCCTTTGTCAGATCCGCCCACACAGAACCATCCGAATGTCTGACAAACAAGCCTTCCTCCAAACCCCTCAGCACTTCTTCCTTGCCGACGAGATAGGTTTCGGATTCATAGTATATCTTGTCGAAGTCTACACCCATCATCTTGTATGTGGCATCGAATCCGTCGTATACCCACTGATTCATAGTACGCCAGAGATCGACGACCTTTTCGTCTCCTGCCTCCCACAATCGTAGCATCTCACGAGCTTCAGCCATGAGGGTGCTTGCGGCTTCGGCTTCTTCTTTGCTCTTACCTTCAGCCATAAGGGAATTGAGTTCGGCTTTGTAGTGCTTATCGAAAAGGACATAGAAGTCTCCGATCAGATGATCGCCTTTCTTACCGGCCTTCTCCGGCGTCACACCATCTCCCCACTTTTGCCAAGCGAGCATGGACTTACAGATATGAATGCCTCGGTCATTTACGATATTAGTCTTGACCACACGATAGCCATTGGCTTTCATGATCTCGGAAAGACTATAACCCAATAGGTTGTTACGTACGTGTCCAAGGTGTAACGGCTTATTGGTATTCGGAGAAGAATACTCCACCATTACCAGTGGGCTATCCTCTGTCGCGAGCTTATGACCGAAGTCGATGTCGGCTCGGATCTCGTTCAGCAGCTCCAACCACACCCTCGGAGCAATGGTCAGATTGAGAAATCCCTTTACCACTTCGATGCCAGATACTGCCGACTCGTTTGCAAGCAACCATTCTCCTATTTCCGCGGCAGTCGCTTCGGGGCTTTTGCGAGACATCTTGACAAAAGGGAAAACCACCAAAGTCAGGTGTCCTTTGAATTCGCGCTTGGTCTTCTGTAATTGAATCTGCCCCTCCACAGGATCTGTTCCGTAAAGGGCTTTCACTGCTGATGCAGCACTATTCTCCAATTTTTGCAGGATGGACATATATCTCTAATTGTCGTTATCTGTTTTTTCCTTTTAATCTAAATGTACACAAAGGTAGGCTTTTTATTGCCTTCCAAGTTAAGAGAAGGTCAGACTGATCACAAAGCCAAAAGCGCATCCGAAGAGGTAAAGAATAAAGGCAAATACAGCCATGGGGTGATCCGAATACGATCACACACAACCTCTTTCTTTCAAAACAGTTGGGATTTCCCTCTTCGGAGGGATATCTGTCAAGGTGAAATCACCCTTTTTGTAGTATCATTCGTCAGATGAAAGGTGTGCTTCCTATCGGCCAACTTCTCCATGGTCAGAAGGAGGCGATCGCAAGTCACCTCATCGGTATTGATCAGGATATGGCTGCGGTCGTGATAGGCAGATATAGCAGCCTCTCCCTCAGAAGGATGCCAATAGAATATTTTGGCAGGCTTCTCTGCCACCGGAGTCTTCCTCAGACCACGAAGCATCAAGGCAAGGGCCGTACGCGCTTTGATGACGACATTGATCAGTCCATGAAGCAGCGGGTTCATCTTGTTTCTATAGTATTTATCGAAAAACAAACCCATCGCCCCATAGAACGAACGAAGATATTTAACATCGGTGACCGACGAACTCTCTCCTTTGTAATGAAGAATAGGAGTCGGATAGTAATAGTTGTCGTATCCGCCCAATATCAAGCGATAAGAGAGGTCGATATCCTCGCCATACATAAAAAAACGCTCATCGAGCAACCCGACCTTATCCAATGCCTCCCGACGCATCAGCATAAAAGCACCGGACAGCACCTCTACTTTGTGCACCTCGTCACGGCTGAGATAACTGAGGTGATAGCGATTGAAACGAGACGAATGCGGAAAGAGTCGGTTAAGCCCGGACAACTTACAGAAGGACACCCATGGAGAAGGAAATCCGCGCTTGCTCTCAGGCAAAAAGCGGCCATGACCATTGAGCATCTTTACGCCCAGTCCGCCTGCATTAGGCTTCGAATCCATAAAGTCCACCACAGTACGCAGTGTACTTTCTCCGATAAGGGTATCGGGATTGAGCAAGAGTACGTATTGCCCCTTACTGAGACGGATAGCCTGATTGTTGGCGCGAGAGAAACCTACATTCTCCTCGTTAGCTACAAAATGAACTTCGGGGAAACGGCATTGAAGATACTCTACCGAACCATCCCCCGAATTATTGTCTACGACCCATACCTCCGTATCAATCCCTTGGGCAGACTTTCGCACGGAGAGAAGGCACTGTTCCAAGAAATACGGAACACGATAATTGACAATAACGATGGATAGTTTCATGAATGCGCTATCCGGGTATTCACTCCACGATGATCAGATAATAGCTTTTCTTGCCTTTTTGCGCCAGCAGATAGCGGTCGGACAAGAGGTCGTCCTCTCCTACCGTTTGTTCCGCATCGACTACTTTCTCTTTGTTCAGGCTCACTCCGCCGGCTTTCACCGTCTTGCGCAATTCACCTTTGGACGGGAATATATCGGTAGCATCGGCCAGCAAATCGACCAATGAAATTCCTGTGGCTATCCTGCTGCGCTCCACATGATACTGCGGCACACCGGCAAAGACATCGAGGAGAGTGGCCTCGTCAAGCTTGCGCAATTGCTCTGTCGTACTCTTGCCAAAGAGGATCTCGCTGGCTTCGACAGCAGCATCGTAGGCTTCACGACTGTGTACCATGACGGTGATCTCTTCTGCCAATCTCTTCTGCAAGGGGCGTAGATGCGGAGCCTCGGCCTGACGATTTGCCAGTTCTGCTATCTCGTCCTGATTCAGTCCCGTGAAGATTTTGATATACTTTTCGGCATCGGCATCGCTCACATTGAGCCAGAACTGGTAGAAGGCATAAGGAGAAGTTCTGGCAGGATCCAGCCAGATGTTGCCGCTCTCCGTTTTTCCAAACTTACCACCGTCGGCTTTGGTAATAAGCGGACAAGTAAGGGCGAAGGCCTCTCCTCCGTCCTTGCGTCTGATAAGCTCCGTTCCGGTGGTAATGTTACCCCACTGGTCCGAACCACCCATCTGCAAGCGGCAGTCCTCATTCCGATATAGATAGAGATAGTCGTAGCCCTGCAGAAGCTGGTAGGAGAATTCCGTAAAGGACAGACCGGTGCTGCTCTCGGCACTAAGGCGTTTCTTCACAGAATCCTTTGCCATCATATAATTGACGGTAATATGCTTGCCGATGTCCCGAATGAAACCGAGGAAAGAATAGTCCTTCATCCAATCGTAATTGTTCACGAGCTTCGCGGCATTGGGTGCATCGCTATCGAAATCGAGGAACTTGGCCAGTTGCTGCTTGATGCAGTCCTGATTGTGCCGAAGAGTGGCTTCGTCCAAGAGAACTCGTTCGGCCGACTTCATCGAAGGATCCCCTATCATTCCCGTAGCACCACCTATAAGAGCGATGGGCCGATGGCCGGCACGCTGGAAATGGCGCAGCATCATCACACCCACGAGGTGCCCGATGTGCAACGAATCAGCCGTAGGGTCAATGCCGACGTATGCCGACGTCATACCTTTGTTCAAGTGTTCCTCTGTACCGGGCATAATATCGTGGATCATACCCCGCCAACGCAGTTCTTCTACAAAGTTCATTTGTTTGTCGTATGTGTATTTTGGAAATGCATCCGAAGCCTACAGCCATGCGGTTGTGGCTCCTTGACGAGCAAAGGTAAGCATAATGCATATATTGCCATTCCTAAACCAAACGAGGATGTCGCAAACCTTATTGCCTGAACGATAACGTCAGTTCGATCCGGCCCCAAGTTCCCTATTTGCACTTAGATCGAACTGACATTCAATACGAGTATAGTCCATTATTATCTGTAGCTCAGGTGCAGAGGGAACCGGCCGAAAGCCGGCTTTAGAGAGTTATTCATTACTCTGCAAGCAGTGCTCCGGAGAGAGGTTTCGATCGGTAGGGGCCGGTTCTGCCGACTGCTAAGAGCCGGGGCGACTTAATGCCCTGCAATCGGGGTTTTCGCCCTAAGACAACCAATACCTGAGACACCGGGGCAACTGGCTCAATACAGTGCCTGAACCCATACTCGGAAGTCCGAGAAAGCACACATCGCTATGCCCTCCCCCCCCCTGT
>NZ_JRAT01000009.1:0-202659 GCF_000765945.1 Porphyromonas gulae
TATGAAGATAAGAAAACTTGCAGATTTAGCAAAGATATTCGCAAACTAATTTGCTGAATATCAGAGATTAAAAAGAATTTTAAGGGACGACTAAATAAGATAAAATAACGGATTTCGACAGCCTCCTCCTTTTTCGTTTATTCATCGGCAAGGCGGGCTTCTTCGAACTTTGCTTTCATCGTGGGATTACCCCGCGTCAACTTCTTGATGGTGAGAGCTTCGGCCTTGTCGTTCGCAAGGCGGAGGTTGTACTCGCTGCCGACCAAGGCTTCTTTGATTTTATTCAGGTGTTGTATGGACTTGTCTATCTCGTCGATAGCCGTTTTGAATCGTTCGCTGGCAAGGCGATAGTTTTTGCCGAATCTTTCCCGAAAATCTTCGAGCTGACTCTCGAAGTTCGAAACGTCGATGGATTGTTTCTGCGCGATGGCAAGCTGCTGTCTGTATCCCAGACTCTTTTTGGACGTCTGCACGAGGAGGGTTATCATCGGAATGAAGAACTGCGGACGAATCACATACATCTTATCGTATCTGTAGGACATATCCACAATACCGCCGTTGTACAATTCGTTGTCCGGCTCCAGTAGAGAGACGAGTACGGCAAATTCGCAACCTTTGGCCCGGCGGTCGGCATCCAGTTTCTTGAGGAAGTCTTCGTTCTTATGCTTCGTGGCTGTCTCATCGGCTTCGTTCTTCATCTCGAACATGATGGATATGTATTCGGTACCATCTTCGCCGAAATCACGAAAGATAAAGTCCCCTTTCGTACCTCCCGATGCATCATTATCCTTCTCGAAATAGGCATGAGGCATCATGGGGCGGAGCATTTGATTGAACTGGGTGGAGCAGTGAATCTCTAAGGTCTCCCCGATCATCTTCGTAGACATGCGAGCTTTCAGATCTTTATAATAGTCTACCTCTTCCTGCTTCAGTTTCAGACGGGCTTCATACCGGTCTTTGAGTGCATTCTCTTGGATAGTCGCATTTTGCTTGTCCAGCTCTGCCGAAGCTTTCAGTCGGGCTATCTCCGCTTCTTTGGATTTGATACCCTCTTGTGCTTTCTGTTGTTCTTTGAGAACGGCGATCTCCAAGGCACTGTCTTTGTCCCTGATCGTGGATTTCAGATTGCTGATTTCTTTCTCTTTGTCTGCGATGGCGAGGCTTAGCTCGGACTGCTTTTTCTGTTCGACGACGTTCAGTTCCGATTGCAGGCGAACCAGCTCGGCATCTTTTTGTGCAATGGCAGCCTGCCAGTCCTTCTCCATCCGAATCTGCTCCTCTGCCTTTTTGTTCAGTTCCTGCTGATACTTGTTCAGGGCATTTGCTTCTATCACCTGCTGCTCGGTCCGATGTTGCTTGTGGAGATCAGCGATTCTACGCTCCATTTCGGCTTCGAATTCTGCATTTCGCACTTGACTGACGATCGAAGCATAGTCCGCTTCATCTACGGTAAAGAAGCTACCGCAATTGGGGCATTTCAGTTCCTTCATGGCTTTTTCATTATTTCGGTATTAACTCCTTGTGCCGGTCACTGATGTTTTTTACGCCTTTGCATGTCGGGCGGAAGCCAAGGCCAGGATCAGTCCCAGAGCGATGGACAGGAGTGCAGCCACAAAGACGCGGTACTCGGACGGAAGCAAAAAGGTGACCGTATGTGCCGGTATCCAGAAGAAAGGAATGGTCTTGCCAACGACGAAAGTCATAAAGCGATTCCAATCCACTCGTTCAACGGCGAGCCGGATGCTTCCTCCCCGTCCGGTGGCTTTGTTCTCCAGATATGTATCGCTGATACGGTGGGCGGCCATGAAAGCCGGGCCGAATGTCAGATTCATGGAGGAAGAGATAAGGAAAGCGGTATAGACCGAACTGTCGATGTCAGGTAGCAATCCTCTCGCAATGACACCTCGTATGCCAGCTTCGTACAGCCCGAAGTTGAAGACGATGAGTATACCGACAATGCCCCATATCACGATACGCGCCCATAGATAGGTGGGGCAGGTATATCGTTGGGCTTTGATCCGTCCGGCCAGCACTTCACCGATGGTAGCCAAGATGGCAAACTTCAGGAAACCGATATAATAAGGATAATGGCGACTGAGAGAATTGAATATTTCCGATGTCCAAGGGGAAAGCATAAGCCCCAACATCAGGATAATGATCAGAAGGATAAGTAGATCTCCTTTTTTCATCGTAGCTGTTTCGTTTTTGGCATAGGGTAAGAAACAAAGAGGCTGTGCTCTTGCAGGATCTTAGAACCTGAAAGCACAGCCTCGTCTATTGCTGTATTACATGAGACCGCGAGCGCGGAGCAAATCCTTGATATCAGGTTTTTGCAGACCGGTGAATGCGGTGAAGATCACGTTGAAATCCTGCGTATTGCCACGCGAAAGAATCATATCGCGAAGACGTTGTCCGTTTTGTGGAGTCATACCACCGTTTTGCACCATCCATTGGTAAACGTTGTGATCCAGCACTTCCGTCCACAGATAAGCATAGTAACCGGATGCATAACCATTGCTCCAGATATGGCGGAAATAAGAGGAGCGATAGCGAGGAGGTATCTGCGGATTGTAGAGACCGACTTTGCGCAAGGCTTCTTCTTCGAACTTGGCCACATCGGTAATGGCTTCCGCCTCTTCGACCGTGAGCGTATGCCATGCCTGATCGAGGCTTACGGCTGCAAGATTCTCTCCCAGAGAATAAGCTTGATTGAAGTCGCTCGCATCCTGAATCTTCTTCACCAGTTCGGCCGACATCGGCTCTTGCGTCTTCCAATGCTTGGCGTAGTTGGCAAAGACTTCCGGACCCATAGCCCAATGCTCGTTGAGCTGAGAGGGCATCTCTACGAAGTCACGCGCGACATTCGTGCCGGAGAGCAAAGGGTACTGCTGAGCAGCAAACATACCGTGCAGGGCATGGCCGAATTCGTGGAAGAGAGTGGTCACCTCATCATAGTTGATGAGAGAGGGCTGACCGTCAACGCCCTTGGCATAGTTGCAAACGTTGTAAATCACGGGCTTTTGGTTCAGCAGGTAGCTCTGGTCTACCCAATTGCTCATCCATGCACCTCCGCTCTTGGTCGAACGACGATAGAGGTCGGTGTAGAAGAGTGCAAGCTGGTTGCCGTCGCGATCGATAACGTCGTATACACGCACGTCTTCAGCATAGACGGGCAGGTCGGTACGCTCTTTGAATGTGAGACCGTAGAGTTTGTTGGCGGCAAAGAATACTCCATTCTTGAGGACACTGTCCGTCACAAAGTACTGCTTCACTTCGTTCTCGTCAAGACCGAATTTTTCCTTGCGGAGCTTGTCGGCATAGTAGTTCCAGTCAGCAGCCGTGAGGTCTCCTTCAAAACCCTTGGAGCGGGCGTAAGCCTGGAGTTCAGCAGCGTCCTTCTGCGCTTGTGGAGCATAGGGCGTAGCTATCGACCTGACAAAAGCGAGCACCGTCTCGGGATTTTTGGCCATTTGATCCTGAAGCTTCCACGCAGCATAATTAGGGAAGCCGAGAAGGCGAGCCTTTTGTGCACGAAGCTTAGCCAGACGAAGTACGATGGACTGCGTGTCATGGGCACCGCCTTTGTCCGTACGATGGATGGAAGCCTCCAAGACGCGCTGGCGAATTGTACGATCGTTCAGCACAGAGAGATAATCCTGCTGTGTGGTATTGGTGATATTCAGCAGATATTTGCCTTCGTGTCCGGCAGCCTTAGCATCGTTTGCAGCCTTCGCTATCTCGGTCTCGCTGAGGCCATCGAGAGAGTCCTTGCTACCTACGACTACAGCTGCGGCATTGGTGGCAGCGATCAGCTTATTGCCGAATTCGGTAGTCAGCGAGGCCTCTTCCTTGTTCAGCTCCATGAGCTTGGCCTTGTCCTCGGCACTCAGGTTGGCTCCGGCACGAACAAAGGCGTCGTAATACTCTTGGATCAGCTTTTGTCCTTCGGGTTCGATGGCCGATTTGTCACTTTCGTAGACGGCTTTTACCCGTTGGAAAAGTTTGTCGTTAAGATAGATGGCATCCCTGTGTGCAGCCAAAAGAGGCGACACTTTCTCTTCGATTTTCTGCAGTTCGTCGTTCGTATTCGCACCCGTGAGACCAAAGAAGACGTTGGAAACGCGCCTAAGCGTCTGTCCCGAACGCTCCATGGCGACAAGCGTATTCTCGAAAGTGGGAGCTTCGGAGTTGTTCACGATCGAATCGATCTCGGCCAACTGTTGCTCCATACCGGCTTCGAAAGCAGGCATGAAGTGTTCTGTTTTGATTTTGTCGAATTCGGGTGCTTCCATGAAGAGAGCACTGGTCTGCAGCAGAGGATTGTCGGAGAGATTGGCATCTCCTTTACGGCTGCCGCTACATGCTGTGAGCATTGCCATAATACTGATTGCAAAAACGATTTTTTTAGTCATTGATTGAGGGTTTGTGAGATGAAACATTAGTAATTCCGTTAGTTCGGGTGTAGCCTCAGTACTTCCGGAATAAGCCTGATAACTGTGTCCTCGATACCGGCCTTTAGAAGAACCGGTATGTCCGTTGTATAGGCTGCGAGAAATTCATCTTTCCCGCCCGGAGTGAGCTTCAATCCCGCAAGATAGTGGTCGATCGCATCAGGGATCCGCCCCATGGCCAGAACTGTATGCCCGGCATTGAGCCGATCTGTGAAAGTCGAGAGAGGGTCGGACTCCAATAATGTACGGTAATAATCAGCGGCGCGTTCATACTGGCCGGTGAGGAAGAGACACCAAGCGATGGGACGGCCAGCCTTCGACGCATCGTCCACGCTGAACTCATATCGGAAGAAGCATTGGAGAGCTTCGTCGTACCGGCTGCCCTCTACGAGTGCATTCCCGCGCTGTAGGAGCAAAGTCGCTTCGTGAGGATTGCGCTCGAATAGGCGTGCATATATTTCGGCTGCTTGGGCCGGACGACGTAGCTGTCGGTAGCAGTGCGCCATGCGCTTGAGCAGCCATTCGTTCTCAGTATCGATCAGTTCGGCACGCGAATATGCAGCCAGAGCTTGGGAGAAAAGCCCCTGCTGCTGGAGGGAGAAACCGAGCTTTTGGTGCAGGGTGGTATCTGTGGCTCCCTCTTCTCCTTCGGCCAAATCTGCCAACAGCTTTGCCGCTCGATCATAATGCTTGCGGCGGAAGAGAAATTCGGCCGTATGCAAAAGTGTATCACGTTTATAGAGATAGCGATCAAGCAGAGGTAGATCCGGTGCAATGGATGAGAGGAAAATATCATCGAATTCGTTCTTCCGTTCACACACCTTATAGAATCTGTACAAATCCTGTAGATAGCCCTTGATGGCTGCATCCAATTTGCCGGTCTTGCCAGTCGGCACATCCTGCTTCATCTGCTCTTTGAGTGCATCCAGCTCACCTCCTACAGCTCCCATGGCCGAACCACGAAGAGCGGCGGGGATGCTTTCCATAGAAACGATGAAAGAATAGCGGTCGGAGTTGCAGAGTTGGGGACCTATCGTCTCCACCAGCTGCTTAAGAACAGCATTTTCTTCGAGTAGCGGGGCTATCCGACTATGGGCAGCATCAAAAGGCAGAAACCAATTATGCATCTCGCGGAAAAAGCTGCTTCCCTTCAAGTTCATAAATGAGGAGTGCATGACATCTGCTCCTTCGAGCTGCAATTCGGAGAACTCTCTGATCTTATCTCCCAGACCGCTCTTCTCCAGTTCCTCCATCCACTCCGGATTACCGGTCTCCTGTATGGACTCGGTATCACCCATGCCAAATTTGCGCAGATCGGGGGCTATCTTCTGCATATCGCTGAAAAGCTCGGTCTGCAAATGCTTGGTGATGGACTCGGTTTCGCAGGCAAATAGGAAACGAATCGAAAGCATCTCAAGGGCCGACTCCAAAGGGATTTGTTCATTGACAGCCTCCAATCGAGAGGCGATCTCATTATAATAGAGTCGAGCATGGTGGGGATACGAACGGATGGTGAGGACGACTCCAACGAGCAAGCGAGCGCGATAGTCGGCCGTGATATCGGGACGTGCCAGCTCTTCTAGCAAGAAGTAGAGCTTCTTCGAGTGCCATTGCTGTTGCAGTGCCATTGTCAAGGCCGAGACAGAGACAAGGCGAATATATTCGTCTGCATGTGAAAGGGCTGCCGTCTCTTCATCCGTAAGTGCATCGGCTGTCCACAGGCTATCGAATATGAGCCGCACCAATTCATCGAACTGCTTGCGGATGGTGCTTGCCTCTGCCTGTGCCAATAGGGTGACAAGGCTTTCGAATCCGATACTGCGACGGTAACGAAGACGATCGTAGAAAAGCCCCGTACCCTGTGCCACCACGGATTCGCGATGCACTTCGGCCGCCAGACCCATGAGTTTGCGTTTGAGATAGAGAAGCATCTCGGCCTGCTTTTCGTCCTTCACGCCTTGGGCAAAGTAGGACAAGAGCTGCCGATAGACGTTCTCCAGATCATCGATGCGTGTGAGGAAATGCGATTGCTGCGGGGGTACCGATGCACGGACGAGGCCGAATGCCTCGCTGAGCAGTCCGTCCCCGACAGCCTGATATATTTTTTGTAATTGCTGAGTCACTGCTGTTTTGTTGGGTCTATTGTTTTTGGCTCATCCGCTGTGGACAAATGTACGAATAACTCCTATGCGACAAATTTCTCGCGCCAAAACCTCTTCCCCTCTTCGATACAACAAGCCCGCAAGTTCGTTTGTTGAACCGGCCCAACCACCTGTTCAGGCCTAAATCATCTCAAATCCTTTGATTAATGCGTTCTTCTTTAAACAAATCAAGTAGGAGTTGCTTTTTGAAGAAAATGCAAAACACAGGTAACGCTCATCTCGAATCTATTGTCGATGGTATACAGAAGTTGCGGGAGCTTGTCGATTTCCAGCATAATCCTGAGCATAATGTTCATCTAAAAACTACATCGACCATATACGCCAGCGTAATTCTCCTATGAGGATGTCTTTTCTCATACAAAAGGTTTATCTGACTAATAAACGACAAGGAAAAATTGATAGCCGATTTTTCGTTACAGCAAACAAGATAATAAGGTCACTTGGGGGCGGGATGGTCATTCTCATATTGGCATAGACAGATTATATACAACAAATATGCCCTTACACATCACATATATACTTTGTTAGAAAAAAGAAAGCCGGGCTGCAGGTATTTCCTTACAGCCCGACTCTTACTTATAGAATGGCTCAGATATCTCCACGGGTCCAAGTTTGGACACAAGCAGACAGTGAGATCCAATTTTTTTATTTCACAACAACTTTCTTAATGATCTTGCCCGTATTAGCTTCGATAGAAACTACGTATGTACCTGCTTGAAGGTTCTTGCCGGCATGCATACGACCCTGCATATCAAATACGCGGAAAGATTGGTATTCACCTTCGATAAGAATATCGCCATTCACGGCATATACCTTCATGTTCTGATCCAAGACGTCGGAAATAGTAGACGCTACAGGGAAAGGATATTCACGACTACGATAGACCGAAGGATCTGCCGTATTCGTTTTTGCATGGTGAGCAAACACGATCACTTTCATTTTGTCCGTCTTCCAATCGTTAGGAATATCATACTCCCACTCATAGGTAGCAGCAGAAGGCTCAACCTTTTGTCCATTTGCACCACCCAGCAAGCGACGAAGCACGTGGTTGTGGATGTAGTTTGATCCGGCACCTGCTTGGTTCTGTGCTTTGATATTGTCTTCTGTGAGTGCTACGTTCAGATAGAGGTCGTTGCCACCTGTGAATTCGGATGTTGTCGGAGCATTGACTTTGATCTTGAACTTACGTGTGTCTTTATCATATGAGATTTCAGATTCGATCTCAATGCCGGAAGCCAAATGCTCTTTTGCAAAATTTATCAAATTCTTTACGTTGGCAGCAGAAACACCATGTACCACCTTTCCGTTGACCTTATTCCGATTGACCATAAAGGCCGGAGCGAAAGTTCCTTGGCCTCCTCCGATTGAATACAGAGAGAGCAACTGAGTGCTTTCCGGAACGGTCAAGAAGTCTGTATTGAAGCCTGCGTGATGAGAAACCCAACTAACCTTAACTTCCTCGATCATACTGGTGATGACGTTATTAATCGTCGTAGCTCCTCCGGGGCAATAACCACACTTCTCTGTCGTAAACTGCTCCAACATCACTTCTTTCAAGGCCGGCTGAGGCTGTGGTTCCGGTTCGGGCTCCGGTTCGGGTTCTGGCTGACCAGCCACCATGTCTTTCTGCATAGCATTGATGATGCCTTTCTTCGTGCTATTTGCAAAATGCAAAATAACTACTACATGGGAGTAGTCCGTGTTATAAGGAGCGAAATTAGGAGTAAAAGCTTTGGTCATACTGAATTTACCATCTGCATCCGGAGTAACTTTTTCTCCTTGAGCCGAAGTCAGCGGCTGCAAAATGGTATGGTCATGCTTAAAGTTTTTCCAGAAAGCTTGATATTCTGCAAATAATGCAGGATCTCCACCCACTTGAGAGGGAGAGGTTACATAATTGCTCTGGCTTTTCTTTGGAATGCTATCGCGAATCAAGTATGAACTAATATAAACGTCTTGACCTGCAAGAGAAGAAGCCAATTCACCCTTGATATTCATTGTGAATTCGTCCCCATTCTTCGTCAAGGTAAAATCCACCGTACCTGGAGCTTCTTGAGCCAAACGTTCTCTAATAGCTTTCAGGAGTTTCTCATCCCCATGATTAGGATTGAATGCTACAGAGTTGAATGTGGTCGTTTTTGTCCTGTCAATTACCGCATTAGGAAATCCGGTCACACCAAAAGCATTAGCCAAGGATCCTCCATATGAACCAACAAGAGGGAACTGTTGAGTAATGAAGTCACCATCGTGGACATAGCTGATAACCACACGGGCTTGTTCCTCGGGAGAAAGCTGTTTGTAAGCTTTTTCCACAAAGAATTTGCCAAGTGGACACCAACCACACCATTCGCCGGTGAAAACCTCCATAACAGCAGTACGAGGATACGCATCGGCACGTTTGCTCTGTGCTTTCTGCGCAAATGCGCTCAGCCCCAGAAACGATAATCCTACGGCGATAAGCGCTAAACGAGAAAAGATTTTCATGTTCGTATATCTTTTATTAGTGAAACAATTTGTTTGATTTTCTCTATTTCGGGCACCAAAATACGACAGATGGATGAGATATGCAAATACTTTGCTGCTATTATCTCCCTTGGCGTTTACGTTCTGTCTCGTCGAGGATGATTTTCCGCATGCGCATGCTCTTCGGCGTCACCTCCACATACTCATCATACTTGATATACTCCAAAGCATCTTCGAGGCTGAATACCACGGGCGGAGCCAATGACACCTTATCATCGCTGCCGGAAGCACGCATATTGGTGAGTTTTTTGCTCTTGCAGACATTGACGCAGAGATCGCCCTCCTTCGTGTGCTCACCCACGACCTGACCGGCATAGACTTCCTCCTGCGGAGAAATGAAGAAGCGTCCGCGGCTTTGGAGGTTATTCAGGGCATAGGCATAGGCCGTTCCGCTTTCGAGTGCAATGATCGATCCGTTGTTACGTCGCTCGATCTCTCCTTTCCACGGTTGGAATTCCAAGAAACGGTGCGCGATTACGGCCTCTCCTGCAGATGCCGTCAGTACGGCATTATTGAGTCCGATGATCCCTCGCGAAGGGATATGGAAGTCGAGGAATACCCGATCGTTCTTGTTGTCCATCATCACCATCTCCCCCTTGCGACGGGTCACGATGTCTATGATACGGCTGGAGGACTCTTCCGGCAGATTGATCGAAAGAAGCTCTATCGGTTCGCACCGCTCGCCGTCTATCTCCTTGATGATTACCTGAGGCTGCCCCACTTGAAGTTCGTATCCCTCGCGGCGCATGGTCTCGATAAGAACGGAAAGATGCAGCACACCGCGCCCGAATACGAGCCAACTGTCGGCGTTATCGGTGGTCTCTACCCGAAGAGCCAAATTCTTGTCCAATTCTCGCATCAGACGGTCGTGAATATGCCGGCTGGTAACGTACTTACCCTCCTTGCCGTAGAACGGTGAGTTGTTGATGGTGAAGAGCATACTCATCGTCGGCTCATCGATCGCAATCGCTTGAAGAGCTTCGGGTGCGTTGGCATCGGCAATGGTCTCCCCGATCTCGAAACTTTCCAAACCGATGATAGCGCATATATCTCCTGCATCCACATGGTCGGCCTTGGCTCGTCCCAAGCCTTCGAAGGTGTTCAGCTCCTTGATTCGCTGCTTCTGCATCGTGCCATCACGCTTGCAGAGCATGATGTCCTGCCCTTCACGGAGTGTGCCGCGGTGTACTCGTCCGACGGCAATGCGTCCTACATAGGAAGTATAGTCAAGCGATGTAATGAGCATCTGCGTAGCTCCCTCCGGCTGTTCGGGAGCGGGGATGTGTCGGATGATGGCATCGAGTAGCGGAGCAATGTCCTGTGTGGGATGTTTGTAATCGGTACTCATCCAACCCTGCTTGGCCGAGCCGTATATGGTGGGGAAATCGAGCTGATCCTCCGACGCATCGAGGCTGCACATGAGGTCGAACACCATATCCTGCACTTCGCTCGGGCGACAGTTGAGTTTGTCTACTTTGTTGATGACAACGATGGGCTTGAGTCCCATCTCGATGGCTTTTTGCAGCACAAATCGAGTCTGCGGCATCGGCCCCTCGAAGGCATCCACCAGCAGGAGGCATCCATCGGCCATATTGAGTACGCGCTCCACCTCACCGCCGAAGTCGGCGTGTCCCGGGGTGTCGATGATATTGATTTTACAACCCTTATAGCGAATACTGACGTTTTTGGAAAGAATGGTGATACCGCGTTCGCGTTCCAAGTCGTTGCTATCGAGGAAAGTATCCACTTCGGCAGCCTTGTCATCCCTGAAAAGCTTGCCGGCTAAGAGCATCTTGTCCACGAGCGTAGTTTTACCATGGTCCACGTGGGCAATGATGGCAATGTTCCTGATGTCCTGCATTTTCTTTTTCTAAATAATTGGGGGCAAAGGTAGTAAAACAGGCTGTTTTTCGGAACGGATGTAAAAGCTAAGGCACTATAATACCACCAATAAAAAGGAGGCTGCGTCGAAAAAGGACTCGACACAGCCTCTTCTTAATAGTAGTTGTGAATAATACGAGGGCCTCCCGAGCGGGATCAGCCACGTATGCGATCCTCAAAAGCTGAGAGGGCTGCTTTCGCTCCTTCGCCCATGGCAATGACGATCTGTTTGTAGGGCACAGTAGTACAGTCACCTGCAGCATATATACCGGGCGTATTGGTGCGGCAGGAAGTATCGATGAGCACTTCGCCTCGGCTGTTTGTTTCTACCAAATCCTTCACAAGGGCTGTATTGGCGGCAAGACCGATCTGTACGAATACGCCACTGAGTGCGATTTGCTTTTCCTCACCCGTATTGCGATCAGTAAGCAGTATTCCTTCCACTTTCTGTCCGTTGCCCATGATTTCTTTGGTAGCAGTACTGAGGAGGATGTCGATATTGGCCGTTTCACGTGCTTTCTTTTGAAGCACTTCATCAGCCTTGAGTACATCCAGAAACTCCACTACGGTCACATGTTCGCATATGCCGGCCAAATCGATGGCAGCTTCCAAACCGGAGTTGCCTCCACCGACCACGGCCACGCGTTTGCCTTTGAAGAAAGGCCCATCGCAGTGAGCGCAGTAAGCTACACCATTACCCGTATATTCTTTCTCCCCGGGCACACCGAGCTTGCGCCATGAAGCACCCGTAGCCATGATAAGAGCCGGAGCCGTGAAGACTTCTCCGGAAGTCACTTCCACACGGGATATACCTTCTTCTTGTGTGATGGACGACACGGTTCGCGCCTCGAAGAGGGAGATCGTATTGGCCTTGATATGAGAATTGAGGTTAGATGCGAGTTCCGATCCTGTGGTGTAAGGCACGGAAATCAGATTCTCGATTCCTACCGTTTCGTTTACTTGTCCGCCTACCCGTTCGGCTACTATGGCTACCTTCAGCCCCTTACGAGCAGAATAGATGGCTGCAGCCGATCCGGCCGGGCCACCGCCCACGACAAGGAGGTCGAAACGCCGCGGTGTCTTATCTGCCGACTCGGCAGGGACAGAGCCATATTTGGCTTCTATCTTGTTGAGCAGGGCGGCCATGTCGCCACGCCCCACATGGATCACTTCATCTCCGGCCATAACCGTCGGAACGGAAGCGATGCCCAGCGACTCTACTTCGTCCGGGAAGAAAGAACCATCGACCATAGTGTGACTGATGGCCGGATTGAGAATGGCAATCATATTGAGGGTCTGCACCACATCAGGACAATTCGTGCAGGAGAGGGAGACATAGGTTTTCAGCTCTATCGGCCCATTGATACGGCGGATTCTATCCTGTACTCCTTCATCGGGGATATTCCTTCCGATACCATCATTGTTCAGAATCGCAAGAAGCAATGAGGTAAATTCATGGCCTCCCGGAATACCACGGAAACCGATGCCGCTATCTGCTCCGTCTACGAGCAGATCGATACGAAAACCATCTGCTGCATTGTATTCCGCACGAACGTGATCCGAAACGGATGCAAGCCCATCGAGCATTTCCTTCGCCTCGTTGTAGGAAGGATGGGACGCATGAGCGTTGAGTCGTAATGTATAGGACTTTTTCAGTTGGGCAAAATAAGAACCCACTTGGGCAAGAGTATCTTTATCAAGCATAGTCGTTAGGATAATGATTAAAAAGGGATTTTTGTCAAGAGTTCCGATTCTCTCACTGTATTCAGAGGAAGAGCATAGAGAACTCTCTCGTACCTTAAAGAAAGAGGGTGTGTTGTGATCGCCTCGTTTCGCGATTCCGACACACCCTCTCTCCTCGGTTTACTGCTTAGATCTTACCAACGAGATCAATGCTCGGCTTCAGTGTCTGCTGACCTTCACGCCACTTGGCCGGACATACCTGGCCATCGTGAGCAGCTACGTACTGTGCAGCCTTGATCTTGCGGAGGATCTCTTCTGCATCACGGCCTACGCTGTTGTCGTTCAGCTCTACGATTTTGATAATGCCTTCGGGGTTGATCACGAAAGAGCCACGGTAAGCCATGTGAACATCATCGATCAGGATACCCAGATCGCGAGTGAGTGCACCGGAGGGATCGGCCAACATGGGATACTGTACCTTCTTGATCGCAGGAGAAGCATCGGCCCATGCCTTGTGTACGAAATGGGTATCGCAGCTGCAAGAGTAAACCTCTACTCCGAGTTGCTTGAATTCTTCATATTTATTGGCCAAGTCTTCCAATTCCGTCGGGCACACAAATGTAAAATCGCCGGGGTAGAAAACGACCAATGACCACTTGCCTTTCAGGTCTTCGTTGGTAATTACTTTGAATTCGCCATTGTGATAGGCATTGAGTTTGAACTCGGGGAAAACTGTGTTCAGGATAGGAGTCATAATGCTTTTGTTTTTAGTTTGTTTAGTATGAATGTTTGTTTCTGGTGCAAAGCTATGTGTACTATCCTTTGTCCGCAACAGCCTCGATATATCGGATCATTGACCACATCTATATAGGCACAGTCAAAAGCAAAAAAGTCGCCTTTTACCGGCGACTTTTTCCGTCTGCATATGAAGCCCAACGCGATAAAGAGAGAGCAGAAGATCACTCCGCAGCTATCGTAATAAGGTGACAGTCAAAAAGGAGATGCCTCCAAAAGGAAAAATTCTGTCTTGGGGACAACTTATACAGCTCCGCGGAAAGTGGGGATACTGATATGGTATTTCACCGAGACGAACCGCACTGCTACGACAATAAAGGCTGCTATGAACTGTATCATTTCGATCGGAAGAGTCGTGTACATGAGCCCCACATAGACCGCCCCTCCGATCAGGCATGCCATGGCATATATATCCTTGCGGAAGATAAGCGGTGTCTGATTGATCAGAATGTCCCGGATCATACCACCAAACGACCCTGTGATCGTACCCATCGCAATGGCCAGCCACCAGGCATAACCACACTCGAAAGTCTTGGCAACACCGACTATGGTAAATAGGCCTATACCCACAGTATCGAAAATGAAGACCGTATGATTCAACCGCACCACATACTTCCGAAAGACAATCGTGAAGATGAGAGCGAGCATAGAGATGAAAAGGTAGGAAGGCTGGAGCATCCAAAACGGCGGCACATTAAGCAGAATGTCGCGCACCGTACCACCACCAACGGCTGTAACCACACCGACCACATAGGCTCCGAACCAATCGAAGCGCCGGGCAGCAGCCAAACGAATACCACTGATCGCAAAAGCAAAGGTGCCCAGATAGTCGCACCAAGTGATAAATTCGGTAAGACCTTGCTCTATTCCATGCATAGTCGATCGCTGATAATCGCAGGAAAATCGTAAGCGTCAGGGAGAACAGGATCAGTACTGCTCATCCTTATTGGGGAAATCCATGCTCTTCACGTCGGCGATATAATGCTTGAGCGCCTGATCTATCTCGTGGGCCAAATTGGCATAGCGACGCAGGAAGCGGGGACTGAACCCCTCCGTGATCCCGAGCATATCGTGCATCACCAGTACCTGACCGTCCACACCTCCTCCGGCACCGATGCCGATAACAGGAATGCTCAACTCCGACGCTACGCGAGCAGCCAGTTCGGCCGGAATCTTTTCGAGAACGAGAGCGAAGCAGCCCAGTTCTTCCAAGAGATGGGCATCCTGAAGCAGCTTCTCGGCCTCGGCCTCTTCCTTAGCCCGCACATTGTAGGTGCCGAACTTATTGATACTCTGAGGCATCAAGCCGAGGTGCCCCATGATGGGAATACCGGCCGACAGGATTCGCACAATAGACTCGCGCACCTCTGCTCCGCCTTCGAGCTTGATACAGTCGGCATGCGTCTCCTTCATCACACGGATAGCCGAGCACAAGGCTTCTTTGGAATTGCCCTGATAGGATCCGAAAGGAAGGTCTACGACCACAAGAGCACGCTTGACGGCCTTGACCACAGACTTGCCATGGTAGATCATCTGATCGAGTGTGATAGGCAGAGTGGTAACATTGCCAGCCATAACGTTCGATGCCGAATCACCTACAAGAATGACATCCATACCGGCCTCATCGACCAGCTTAGCCATGGAATAGTCATAGGCTGTGAGCATGGAGATCTTCTCCCCACGGCTCTTCATCTCGATGAGGCGGTGTGTAGTTACCTTACGAGTATCTTCCGGTTGGTACGTGGACATGAAAGCAGTTTTTTTATAATAGTGAATAGGGTAAGAGCTTGCTGCACATATTCGCTGTACAGTCAGATACTATTCCCATTCGATCGTGCTGGGGGGTTTGGAGGATATGTCGTAGACTACGCGGTTAACACCACGCACTTTGTTGATAATTTCGTTCGACACCTTGGCCAGAAAATCATACGGCAGATGCGCCCAATCCGCACTCATGGCATCCATGGAGGTCACGGCACGCAGTGCTACGGTATATTCATAGGTACGCTCGTCGCCCATTACACCTACGGATCGTACGGGCAGCAAGATAGCGCCCGCCTGCCATACCTGATCGTACAGTCCCCATTCGCGCATGAGGTTCATGTAGATGTCATCGGCGTTCTGCAAGATGGCGGCTTTCTCTTCTGTGATCTCTCCGAGGATACGGATGCCCAAGCCGGGGCCGGGGAAAGGATGGCGATGGATCAGGTGCGGCATCATGCCGAGTTCGAGTCCCACACGACGGACTTCGTCCTTGAAGAGGGTACGGAGCGGTTCCACGAGACGGAGATTCATCCGCTCGGGCAGTCCTCCCACATTGTGGTGGCTCTTGATCACCATACCCGTGATACTCAGACTTTCGATGATGTCCGGGTAGATCGTACCCTGGCCAAGCCATTTGATATCTTTCAGCTTTCGGGCTTCTTCGTCGAATACTTCGATGAAGCCGCGACCGATAATCTTACGCTTTTGTTCGGGATCGGTAACCCCTTTGAGAGCGGAGAAGAACTTTTCCTTTGCATTCACTCCGATCACATTGAGGCCCAAGTGTTCGTAGTCCTGGAGTACGCGTTCGAATTCGCCCTTGCGCAGCAAGCCATGATCGACGAATATACAAGTCAGGTTACGACCGATGGCCTTGTTCAGCAACACTGCCACCACCGAGCTGTCCACACCACCGGAGAGTGCAAGGATCACCTTGTCATCGCCCAACTGCTTGCGTAGCTCCTGCACGGTGGTCTCGATAAACGAAGCCGGCGTCCAGTCGCGCTTCATACCGCAGATGTCGAGGAAGTTGCCAAGCAGCTTGGTGCCCTCCTCCGAATGATAGATCTCGGGATGGAACTGTACGCCCCATGTCTTCTCCCCACGGATGTGGAATGCTGCATTGGGTACATCCTCCGTGCCCGCTATGACTTCGAATCCCTCTGGCAATGAGGTGATCGTATCGCCATGAGACATCCACACCGTAGTATCCGGCTTCAGGCCGCTCAGCAGAGCATCATCGGCTTGCTTGAGTGCCAGATGTGCGCGTCCATATTCACGACTATCGCATGGTTCCACTTTGCCACCCGCTTGATGGACGAGACTCTGCGCACCGTAACAGATACCCAAGAGAGGCAATCGGCCTCGCAATTCGCTCAGTTCGATGCGAAAGGCTTTGCTGTCATACACAGAGTAGGGACTACCGGAGAGGATGATACCGCGCACTCCTGAGAGGTCTTCCGGCAATTTGTTGTAGGGATAAACCTCGCAGTAGGTGTTCAGCTCGCGAACTCGTCTGGCGATGAGCTGCGTAGTTTGGGAACCGAAGTCCAGAATAATGAGCTTTTCCAGCATGGAGAAAACAGTCTTTATAATTGTATTGCAGCGCAAAGGTATATGAAACGCCTTAATCCCACCAACGACTGCTCGGAATAATTCCGATATGGCAGGCTGAAATAAGACGGAAGCACGTTGATCTAAGAGGGCAAACCCGTCCAATCATCTCCCCCTTATATATAATATAGGTATCCGATAGAGGCTACTCATACACCTCCCCACCCTCGCCCCGATCAGTCCAAAGCGCATAAAAATTCGGTCAGAGCAAGGCACAGATACCCCGTTATCGGAAGAAGGAATTCGATCTCCGGAGCAGAATCCGCATCCGACCTTATTGTCGCGCGAAAAATTTTCTGATCGACAGCCCGAAAAACGTGGCGCGTAAAAGTTTTTGTTTTGGCGCGGCAATCAAAAAAATCTCGCGCCCAAATAAAAAAATTCTCGTTCGACTTTTTCAAAGAAACGGAACCGCAATCTCCGCAGTTTCGGCACCAAAACGCGAGGGAACAGTCTTACGACAAACATCAAAACACCTGATCGCCTGCTTATCTTTGCCCCATCGGTATCCGACATGGAGGATAGAACTTGTTTTTGACTCGGCGTAACTGCTTGCCAAGTAAAATAATATCCCTACCTTTGCCGTCCGGAAATCTCTATCCGATTATAAACGAACGGTTACCAACGCAGAGTGCATCAATAACGAACGAAAACAAGAACAAAACTAAATAGACAGCAATGAAAAAAGGTATTCATCCCGAAAATTATCGTCCGGTAGTGTTTAAGGATATGTCCAACGAAGACATCTTTATCACACGCTCTACGATGGAGGCAAAGGAGACGATCGAGATCGACGGCGTTACTTACCCCTTGATCAAAGTGGAAATCTCCAATACGTCGCATCCGTTCTTCACAGGCAAGGCCAAACTTGTCGATACGGCCGGTCGTGTGGATAAGTTCATGAGCCGTTACGGCGACCGCAACAAGAAGAAGTAAGTATTTCTTTCGCCTTTTTTGAATACTCATTCGCATCGAAAGCTCTACAGAGCCTCAAGGATGCGGAGAGGATTAGTTTGACACCCGCTCAAAGCTATTTTGCTGAGCGGGTGTTGCGCTTTCTGCTTGCAGCCCAATAAACCTGACGCCCTTACCGACGTCTATCTAAGCATAAACGACAAAACACATTAGTCAAACTTTAAGAGAACATTGTATGAACAAAGTGTGGAAATACGTGACGGGAGCCTTTGGCGTAGCAGCCGTCAGCGCAGTGGCATCGATGGCAACAGTGGCAGCTTTGGGACATTACCGAGGCGAATCTTTCATAACCGATGGTACGGAAAACGAATTCGGATTCAAGCAGACATCTTACACAATGACATCCGGAGCCTCCGCCGCTCTGCCCAATTTGGTCGAAGCTGCAGAAGCATCGGTACACGCCGTAGTACACATCAAAGTGGAGTCCGAGCAGCGAATGGACTCACAGCAGTACTTCGATCCGTTCGAATTCTTCTTCGGAGGCGAATCCAGGAACTTCCAACGTCCCCAAACACGGCAGATAGTAGGCTACGGTTCGGGGGTGATCATCAGTACAGACGGATATATCATCACGAATAATCATGTGGTAAAGGGAGCGAAAGAAATGACGGTAACGCTCAATGACAATCGCACCTTCAAGGCCAAACTGATCGGGAGCGATGCCACGACCGACATAGCCTTGCTGAAAGTAGATGCCAAGGGACTGCCGACGATGCCTTTCGGCGATTCGGACAAGCTCCGCGTCGGGGAATGGGTATTGGCAGTGGGCAACCCCTTCAATCTCACCTCTACGGTAACAGCCGGTATCGTCAGCGCGAAAGGGCGTTCCACACAGCAAGCAGCCAGAGGCGGTTCGCTCCAGATCGAATCCTTTATCCAGACCGACGCTGCCGTCAATTCGGGCAATAGCGGTGGAGCTTTAGTAAACGATCGCGGTGAGTTGATCGGCATCAATACGATGATCTACAGCCAGACGGGCAACTATGCCGGTTATTCATTTGCCGTACCCATTTCCATAGCGGCAAAAGTGGTAGCGGACATCAAGCAGTATGGCACCGTACAGCGTGCAGTGCTGGGTATTGCCGGTGGAGATATATCGGACGAAGCCGTCAAAAAATACGATCTGAAGGTACGCGAGGGTGCTCTTGTGGCAGACTTTGCCGAGGTCAGCGCAGCCGTTTCTGCCGGTATGCAGAAAGGCGATGTGATCACTGCCGTAGAAGGCAAACAGATAAAGAGCTTCCCACAACTGCAAGAGGCCATCAGCCGCTACAGACCGGGGGACAAGGTAAGGCTGACCGTCAACCGCAAGGGGACGACCAAAGAGCTGACCGTGACCCTGAAGAACAATGAAGGAAGCACCTCAGTGATCACCGGCGAATCCTCAGAAAGCATACTCGGAGCATCGTTCAAAGATCTGAGTACTGAACAAATGAGGTCCTATGGTGTTTCTTATGGTGTAGAGGTAGCCTCTGTAAGCTCAGGAAAATTCAAGGAAGCAGGTATCAAGAAAGGATTCATCGTTCTTTCGATCAACCGCCAACCGGTAAGCTCAGGCTCGGATGTCAGCGAGATTGTCCGTGAGGCAAGACAAAACCGATCAGGTCGCTTGATTATCGTACGCGGGTTCTATCCGGATGGCAATATACGGACCTTCGAAGTAGAACTATAAGGACAGGGAATACAAGACCTTGATGTAAGTCGCGCGCACCCAACTGGGATTATTCCCGCTGCAGTCGCTCTTCTCTCTACCTTCTTCTCATACCCAGAGGAAAGATCGAGAGAGGAGCGATTGTATTTTTCCGATTACTAAGGATATTTACTACTTTTGCAGTTCAATTTAATAGTGTAAGGAGCAAGAATGAGGCAACTTAAAATTTCCAAGTCGATCACAAACCGTGAAAGCGCGTCTCTGGACAAGTATCTGCAAGAGATCGGTCGCGAGGACTTGATTTCGGTCGAAGAAGAAGTGGAGTTGGCGCAAGCCATCAAACGTGGCGATCGCAAAGCCCTTGAAAAGCTTACTCGTGCCAATCTTCGTTTCGTAGTATCCGTAGCCAAACAATACCAGAATCAGGGACTTAGCTTGCCGGACTTGATCAATGAAGGTAACCTTGGATTGATCAAGGCAGCAGAGAAATTCGACGAAACGCGCGGTTTTAAGTTTATCTCATATGCCGTATGGTGGATTCGTCAGTCCATCCTGCAAGCATTGGCCGAACAGTCCCGTATCGTCCGCCTGCCCCTGAATCAGGTGGGTACGCTTAACAAGATCATCAAGGCTCAGCAGAAATTCGAGCAGGAGAACGAGCGTCGTCCCTCATCGGCAGAGCTGGCCAAGGAGTTGGACATCGCGGAAGACAAAATCGCCGATACGATGAAGGTATCCGGACGACATATCTCCGTAGATGCTCCTTTCGTGGAGGGCGAAGACAACAGCTTGTTGGATGTACTCGTCAATGAGGACACCCCTAATACGGACAAGTCGCTGATCAATGAATCGTTGGCCGTTGAGATCGAAAGGGCTTTGTCCACACTGACGGAGCGTGAAGCAGAGATCGTGAAGCTGTTCTTCGGCATTGCCGGCTGTCAAGAGATGACACTGGAGGAAATCGGCGACAAGTTCGGTCTCACTCGCGAACGTGTCCGCCAGATAAAAGAGAAGGCTATTCGCCGTTTGCGACAGAGCAACAAGTGTAAGAATCTGAAGGGTTATCTCGGCTAACGCCCAATAACTACAAAATATTCGGGTTGCGTATTTGCACGAATGTGCGTACCTTCGCGGCCGAAATTATCGAATAATTCACTTAAAGGTTTAACAATGAACAACTACGAAACCGTTTTCATTTTGACTCCCGTTTTGTCTGATGCTCAGATGAAGGAAGCGGTAGACAAGTTCACCGGTCTCCTCAAACAAGAAGGGGCTGTGATCGTGAACGAAGAAAACTGGGGCTTGCGCAAGCTCGCCTATCCGATCCAAAAGAAATCGACCGGCTTCTATCAGCTCGTCGAGTTCCAAGCCAATCCCGATGTAATCGCCAAGTTGGAGACGAACTTCCGTCGTGACGAACGCGTGATCCGCTTCTTGACTTTCCGTCAGGATAAGTTCGCAGCAGAGTATGCAGCAAAGAGAAGAAGTCTGAAAGCAAAAACAGAAGAAGTAAAGGAGGCGTAAATCATGGCAGCTAACAATCAAGGAGAAATTCGTTACCTGACTCCGTTGTCGGTAGACACAAAGAAGAAGAAATACTGTCGGTTCAAAAAGAGCGGTATCCGCTATATCGACTATAAGGATCCCGAATTCCTGAAAAAGTTCTTGAACGAGCAAGGCAAGATCCTGCCGCGTCGCATCACCGGTACTTCGTTGAAATTCCAACGTCGTGTCGCTCAGGCTGTGAAGCGTGCTCGCCACTTGGCACTGTTGCCCTACGTAACCGATATGATGAAATAATAAAACAAGACGAGGAGACAGAATATGCAAGTTATTTTGAAAGAAGATGTAGTCAACCTTGGCTACAAAGACGATATCGTGACAGTCAAGGACGGTTACGGTCGCAACTTTCTAATCCCGCAGGGCAAAGCAGTGATCGCATCGGAATCAGCCAAGAAAGTATTGGCTGAAAACCTGAGACAACGCGCTCACAAAATCGCTCAGATCAAGAAAGAAGCTGAAGAAAAAGCTGCATCGATGCAGGGCATCAGCCTGACGATCAAAGCCAAGACAAGCAGTACGGGTACGATCTTCGGATCTGTAACGAATATCCAGATCGCTGAAGAACTGGCGAAAAAAGGTGTGGAAGTGGATCGTAAGATCATCGTCCTCAAGCCTGCCGTCAAGGAAGTAGGCAACTATACGGCCATAGTACGTCTGCACAAGGAAGTTACGGTGGAAATACCCTTCGAAGTGGTTTCTGAAAATGAAACTATCGTAGAAGCAAAGCCCCAAGAAACGCCCGCTCCCGTAGCGGAAGCACCGGCTGCCGAGGCAGAACAAGCAGAAGCTGCAGCTGAATAAGCTCGCTGTGATCGTTCCTTTTGAGCCTGCCCGCCGTCGCTTGGACGGACATGGATAAGGAATAACAGCATTGTCGGCATTCAGAATAAAACGATATGAGAGGGTGGACCAAAACGCATAGTTTTGGCTCACCCTCTTCGGTTGTCTGGAACAATCGACAAATACAATC
The DNA here is from genome assembly GCF_000765945.1 of Porphyromonas gulae. Classification (NCBI taxonomy): domain Bacteria; kingdom Pseudomonadati; phylum Bacteroidota; class Bacteroidia; order Bacteroidales; family Porphyromonadaceae; genus Porphyromonas; species Porphyromonas gulae. The sequence continues at coordinate 22,033 of NZ_JRAT01000009.1, forward strand.
TCCGAAACAGAAGAAAAGGAAGACGAAGACATTCCTCCCTGCTCATAGCTCAAGCACCTTTTTCTTACTTTTGTAGGAACTAACAAGGAAGCTCAACCCGCCAAGATGAAAAAACTACCGGTCAAGAGGCTCTACCTTTTCATGCTACAGACTTTTCTGCCACTCCTGCTGATGACTTTTGCCATCTGTTGGTTTGTGGTTTTGATGCAGTTTCTGTGGAAATATGTGGACGACATGGTCGGCAAAGGACTGAGTGCCATCATCTTGTCCAAGATGCTTTTCTATGCAGCCATGACCTTGGTTCCCATGGCACTCCCACTGGGTGTCCTATTGGCCTCATTGATGACCTTCGGTAATTTGGGCGAACGCTTGGAATTGCTCGCCATGAAGTCGGCCGGAGTACCGCTCTACCGCATCATGAAACCTCTTTTCTTCTCTGTGGTAGCCATTGCTTGCGGGCTTTTCATCTTTCAGAACGATCTGATGATCCAGTCCCAAGTGAAATTCTATACGATCCTATTCTCTGCGAGAAGAGCGACTCCGGAACTGGAAATTCCCGAAGGTTCTTTCTACAATGGTATTCGTGGTTACAATCTCTTTGTAGCCAAGAAAGATCGTCGCACGGGAATGCTCCATGACATGATGATCTATGACCACTCTCAAGGGTTTGCCGATGCCCGGATTATCGTGGCTGACAGTGGCAAGCTGAAGATGGATGAGGGCAAAACATTCCTTACCCTCATGCTCCACTCCGGCGAAACGTTCCAAAATCTCCGCTCGCAACAGACGGAAAGCAATGCCCCCACGCCGTACATGCGCGAACGCTTCCGTACAAAAGAGATCGTCATCCCCTTCGATGCCAACTTCAGTCTGATGGACGAAGGAGCTATGCGTGGAGAATATGTGGGCAAAAACCTGATCCAGTTGCAACGATTCATAGACACCGTTACTCTCCGTGTCGATAGTGCTTCGTTCCGAAATGCGAACAATCTATACATCCAAACCTACAATGCCCGCTATGCGACATCGCCACTTTCTCCGCTCGATACATCGGCAACTTCGATTGCCTACAGGACTAAAATAGAGCAGGCAGCCAAAGCAATCCCGACAACGCTGGACAGCATAGAGAGCAGATCGACCCTTTCGCAGCGTTTGGAAGCCCGATCCGTAATGATCAACCGATTCGACACCTACATCGGCGAATGCATGATCATGAAAGAATCCACCGCATTCGAAAGGGATAGACGCATCTCTCATATGAGGGAGTGGCATACGAAGTTTACCTATCCGGTGGCCTGCCTGATCTTTTTCTTTATCGGCGCACCGCTGGGTGCTATCATACGGAAAGGAGGACTCGGCACACCTATTGTCGCATCGGTGCTTTTCTTTGTTCTCTATTATATGGTGGATACCTTTGGAGTTAAGATGGCCAAGACCGAAGAGTGGCCTGTCTGGTTGGGGATGTGGCTGAGCACTTTTGTACTGGTGCCATTCGGTTTCTTCCTGACTTATAAAGCTACCCGGGACTCCTCTACGCTGAATGTGGACACATACGTAAACTGGATTAAACGTGTTTTCAGGCCTCAACGTCTGCGTCTGCTGGAGAGGAAAGAGCTTGTAGTGGAGGAGGCAAACTACGAATACGCATTGACCGAAATAGCCAAGGTCCGCTCCGATGCACAACGGCTGCTCGCCTCTCGGATCATGAGCCGTCCCCTCCCCCTCATCTGGCTGTTTGGCAGTGATCTATCCTTACAAAAGGAACTCAGTGCTCGCGTAGATGATATGGTAGAATACCTCCATAATACTACTGACAATCTCATTTTTGCCAAGCTGATGGATGTACCTCCGCTGCCCACTACCCTTTCGCACTGGTTGCCCAAGGACAAGCGGCACGGCATCGCTTTGGGACTGCTCTTGCCAATCTCCCTCCCGATGTTGATCTATCTGGGAAGTCGGCGCAAACTATTGAAAGAAGAACTGCATACATTGATCAAGAAGTGTGACGAATTGGAAGAAATAATCAACAAGAAAAATACAAACCAAATCATATAAAGTAATGATGGAAGAAATCAAGCTGAATACTATTGAAGAAGCCCTGGAAGACTTCAAGGAAGGTAAGTTCCTGATCGTCGTGGATGATGAAGATCGCGAAAATGAAGGCGACTTTATCATCGCAGCAGAGAAGGTGACACCGGAGAAGATAAACTTCATGATGCACCATGGTCGCGGTGTCCTCTGCGCTCCCATATCCGAAGAGCGTGCTCACGAGCTGGAGCTGGAGATGCAGGTGCCGGACAATACCTCGATACACGAGACACCCTTTACCGTTACGGTAGACCGTCTCGGCAACGGCTGTACGACGGGTGTTTCCATGTACGACCGTGCCCAGACGATTCTGGCACTGGCCGATCCCAACACACGTCCGTCGGATCTGGGACGTCCAGGGCATATCTGCCCGCTACGCGCACGCAGTCGTGGTGTTCTGCGCCGTGCAGGACACACGGAAGCAGCAGTGGATTTGGCACGTCTCTGTGGTATGCAACCGGCTGCAGCCCTCATAGAGATTATCAATGAAGACGGTACCATGGCACGTTTGCCACAGCTATGGGAGGTCTCCAAGCGTTTTGGGCTGAAGATCATCGCCATCAAAGATCTGATAGCCTACCGTCTCAAACAAGAGTCCATCGTAGAAAAGGGTGTAGAAGTGGATATGCCTACCGAATACGGACACTTCCGTCTCATACCTTTCCGCCAAAAATCCAATGGATTAGAGCACATAGCCCTCTTCAAGGGAACATGGGAGGAAAATGAACCGATACTCGTTCGTATGCACTCATCCTGTGCCACGGGCGACATATTCGGCTCTATGCGCTGTGACTGTGGCGGCCAATTGCTCCAAGCGATGGAGAAGATCGAAAAGGAAGGCAAGGGAGCCGTTATCTATCTAAATCAGGAAGGCCGTGGCATCGGTCTGATGGAAAAGATGAAGGCATACAAGCTGCAGGAACAGGGTATGGATACGATAGAGGCTAACCTCTGTCTCGGACACAAAGCCGACGAGCGAGACTACGGTGTAGGCGCTCAGATTCTCCGCCTCTTGGGTGTGAAGAAAATGCGTTTGATGACAAACAACCCGGTAAAACGTATCGGTCTGGAAGCTTTCGGCTTGGAGATCGTGGAGAATGTCCCGCTAGAAACCGCTCCGAATCGCTACAACGAATTCTACCTGCGTACGAAGAAAGAACGCATGGGACACGAATTGCATAATATCAAGTAAGTAACGGTTCCATCTCCTAACGAGAGTTATCAAAAAGGCCGTCGGAGCGTATGATAAACGTCCGACGGCCTTTTCCTTTGACCGGCAAAAGGCGATGTACATACGGTTTCCTCTGCTTTATCCGTTATATATCCAATGATGGAAAAATGTATCTTTGCTCACTATCTACATAACCTTGTGTTCATGATTCGCAAGCATTTCGGTATCATTTTGGGATTTCTCTCTCTTGTGTTTTCGGCAGGTGCCCAACAAGAGAAGCAGGTGTTTCATTTTCTGAACCTTCCGGCCACTGCACAGGCGTTGGCAGCAGGAGGAAAAGCTATCACCATCGTAGACGACAATCCCGGACTGGCTTTTGAGAATCCGGCTCTGCTCGGATATGAATCCGGGGGCCGAGCCTTTCTTTCCTATTTATATTATATGAGTGGTTCGCATATGGGCAATGCCTGTTATGCCTCGTCCGTCGGAGAGCGCGGCATGTGGGGTGTCGGCACACGTTTCCTGAACTACGGATCTATGCAAGGATACGACCCGAATGCGATTGCCACCGGCTCTTTTAGTGCCTCGGATATAGCTGTACAGGGGTTTTACAGTCATGAGCTAAGCAATCACTTCCGCGGTGGGGTCAGCCTGAAAGCACTGTATTCTTCTATTGAGACCTATAGTTCGTTGGGGCTGGGTGTGGATGTCGGCATCAGTTATTACGATGATGACAAAGGATACTCAGCTTCCGCCCTCTTCAAGAACATAGGGGCGCAACTCAAAGGCTATAATGATGAACGGGAACCGCTCGATTGGGATTTCCAGCTTGGCTTTTCTCGCAGTTTTATCAATGCTCCTTTTCGATTGCACATCACGTTGTTCAATCTGAATCCGCATTATTTCAAACGCCTTGTTCCGCGCGATTTGACCAAGATGCAAAAGTTCCTCCGACACTTCTCGTTGGGAGCAGAATTCACTCCCTCGGAGAAGTTTTGGGTCGGACTGGGATATACGCCGCAGATTGCACAGGACTTCGAAGTGGAAGGCGGCAACAAATGGGGAGGCCTTTCGGCCGGCGTTGGTTTCACTTCCGGTGCAGTACGTGTAGGCGTATCTGCTGCCACCTATCATCCTGCAGCTCTTTCGTTCATGTGTTCGGTAGGTATCCGTTTGGACGATAAGAGCATCTTCTAATACACCATCAACCATCAGCTTACTTTCTTATGACTAATCCGATCATTATTGCCATCGATGGGCATAGCTCATGTGGGAAAAGTACCATGGCCAAGGATTTGGCTCGTGCCATCGGTTATATATACGTGGATACCGGTGCCATGTACCGTGCCGTAACATTGTACTCTATCCGCAGGGGGCTGTGGAAAGACGGAGTTCTCGATGCAGAGACTCTGCGAAGCGAAATGTCCGATGTACGGATTACGTTCCGGTTAAATACGGAGACAGGATTGCCGGAGACTTATTTGAACGGAGAAAATGTAGAGCAGGATATTCGCAGCATGGAAGTCTCTGCCAAAGTCAGCCCGATCGCCACGCTTGATTTCGTACGCGAGGCAATGGTGCGTGAGCAGCAGGCAATGGGAAAGAGCAAAGGCATAGTGATGGATGGCCGTGACATAGGCACTACGGTCTTCCCCGAAGCGGAAATGAAGGTATTCGTGACGGCTTTGCCGCATGTGCGAGCACAACGCCGCTTGGACGAATTGCGTGCCAAGGGCGATGTTGCCATTACTTTCGATGACGTACTGGCCAACATAGAAGAGCGCGACAGGATCGACTCCACGCGTGCCGTTTCACCTTTGAGGCAGGCTGAGGATGCCTTAGTGCTGGACAATTCTCATATGACCATCCCACAGCAGAAGGCATGGTTGCTGGAGCGTTTTCAGGAAGTGACCGGTTCATGATTCCGATAGAAATAGACAGCGGATCGGGATTTTGCTTCGGTGTGGTCAATGCTATTCGTCATGCCGAGAATCAATTGGAGAAAAGCTCCGATAAGCTGTACTGCCTGGGCGACATCGTACACAATACGCTGGAAGTCGAACGGTTAGGGAAGAAAGGATTGGAGACGATCGATTACGATGCTTTTTCCCGGCTCCGTGGGGCAAAAGTGCTGTTGCGAGCCCACGGCGAACCGCCCAAAATCTATCGGATGGCAGGAGAAAATGGGGTAACGATTATAGATGCCACCTGTCCCGTGGTACTCCGCTTGCAAAACAAAATCAAATCACGATACGAAGCTACGCGCAGCCTCGGCGCACAAGTCGTCATCTACGGCAAAAGGGGGCATGCGGAAGTAAACGGTCTGGTCGGGCAGACCGAAGGAACGGCTATTGTCATCGAGAGCGAAGAGGAGCTGGACAAAATAGACTACACACGTCCCGTCATCCTCTTTTCACAAACGACCAAGAGTCTGGAGGGATTCGGACAGATCATTGACAGCATCAGCGCACGTATGCAGCCGGGTGTAACATTCGAGCATCACGATACCATCTGCCGTCAGGTGGCCAATCGGATCCCGCATATCGGAGCTTTCGCAGCTGCACACGAATTGGTGTTCTTCGTGGCCGGAGAGAAAAGCTCCAATGGAAAAGTACTCTTCGCACATTGTCTGGCAGCCAATCCCCGCAGTATATTTATTTCCTCTCCGGAGCTTATCGTGCCGGATATGCTCGTGCCACTGCCGACCAGCATAGGCATCTGCGGAGCTACCTCCACGCCCCGATGGCAGATGGAAGAGGTGGCATCGCGTATCAAGGCTCTGTTGTAAACTCGGCCATCACGGGCAAGTGGTCGCTATACCCTCCTTTATAATGCATCCCCTGATAAGTACGGTTGGGCGCGATACGCGCTACATTGTACGGAGCGGAGTGTACCAAATAAGGCAGGACTACGTTCTTGACCGATCCGGCTCGGTAGCTGATCCGTGAATCTGACTTCAGCAAATTACCGGACACGATGATGTGATCCAACTGTTCCCACTTACCTTTATACAGAGTCGTTCCGGGAGGAATTTGAGAGAGAGGACGCCCTGAGAGGTTGTACAACTCTCCGGCTCCTACTTTGTCGGCATCGGGTAGAACGGTATACGCTCGCAGGGTTTCAGTCAGAGGTGATTCGTTCGGATTGCTGTTGAGGTCTCCCATGATCAGGATAAAAGGATTGTCCCGACGGTTTACTATTTCATCACATTTTGCCCTTAGGAGCGTGGCGGCATCGTGCCGATAAGAATCCGTCTTACGCACACCTCCCCTACGGGAAGGGAAATGACAAACGAATACATCCAGCGTGTCTCCACCGGCCAACCGTCCCTGAGCATGTAGGATATTCCTCGTTCGTCTGTCCCTCTCGCCTCGAAAGCGTACTCTATACTCTTCTTTGTGATCCAGACTGAACAGCTCCGGCCGATAGAGCAGAGCTACGTCTATTCCGCGCTTGTCCGGGCTGTTAGTCATCACATAGCGGTAGCCCTGTTCTCCGAGAGGGGTACGGCTCAGCAGATTGTTCATGACCGTATCATTTTCCACCTCTACGAGAGCCACCAGTGCCGGCCAATCGGGACCACCCACAGCTTTGATCACCGAAGCCACCTGTTTGAGCTTGCGGTTGTAACGGTTCGGCGTCCACTTCAACTCTCCTTCTGGGAGAAATTCTCTGTCGTCCTTGCCAACATCGTCATAACAGTCGAAAAGGTTCTCGACATTATAGGTCATCACACGGAAGGAAACAGGCTTCGGATGAGGGGCAAGACCTCCTGAAACGACTGCTATTCCGATGGAAGGAATGATGGTCTTTATGATCTTTTTCATCGGCCCAAAGGTAGTCACTCCCATCCATTTATCCGGCAGGTTTGGCAATGTATTGGAGCGGCTCCTGAGAGCTAAGTGTTTGATAGATTGGCCTAAACGTTTATCTTTGTCGCCGTGGTTGCTTCTACAAGCCCTTAGCGAAGGGTGGGCTGCCACCTCGAAACCCTCCGAAACACGGGGGCTCAAGCCTGCCGGATCCGTCGATCTGACGGGCGGTTGCTTGGGGATGTCTAACTATAACGGAATAGTATGAAATTAAAGAGGATACTTTCCGGCTCATTGGTCGCGGCAGCCTTGCTTTTGTCAGGCAGCTCGGCCTCCTCTCCGTCCGAAGCCATAGATGGCTTGGCAGTAGGGGCAGTGGTGCCGGAGGTAAAGTCTTTGGTCGTACAGTCGGATGGCGGCACAGAGGCTGCTTCGTACACGCTAGTCCACTTCTGGGCGGCATACGACGGAGAGAGCAGAGCCGGTAATGTCCGATGGTCTCGTTATTTTGCCAAAAGGCCCGATAGTCGGGTACGGTATGTAGGTGTTTCGATGGATAAGAACCTATCGGTATTCACGAACACCTTGGCTTTCGACCAAATAGACTTGTCTGCCCAGCGACTGGTGGAAAATAGTAAACGCGATCAAATGCTCAACGTATATGGCTTGAAGATCCGTTTCCACAGCTATCTGGTAGACGCACAAGGGATTATACGGGCAGTAGATCCGAATCCCGAACAACTGGAAACAATACTCTAAGCCGGATGAGTCCGGCCTGTGCGAACGAGGGTGCACCCGCAAGGGAGCACCCTCGTTCCATTTCCAGACGAATATATCAGAATCTCCTGCCCTGCTTACCACTGTTGCCACCTTCTCCGGAGGCATCCACAGCGAAGCCATCGGCCATCTCTCCTCGAAAAACATCTTGAAAACACTTTCGGGAATTCAAAGAGAGCACAAAAGGATAACCCCAAAAACAATAAACCGCTCAAAAATCATGCGCCAAAAAAGTTTTCAACAACGAAGACGAGTTTGGAATGATTCCAAATAAGCATCTCCGGAGACAATAAAACCGAGGCAAAAGCAGCGAGGAGATGAACTTTCACAGACTGAAAAACGAATTAAAACAAGTCGGACAACGATCTGTATATAAAACATTTTTGATTTATATATAAATCGTTTTCGTTTTGTATATAAATCGTTTTCAATAAATATATAAATCGTAAATGATTTATATATAAATCGCAGGATCAAAAAAGCCTTTTCAGCAGCTGATATAAAAGAAGCACCCGTCGAGTTCTCCGTAGAACTCCGACGGGTGCAGCCCGGATATGTATGTGGTGGGGCCTATGCCAAGATGCTATCCTTCTACATGTGATCTGAAGTGGATGTACGAATTTCCTCTGTGCAATCTCGGATCGGATCGTGGTTTGTTGCTGAGGCGAAATGCCCGAACAGGAGCTTATTCGGGCTTGATGTCAGGTGATGGGGCGTAGCTGGTATTCACAGATGTGTGGCATTTTCTTCTATAAATATTCTCTTTTTCAATTTATTGCTCGTTTCCAATACACGGGGAATCCACAGTTCGGAGCAATGCTTTTCGGCAAGACAAAATTAGCCAAATCTTTTTTTCCCACCAACGGCTATTGCCCTTCAGGGTATAATCTGCATGACACAATTTTTGAGGAAAATATTTGCACAATTTAATTTCATTTTATACATTGTAGCCGAAAATCAACTGTAGAGACACTTACTTATGAAAAACGACGATAATCCACCAAGCACAGTGGCGGCAGACTTGTAAATACTAAAGTCATGCCACACCCTCCGTGAGAAATAATCAATCAAATTCATTTGAAGACAATACGAAAATGAGAAAAACAATAATTTTCTGCTTGCTGCTCGCCCTGTTTAGCTTTTCTTGGGCACAAGAAAGAGTCGATGAAAAAGTATTCTCCGCAGGAACAAGTATTTTTAGGGGCATCCTTGAAAAGGTGAAAGCACCGCTTATGTATGGAGATCGTGAGGTATGGGGTATGGCTCGTGCGAGCGAGGATTTCTTTTTTATACTTCCCGTTACGGATGACCTCACTCCCGTGCTTTTCTATAACCGTCTTACAAACGAACCCTGCTTTGTGTCAAACCAAGGAATAACTGAGTTTTTCAAATTCGCTCAAGAAGGTGATTACATTGAAGTAGAAGGAAGCTCTGTATTCATGGGGAATCTTTTGTACTATCGTTTTTTCCCGACAAGAATTACCTCCTATAATGCTTCCATTGAAGGCGTTGTGAGCATGACGGGGAATCCTGCTTTTACAATTCCGATACTCCCCGGGGCTTCTGATTGCATAGAAATCTCAAACAACCGCAAAGTCTTTCTGACAAATCAATTAGGGGTTGTAAACATCACTGACGGGATGGAACCTCCGATTATTGCCGGAGTCTCTGCTTCCTTTGGGTCTTCTGTTCGGGTGTATGGTCATGTCTCACAGCGGTGGGACATCATAGGCCGCTGCTATTTGGATATTTATCCGACCAATTGCTACCCGCTCAGCATGAAACCCGTTGCAGGAGACGATGAGGTTTTTGTCAAACAACAAGGCAGGCAAATAGAGATCGATAGCAACAGCCCCATAGTCCAAGTGGTCGTATACGATCTTGAGGGGAAAAGTGTTTTTCGCAAAAGAATGACCGAAAACGCTTATACCCTATCCTTCAGGGCACCTATGCTCGGCTTTATGACTATCATGATCGAAACACAAAATTCGATTATCAATAAAAAACTTAATGTTACACAGCTATGAGGCGAATAATTTTATTGCTTAGCGCGCTTTGTCTCTATGCGACACCTTATGCCCAAGCGCAGAATGAAGAATCAGATGCTTATTATCGACAAATGTTTGAGCTAATCCGCTCCGACTTCGAACGGGATATGCTCTTACCTCAAGTGACCTCCGTAATGCTTCCTTCCGTACCACTCGCTGTGGTCAAAAATTTTTATATAATTCCGGCTCTTAACTAAAAGTTTATGATTAAAAAAGCATTTGTTTTCGTACTACTGGTTTGCCTATTCTCTTCGTTCAGCAGTTTTGCCCAAACAGCTACGAACGGCAGCCGGAGTTATTTTACAGGACGAATCGAGAAGGTGAGTTTGAACTTAGGGGTCCCACCCGTAAGCACGGAGATTTGGGGAATAACCCATGATGCGAATGGTCTCCCTTTCGAAATACCTATCTCTTTCAGTCGTTTCAACAGCCTGGGAGATATAGCTACCACCTATTACATAGCGAATAGCGAGGCAACTTTGAATGAATGGTGCGACTATGCACACCCGGGCGACATCGTGACGATAGAAGGTCGTTTTATGAAAATGACTTACAACATACCAACCTACAATGCTGTCTGCACTCGGATCACATTTGAGAATCAAGAAATAGAAGGAGCGATCGTCTTGATACCCAAACCCAAAGTCTCGCTGCCTCATGTATCGGAATCGGTACCCTGTATCCGAACCGAAACAGGGAGGGAATTTATCCTTTGCGAAGAAGACGACACCTTTGTGTCTTACGATGGTAACGAAGTAACGATAGGAGGTAAACCTTTCTTGCTCAATACCAATGTAAAGATTGTGGGGGACGTATCCCAAAAGTATGCCGTGGGCGCAGGAGAAATTCGATTCCTGCAGATTTGTGCCAAAACAGTATCACAACAAAAATGAACACAAGATGAAACAAACAATACTCGGCATACAGCTACTGCAATGGACAAGGATTTGGCTTTCATTTCTCATGATTGCAGGATGTACAGTAGCATTATCGGGGCAATCGCAATCGAGAGGATACGCAACGACCGGCATCTTGGAGCCTGTCATATTGCCCGATACTGTCTCAGTCGATAATCACTCGGTCTGGGGGATGGTCTGTGATGCTCAACTGAATGCCTTTGACAAGCCGGTAGCCTTTAGAGCACCATTCAGTTATCTGGGGATAGGTTATTATTTCGCTACTATTTATTATGAGCAGGGGTTAAAAAAGTTCTGTCCGTACGCCAAGTTGGGCGATATGCTTATCGCAGAAGGTCGTTTCCATGAATTCGATGCCTACTATGAACTGATGTGCACACGCATCACTCTCCCCAATCGAACATTCGAGGGAGTGATTACCGAGATTCCTATGCCGCAATTCACGTATCCGGAAGTGACAGCTACCATTGTTTGCGTAAAAGACGACAGCGGCTTCGAGATCGCAATCAAAGATGACGAAGGCAACTTTATCAGTAGTGAAAATGGCGAAGTAATGATAGCCGGCAACTCCTACCCCCTCCAAACACACGTCAGGATAGAGGGAGATATTGTGCAGGATTACCAGCTGAAGTATCCCATTATCTTCTATAGCACGGTTGCCAAATCATGCCACACGACAGACAGCCAAAACGTTATACCTTCGTCGAATGACATAAATGTCTACGCCAAAGGAACGGTCATCAGCATCAAGGCAGAAAAACAGATCGAAGCAGTCTATATTTATGATATGGCAGGACGGATGCTTTTTGCCACGAGTCAAACACAGGGCCGAGAATTTTGTATCGACTTAAAGACGAAGGGCCATGTTCTCGTCACTGTTTTGTTTGCAGATAATACACAGACATCTAAGAACATCATCCTGTAGGACGGGTATCGTCAACTCTGAGAAACGGACCTTGGGGATTCTATCAAGAGGCATCGCGAAAAAACGTATTATTTGAATCCTATTGACGCCGATGAGAACACTTTCGTCGGCGTCTTTCTCTATGTATATATGAAACGCTATTGCAGATGGAATGTGCAAGCCGAGTTATTTTATTATTATTCTGCATTTTATCGTCCCTTTTGTGTACTTTTGCGCACGATACTAAAGAGTTATAGATTCAGAAATAAAAAAGACTTATGCTTAACGTTGTAAGTAAGACTATCGATCTGGGGGACGGCCGTTCCATTAAGATCGAAACCGGCAAATTGGCCAAGCAAGCCGATGGCGCCGTGACAGTCACCATGGGCAATACGGTATTGCTCGCTACAGTTTGTGCAGCCAAAAACGCTAACCCCGGCTGCGACTTCATGCCTCTTCAGGTGGAATACAAGGAGAAATACTCCGCCATCGGACGCTTCCCCGGAGGATTCACTCGCCGTGAAGGCAAGGCTTCGGATTATGAGATCCTGACTTGCCGCCTTGTGGACCGCGCCCTTCGTCCACTTTTCCCGGACAACTATCATGCAGAGGTATTCGTCAATGTGATCCTCTTTTCAGCCGACGGCGAGGATATGCCCGATGCCTTGGCCGGTTTGGCTGCTTCGGCAGCTCTCGCCGTCTCCGATATACCGTTCAACGGCCCTATCAGCGAAGTACGGGTAGCGCGTGTGGACGGCCGTTTTATCGTCAATCCCACTTTCGAGCAGCTTGAGCGCGCCGACATAGACCTGATGGTCGGAGCCACGATGGACAACATCATGATGGTCGAAGGTGAAATGGACGAAGTACAGGAATCCGAAATGCTCGAAGGCATTCGCGTAGCACACGAAGCCATCAAGGTACAGTGCAAAGCACAGCTCGAACTGTCGGAAGCAGTAGGAAAGCTCCAAAAGCGCGAGTACTGCCACGAAGTAAACGATGAAGACCTGCGCAAAAAGGTACACGACGAATGCTACGCTCGCGCCTATGAGGTGGCGACCAGTGGCACCGGCAAACACGAACGTGGCGAAGCTTTTGAAAAGATCGTAGAAGAATTCAAAGCTCAGTATACAGAAGAAGAGCTCACCGAGAAGGGCGAAATGATAGCTCGCTACTACCACGATGTAGAAAAGGAAGCAATGCGTCGTGCCATCCTTGACGAAGGCAAACGTCTGGACGGACGCAAGACCACAGAGATCCGTCCCATATGGATCGAAACAGACTGCCTGCCCGGCCCGCATGGTTCAGCTATTTTCACTCGTGGTGAGACGCAGTCCCTCACGACCGTTACTCTCGGAACAAAGAGCGACGAAAAGCTCGTGGACGACGTGCTCAACTATACGAAGGAACGCTTCCTGCTGCACTACAACTTCCCTCCTTTCTCCACCGGTGAAGCTCGCCCCCAGCGCGGTGTAGGCCGCCGCGAGATCGGTCATGGCAATTTGGCTCACCGCGCACTCAAGCGTATGATACCCACAGATTACCCTTACGTGGTACGCGTGATCAGCGATATATTAGAATCCAATGGTTCGTCCTCGATGGCTACTGTCTGCGCGGGAACTTTGGCTCTGCGCGATGCCGGCGTACAGATCCGTAAACCCGTATCCGGTATTGCCATGGGCTTGATCTCCGAAAATCAGGGTAAGAACTACGCCATCCTCTCGGATATACTCGGCGACGAAGACCACCTCGGCGATATGGACTTCAAGGTAACGGGTACGAAAGACGGTATCACGGCCACGCAAATGGACATCAAGGTAGACGGTCTCAGCTACGAGATTTTGGAGAATGCTCTGGAGCAAGCGAAGCAAGGACGCCTACACATCCTCGGCAAGATCATGGAAGCTCAGCCCGAAACAAGGGATGACCTCAAGCCCCACGCACCACGTATCGAGAAGATGCGTATCGGCAAGGAGTTTATCGGAGCTGTTATAGGCCCGGGCGGAAAGATCATTCAGGGTATTCAGGAAAAAAGTGGCGCCACCGTGAATATCGAAGAAGTGGACGGCATGGGCGTTATCGAGATCAGTGGTACGAACAAGTCCTGCATCGATGCCGCGATCGGCATGATCAAAGGTATCGTGGCTATGCCGGAAGTTGGAGAAACCTATCCCGGCAAGATCACAAGCGTGATGCCCTATGGTTGCTTCGTTGAATTCCTCCCCGGCAAAGAAGGACTCCTGCACATCTCGGAAGTGGATTGGAAACGATTCGAGACCATCGAGGACACCAACCTGAAGGAAGGCGAATCCATCGACGTGAAGCTGCTCGACATAGATCCGAAGACCGGCAAATTCAAACTCAGCCGCAAGGTACTATTGGAAAAACCGGAAGGCTACGTGGAGCCTCAGCCGAGAGAGCGACGTGAGCGTCGCGAAGGCGGACGCGAGGGAGGTCGCAATTTCGAGCGTCGTGGAGGCGATCGTGAACATCGCGAGCCCCGCGGCTAAAACGCATCAAGTGAGACAAGCCACTGCTTCCGCAGCGTAATACGCCCCATCAGGAAAAGGGCTTATAGTCCTTAGGACAGTAATACTTTCTTATCCATCAGCGAGGCATCCCGCTTTGCTGATGGATTTGCTTTTATAAGGCATAGCCATTTCTACCTCTTGCGATGGATATACTCAGACTTCTTGTATTCGCCCAAAGCAGTATGGCCTAAGTGATGTATGTAAGTAGGAATCCAAAGCCGGATTAACGGCTGCGAGTCTCAACTCTTTTTAGTACACATTGGCAAGATCTTGGAGCTTATATCCATTTAGCCATATGGTTAGGTAGCGTATAGAATAATTTTACTTATTAATCGGTATTGCGGAGATGCATGGCTGACTATACCTTTGCCAATGTAATAGTAACACATTTGTTTAACCAAAGCCATTTGGTCTTAATGATGTAACCATTATAAAAGTGATAAATCGATCGCAGTCGGTAGGACTTCATAGAAATACCGAAAAAGAGCACTTCTCCGGGAGGAGAGGTGCTTTTTTGTTTTATATCCGCACAGAGAGAGAGGTGAGAATAGGAAAAGGTCAAAAATCGAAATCTATTTTCAGCGGCTCATCTCCTCCCAAAATAGAATCGGAGGACTCCGCCAAGCCCTCCACCTCTGTAGCCATATCGGAAAGTCTCTGCTCCATATCGGGCAAGCCAATGGCTTGTTCGCATCCGGGCACCTCACTCTTCTCTTCGAAAGACTTTAGCACGTCCAAAAAGGCTTCTGTGAATTTGGCAAAATCTTCACGATACAGAAAAACCTTATGCCGCGTCATTGCAGCACCTTCTTCGGCACTGTTGCTTTCGGTTATCACCAGATAGTCATTTCCTTTGGAATCGCGTTTGGCATCAATGTAGTAGAAGCGTTTGCCGGCTTTGACGCAGCGCGAATAAAGAGCGAAAGGCAATTTGTCTGTCATCGATCGATTGATTATGAAGCTGTTATACTATCTAACAATACCGTTTGTATACAGAAGGGGAATACATCGTCCGATTATATCGAGCGGCTCCACGGTTTACTCCGGACTATTATTCTACCAGAATCTTGAATATGGCGTGCATCTCATCGAAACGGCGCAGACTGTCAGCCCCGTAGGAGAGCATACTGCGTCTGACTGCTTCAAGTTTCTTCACACGGTGGAGTTTCGTTTTGGAAAAAAACTTATCGGCATAGCAAACGATCTTCTCCTCAATACTCATGGGGGTGTAAATACCCTCTGGGAGTGCAATCTGTCTGGCTGCAATATCCTCCGGAGTCAATCCGGACCCCGTATGGCGTTCGCAAACCAGTGCATGGCGCGGATAGCCCTCTTTGCGCAGAATATTGGCACCCAGATATCCATGCAGGATATAAGGTTCTTTCCCAAAACAGGCAATGCTCTCGGCATCGGTCAAGAATATACCGATATCATGCAGCATGGCAGCCTCTTCGACGAAGAGACGATCCGCCTGAAGTTCGGGATGGCTATCGACGACACGAAGAGCCATGACCGCCACATCGCGACTATGCTCTACTAAGATATGATATTGGTTGGTTCCCTCTGTGTAGTACTTATTGATGATACTGATCGGATTCATCATTTAGGGAAAGAGATTTAGACGGGAAGTGCCCGGAGCCGGGATCGAACCGGCACGAATTTGCATTCATTGGTGTTTGAGACCAACGCGTCTACCAATTCCGCCATCCGGGCAATTGTCTTTTCGAATACGGCGCAAAGGTAGAAAAATAATTCAATCCACAATGATTTCGCAGATAAAACCCAGGGCTTGGGAATTACAGAAATTACAGGAAGCCCATTTGAATCTGTACGTGATCGCAAAGAAAGGCATAACTTTGTGAGTATCGAATCAACAAAAAATAAACCCGATACTATCTTATGCAACCTATCGTATCTCCATCTTTGCTGTCGGCCGACTTCCTGCATCTGGCCGACGATGTCGAAATGATCAATCGTAGCGAGGCCGACTGGCTGCATATCGACGTCATGGATGGCGTATTCGTCCCCAATCTTTCGTTCGGTTTTCCCATTCTCGAGGCTATCCGACCGATTTGTAAGAAGCCGCTCGATGTTCACCTGATGATCGTGGAGCCGATGAAGTTCGTGGACAGGCTCGCCGAACTGGGCGTTTATATGATGAACGTCCACTATGAAGCCAGTCCGCACCTGCATCGCTCACTGGCGGCGATTCGCAAGGCCGGCATGAAATCGGGCGTCACGCTCAATCCGCATACTCCCGTGGAGGTGCTGACCGACGTGCTGGAAGAGGCCGATATGGTGCTTCTGATGAGCGTAAACCCCGGATTCGGAGGACAGAAATTCATCGAAAGGACGATAGACAAGACGCAACGCCTGCGCCGAATGATCGATAGCCAAGGTCTGGATACGATTATTCAGATCGACGGCGGTGTCAATGCCACCACGGGAAAACGCCTGATCGAAGCAGGAGCCGATTCGCTCGTGGCCGGCAGCTATGTGTTCGGAGCAGAGAAGCCGGAAGAGGCCATCAGTCTGCTGAAGAGTTATAGCCGTTAGGCAGTTGGTATGCCGGTCTGCCCGAAGCCGTACTTTCGCCCCGGACCGTTTCTGTGGGTATTGCTTTTCCTGTCGATAGGCATAGGCCTGACGGAATACTTTCGCTCTCCTGTCGTTGCGCTTGGTGCGCTGACGACAGGATTTTTTCTTTATATCCTCAGTTTCTTTTTCCGTCCGGCTGTTGGAAAAAGGACTATTGCAGCTCTTCGTTTCGCCCCGATCGGCTTGCTTCTCGTTGCTGCGGGAGCTTTCTCTACACAGCTGACACGAGAGCGGCTGACAGCTTCTTCATGCTACAAGCTGTATTCGTCCGACACCTTTCGGGTCATCGGGAATCCGGAGCCACGCGAAGGCAAGCTGCGGATGCAAGTGCAACTGTCCGAAGCCTCCTCCCCATCTTATATCTTGTACATCCGACACGAAGGAGAATACGAGCCGATCGTTCGTGGCGATATGCTCAAGCTCAGGAAATTCTATGCCCGATCGGCCGAAGAATGGGAGCAGCAAGCTCCAGCGATGGGGCGGTATATGGCCGGCAAAGGGCTGTCCGGCAGTCTGCATGCCAAGACCGGAGATGTAGAAATCTTGCCGGCAGCCGAACGGCCGTTCTCTCTCAGACAAAAGGCTTTGGATTTGTCGGATCGCTTGGCGGCTACGTTGTACGAACCTTCCCCTTGGCTACTGTCCGAATCGCAGCGTGCGATGCTCGAGACCATGTGTCTGGGGCGTGAGGGCGAAGCTCCCGACGTTCGCCGTAAGTTCGTCGCGGCAGGCGTGGCACATATCCTTGCGGTGAGTGGTTTTCACGTGGGTATCGTATTGGCTGCCCTCGGTTTTCTTATGCGCATTCTGCCGATACCGCAGCGATGGCGTCGGGCAGAGTGGTTGCTTCCGCTTGCAGGGGGATGGATATACGCATTCGTTTGCGGGCTGGGTGCTCCCGTAGTCCGAGCCATGCTGATGGCTACCTTATATATAGTCGGCAAATGCTTGGGCAGACCGACGGATGGATTGAATATCTGGGCTGCGGCAGCTTGTATCACACTCGTGGTCGATCCACTCTCTTTCTATGATGTAGGATTTGTGCTCAGCTATGCTGCGGTAGCTTCTATCCTGATCTTCTTCAGACCGCTGGCTTCCTTGCTCCCCGATGTGCGGCAGCCTCTTCTCCGTCTGTGTCGTGATACCATGGCACTATGCCTCGCAGCACAGGCTTTCACCCTGCCGTTGGCGGCTCATTATTTCGGACATATCGGCATTATTTTCCTTTGGGCCAATCTTCCGCTTACCCTGCTGGTTGTTTTTCTGATTCCCCTTAGCCTTATCTATATGGCATTGGCAGCTGTCGGATTCCCTTTGGTGTTGCTGTCTCGAGTAGTCGGTATTTGTGCCGATGGGGCGGAGAGATTGGTCACTGCGGCAGCTGCTGTGTCGCCGAACGTGGAATACGCCTGGCAGCCTTCCTTGCCGGTCGCACTATGTATTATGGCTGTATTGCTTGCGGCAGGTATCCTTTGGCGCGCAAATCGGCGACAATACGAGTGACAAGTCGCCTCTCATCCTCTTCGTCCACCAGCTTATCTGCATTTACAATCACCTTTGCACGGCGATATATATCGCCTCGGAAAGCCATTTCTTCACGGATGTGGGAGAGCAGTTCTTCGCCGGTCTTGTCTTTCACCTTCGGCCTTGTTCGCTTGCATAGCTCCAAACGAACGGCAAGAACCTCGTCCGAAACTTCCAAATACAGCGTCAGGCCGGCTTCGTTCATCAGCTCCATATTGTCCGAATGACAGGGCAATCCGCCCCCTGTGGCGATAATGGTATCCTCCATCCCGGATAGTTCCTCGATGACGACACGCTCGCGCCTGCGAAAAACCGCCTCGCCCTCGTCACGGAATATATCCGCCACGCGCTTGCGAAATCGGTTCTCGATGAAGAAATCCGTATCGATAAAACGCCAGCCGAGCAGATCGGCCACCTTGCGCCCTACCGTACTCTTGCCGGAACCCATATAGCCAACGATAAAAATCGGAGCGTGCATCTTACTTCATCTTCTTATTGCCACCGATAGCAAAGCACCTGAAACGATCAGACTGCCCCTTGTGTCTCTTCGGTGGTGCTCTCACTTTCCGGAGCTTTCTTCTTCAGCTCCGGATAGGTGATGCGTGAATGGTACATGATCTTGATCTTCTCGAAGAAAACTTCCTTGCAGATACGAATATCCTTGAATGTAAGAGGTGTATCCACGAGTAAACCGTCCTGTAAGATGCCATCGACTATCTTGTCGATAAGCTGCTTGATACCTTCTTCGGTATGGCGGCTGAGGCTTCGGCTCGATGCTTCGATGGCATCTGCCATCATCAGTATACCGGTCTCCTTGCTGAATGGATTCGGCCCGGGATAAGTAAACGACTCCGGATCCACCTCTTTGTCGGGGTACTGATTGCAGTAGGAATTATAGAAGTATTTGGTCTTGCCCCGTCCGTGATGCGTCCGGATAAAGTCGATAACGGAGTCCGGCAGGCGGTGTTTCTGCGCCAAGGCAATACCGTCGGTCACATGACGAATGATAATGCGAGCACTCTCATCGAAAGGCAATTTGGAGTGCGGATTCTCTGCCCCCTGATTCTCTGTGAAATAGGATGGGTTCTTCATTTTTCCTATATCATGATAGAGAGCACCGGTGCGTACAAGCTGCACGTCTGCTCCGATCTTGGTGGCTGCCTCCGTAGCGAGGATGGACACTTGGATCGAATGCTGAAAGGTGCCCGGTGCCACCTCCGAGAGCTGACTGAGCAGTGGCGTATTGACGTCGCTCAGCTCTACCAAACTGATATTGGAAACGTAGCCGAAAGCACGCTCCATCAGATAGACGAGCAGGTAGCTGAACATGAGGAAGATCAGATTCACACCGAAATAGAGAATGTTCAGCCCGTCTTCCATCTCCACCCGACCGTCCTGCATCAGTGAGAACGAAAGCTGTACGATGGAATAAGTGAGGAAAACCAAAAAGGTCGTCCGAACCAACTGCAGGCGTGATGTCAGACGGCGCATACTGGTCACCGATACGATACCGGCCAGTACTTGCAAGAGGATAAACTCGTAAATGTCCGGTACGAACATGGCAACGATCAGGACATTGATCACATGGGCAAAAAATGCCGTGCGCGAATCATGAAACGTACGCACCAGAATGGGCAGAATGATAAAAGGAATGATATAGATATTGAACCATCCGAAGCTGATAGCCAACTCTGTAATCAGATTGATCACCAGAATCAGTGAGAGCACAAAGAAGGAATTGTGCAGCCGATCGAAAAAGGCAGGGCGGAACGAGAGCATATAAGTCCAAAGAGCCAGCAGCAGGAAGAAGATAATCAGAAAGATGCCGAGATTGCGTGTAAATCTGAGGGTCGTACCTCCCGAACGCTCTTCATAGGTCTTCTTGAACGACTGAAGGACATTATAAGTATAGGTGTCTACAATCTCGCCCGTACCGATTATACGTTCGCCGGCCTGTATCATTCCGGTCGATACCGATAGATTCTGTAGCTCTTCCTGTACCACCTGTCTGTGCATTTCGGGGCTTTCGGTGAGATTCACTCGCAAGTAGTTGGTCAGGTTCAGTCCGCGAAGAACTTCCCGATCCAACTCGGACGGAGCCTCTTCCACGAACATCTCATAAGCCTCCTTGAGCGTGTAGAAACGCGTAAGGGGCTCGCGATTCGAGTTTCGATTGGCTTGTAAGAGATTGATCTCCATCACGTCATCGTCATGGAGAGCTTTGCTATCTTCATTGCTGATGAGGCCCTGTCTGTATATATTGCGCAGGAAGCCCACTACGTACTGGTCGTACATGGGCGACAATCTGCCCTTGTGATTTTTGTCATAGTCGCTGCGCCAAGCCAGTTGCATCTTCGCCCCGATCGTATCGTCCATCGTAAAATACGGCTTGATGGTATTGCGCAGACTGTCGCGCTCGGCATCGAGTATCACTTGAGGCTTGTATATCAGGAAATCATAAGGAGCCGTGAGCAGTTCATATTGCCATGGTTTGCCACGATAGAACTGGTATTTGAACTTCAGTTCCTGTGGGGCGAAAAGCGTGAGCATCATTGCCGTCAGGAAAAAGAAGATCAGCGATTTGTACTGAATTTTCATCTTCGTCTTCATTGCGAGAAAGTTAAATTATAGCTCTTGGTGTAGGGCGATACGAACGCTACCGGCATGCAACACGTTCGCTCACAGACTATAATTTGATTACCGCCAGTCCCACAAAGATAAAAGCAAAAAGGGTAAGTCCATGTGAGAGACTGAGCCATGTAAATAAAACGAGACCGCTCCAATGCGATATTGAAACGGTCTCTCGGAATGATTGGGGTGGACGATGGGACTCGAACCCACGACAGACGGAACCACAATCCGTTGCTCTACCACTGAACTACGCCCACCATCATAAATGGATGCTCCTGCGAGCAGCGGTGCAAAGGTACACATATCTTTCAATTGTGCAAGCCTCTTACCTGCCAATTCTACTCAATTATCCATCGGCTACGGCTGCCGAATCGGATTTCCGAGTTCCATTGCATGCAATTCATGCTACTTTTTGAGGCGATTCGACAGGATCGGTCTCGGATTTTTGGAGCCGAAAATGATGAAATTGCCGTCCGTAAAAGCGAGAAAAAGCGCGCGAGATTTTTTTCGTTCCGGCGCGTAAAATTTTTACTTCCCGCGCCAATACAAAAATTTTCGCGAACCACGTTTTTGGGTGCCATACACAAAGAAAATCCCGAGCCTAAAATAATATCGGCGGAATGAACACCGGATATTGAAAAACCATCTATCCAAGCCGGATTGCAACCACTGACAGAGCAGAAATCCCGGAGGTGTCAATAAGACGGTGTTCCTCTTGGTTCTTACTTTGAGTATAAGCATCGAACAGGCGTCTTATATATTGACGATTTTGGCTATTTTTGGTGCCCTAAGACCGCTTCAATGTTGATTTTCACGGGTTTTGCCACACCGAAGCGGGATCGTAGTCACGAAAATCCGGATATAGAAAAAAACTTATGTCTAAGAAAGTTACATCATTTGCGCTCATGGCGGCATTGTCATTATTTGCTGCCACAGAGACATCGGCCCAGCTGACGGGCAGAACTATTTCGGCAGCATCGCAGACTGCCGGAAAGGTCAAGGTGGCCACTCCTCAGAAGCCGAGCTTCAGCCAAGGCAAAGTACAGGTATCGGTTATGCCGAGAAAGCAAAAAAAAGCGAACGATTATGGCACAGAGGTTAGCATTTTGAAAGAAGACTTTGCCGGCTTTACCGCCGGTTCTATAGGTGCACCGGATCTGAATACGGTACTGACCTATGCTTTCCCCGGCGAATGTGAATATCCTTGGATCAACTTCAAGCCCGGCTACACCCACCAAGAGGGTTGGGGTGCTGCTAATGTGTGGCAGGCCGGTGGCACCGTCTGCCTCAATGCAGATGGAGAGAATTTCTCCCACTTGAATACCCCCATGCTCAATGCTTCCGGCTATCAGAACATCGTTCTTGTACGCTTCGATGCCCGTACGGCAGATGATATCGCCAATCAGATCATGATAGAAGCGGCCGAAACGTTCAATATGAGTCCTACATGGGACATCCTCGGTGCTTATATCTTGCCTCCCGTTACTCCGGACTGGCAGACTTATGAGGTGATCTTCTACGGAGCGGGTTCATATTCGATATTCAATATCGTAGTCAACGATCATCCCGTCTATATCGACAACTTGGAGGTTTACCAGATCGACCAGCATGTGGGCACACCCAAAGCATTGCCCCACAGCAAATACAAGGGTACCAGCTTCAATGCCAACTGGAACAAGGTAGCAGGAGCCGAGGGCTATCTGTTGGATGTTTTCTCCGGTGGCAACGGGATGGATCCCGAATATTTGTTGCAAGGACAGGCTGTGAATGATACTACCTTCAACGTAACGAACGCCGAATCAGGCAAAACCTATTACTATCAGGTTCGTTCTCGCAAGGGAACTCATACCTCCATCGTATCCAAACCCATGGAAGTGTTCGACCTTGAAGCACCTAAGATGAATCCGGTGAACAATCTCGCTGCTTCCGCAGAAGAGGTAACCTATACTGCTTCATGGAACGCCGTACCTTCGGCCGAACGCTACAATTATTTCGCTCGCTTCAAGCGCACGGCTGCCGCTGATGGCGTATTCTTTGTTACCAACGAAAACTTCGATGGCATCAAGACTCCTACCGGAGAACTGACCGGCTGGACGATCGAAAATCCCTCTACCTATACGTACGATGAAGTCTACCTGGGCGATCTGGTACAGGCCGGTTGGAAAGGAACCAACTATGCTCCTTACACGGACTATATCTGCTTGGATGCATGGCAGTACATTTTCAATAAGAAAGATGCAGGTCTGATTTCACCGGAGTTGGATCTTTCCAAAAATGGTGGCAAGATAGACCTGAGCGTGAAGCTCTATGCTACGAAATACGTCGGTGACGATGGTCAGGGCAATGAGGTACAAGGTTATACGCGTGCTGCGATCGCTCTCTTCCAATATGATGAGACTCTCGGCGACTATGTTCAGTCCGAGCTGGTATATCTGAAAGAATCGGATGGACTGGTGGATCAGTGGAAGGTATTCAACGTTTCTCTGACGAAGGGAACGGCGCGTTCGGTAATCGGTATATACGCTGTGTATGCACCGGAGAACCTCTACGTAGACGACCTCAAGATCTCTCAGCAGTATAAAGCCGGCGAGAGTCTGATGGATCCGTTCCTCTTCAAGAGATATGTGGATGGCCAATCTGTTGATGTGATTGTGCCCCAGCAGGTATTCAATAACGAAATGTTCCACCAGGTGGCTGCCGTGAAGCATGGAGGCCAAGGTGTACAATACCAAGGCTATAAAATATCTGCTTACAGTCAGCTCGAATCTTTCGGCATCAGTCCTTCTCCCACGAGCCTGACTCCTTCCGTGAGCATGGCTAAGGCTATGGTGAAAGTCGTAGAGGACAATATCCATATCGACAATGTTCATGGCGAAGCCGTAAGCATCTACGACCTCAACGGCCGTTTGGTTTATAGCAACAACTCCGGCAACAAGTCTATCGTAGCGGATTTGGGCCAGGGCGGAACTTTCGTCGTTAAGGTGGGCAATCACTCCGTGAAGTTGTCTTACTAAAAAAACAGCTTATCCCCCCTCAGCGGGGACTTACAGGGTGTGTCGGAGCATGCGAGTGGCTTCGACACACCTTTTTTCTATGGGTACATTCAATATCATTTCTTGGCGCCGATGCCCACATCGGAAAAACGGTGGACCCCACGCAGACTTTAAGCAGACGAAATAAATCCGTTTCCTGGTTTTCATCAGGTCAAAATCTTAAATTTGTACGCTTATCCCTCTAAAATTATGAGAAGAATTGCTGCCATTACCTTCCTTTTGTTTTCTGCTTATCTGCTATCGGCACAAGATGCGAGCACGCTGGTGCGGCTCGTACGTATGCCACTCAAGAGTATTACCACGGAATACCCCAATAAGACGGGGCAGGTGATCAATGACGAAGCCGATGCCCGACTGACGCCCTCTCAGTTGCATCCAGTGTTCTACGGATCGTTCGACTGGCACAGCAGCGTACACAGCCATTGGATGCTGGTACATACGCTGCGAATTGTACCCGATATAGCCCTTCGGGATAGCATCGTTGCAGCTCTGGACCATTCATTTACGGCTGAGAAGCTTGCAGCGGAGGCCGCCTATTTCGACAGACCCGGAGGGGCGACCTTCGAGCGCACTTACGGTTGGGCTTGGCTTTTGAAGCTGGACGAGGAGTTGCTTCGGATGTCTCAGGATCCAGCCATGCCTGAGCACTTGGCAAGCCGCGCAGCCGAATGGCATCGGCATATGGCTCCCCTCTCACAAACCATCGTAGCCCGATGGAAAGCTTATCTTCCCAAGATGACCTACGCCGATCGAATCGGCACGCACTCCAACTCGGCTTTCGGTATGGCCTTTGCCTACGACTGGGCTGTAGCTGTAGGTGACAGTAGGTTTCAGGAAGCACTACGCCAAAAAGCGTTGGACGTCTTTGCTAATGACCGAGCCATACCGGCCGAATGGGAACCTAATGCCACGGACTTCTTCTCTCCCTCCTTGCAGGAAGCGGATCTGATGAGACGAGTCATGCCTGCCGATACTTATCGGCAATGGCTCAAGCATTTTTTTACGGCCGAGGGATTGGAACGTCTGTGTACGCCTCCCATCGTATCGGATCTGAACGATTATCACATAGTCCACTTGGTGGGACTTTCTTTCTCTCGGGCATGGTGTATGGGAGCCATAGCGAGGACTCTGCCGACGAACGACAGCATGGGCAAACGGCTGCGACAAGCAGCCAAGCTGCATTACGAAGAGGGCATGAAGCAGATATTCAACAGCAATTACGGTGGCGATCATTGGCTGGGTAGCTTTGCCACCTACGCCTATGAGGAGATAAAGTGGCTGACCGATCGGCCATAACGGAATGAGATATTCGTAAGAACGATGGAGATAGTTTTTTCGATCAAGTATCGAGCCGATTGGGGGCAACGCCTCTGTATATCGGGTTCTTCGGCTGAATTGGGAAATTGGGACGAAGCACTTGCCTTGGAGCTGACAGCCACGGGCGAGGACAGATGGGTGGGACGTGTGATCATAGACGGCCGCCGCAAGGATATACAGTACTACTATCTGGTACGGGATGCTGACGGACACTCCGTTCGCAAGGAATGGAAACGCATGCACCATCTGGTGTTGGATCATGGTTATAAACGGGTGTTGATGGACGATTACTGGATCGATCGACCGAAAAATGCACCTTTTTTCAGTTCTGCTTTTTACGATGTTTTCTTCCGCCACGAGGAGAAGCTGGAACGCGCCCCGAAACCAACGAAAGAGGGCGTCAAAGTCGTCATGCAGCTATATGCTCCATGCGTTCACCCTGACCAAAAGATTTATATGACGGGCAATAGCCCTGCTCTTGGCAACTGGTCTGTGCAGCAAGCCCGTGCCATGCACCATTTGGGAAAGGGCGAATGGTCTATCACGCTGGAGAAGGACGAATTGCCCCCACTTTTGGAATATAAGTTTTTCATCGCCGGACAAGACGACTGCTCCGACATCCGTTGGGAAGAGGGCGAAAACAGATCTTACCGATTCGAAGAAACGGATGCCTACGGTGCCGTCTATTTGGCCGGTCTCTGTTTCCGCGAGGGTGACTATATGCCACGCTATGCCGGCACCGTCATCCCACTGTTCGGACTGCGTAGCCGCAAGGATTGGGGCATAGGAGACTTCGGCGCACTCCGCCGTATGGTGGATTGGGCGGCAATGACCGGCCAACGCATCATACAGCTCCTGCCCATCAACGACACCACTTACACACGCTCTTATCGCGACTCCTATCCGTATAATATAGTATCCGTCATTGCCATCCATCCTATCTATGCCGATTTGGATGCGCTACCACGACTGAAGGATAGTGCTCTGATGGCAAAAATGGAGAAGCAGGCCGAAGCACTGAGGGTGCTCGAGCAAACGGATTATCCGGCCGTGTTGGCTCTGAAGGAGGAATTTCTGCATGCCTTGTATCGACAGGAGGGGGCGAATGTGATGCGCAAGAAAGCTTTCCGCCAATTCGTCTCAGCAGCGGCCGATTGGTTGGATCCATATGCAGCTTTCTGCCATCTGCGTGATAAGTACGAGGGACTGCCGCTCCACCTGTGGCCTGAATATACGTGGGGAAAAAACCGAATCGAACGAATGGCGGTATCTCCCGAACTGAAAACGGAGACTAATTACTACCGCTTCGTACAGTTTTTACTCCACGAGCAGCTGCATGCCGTATCGGCCTATGCCGAAGAGAAAGGG
This sequence comes from Porphyromonas gulae, assembly GCF_000765945.1. NCBI lineage: Bacteria > Pseudomonadati > Bacteroidota > Bacteroidia > Bacteroidales > Porphyromonadaceae > Porphyromonas > Porphyromonas gulae. The sequence goes on from NZ_JRAT01000009.1 coordinate 48,772, forward strand.
ATCCTGCTCAAAGGTGACATACCGATCGGAGTCAGCCCCAACAGTGTGGAGGTGTGGATGGAGCCGTCCCTGTTCGATACGGAACATGCAGCCGGATCTCCTCCGGATCAGTTCTCCGAGAATGGACAAAACTGGGGTTTCCCCATCTACCGATGGGACGTAATGAGCCAAAACGGCTTTGCCTGGTGGCGCAAGCGTTTCGAGAGCATGTCCGACTACTTCAAGGCTTTTCGCATAGACCATATATTGGGCTTTTTCCGAATATGGGAAATCCCTGTCAAGCATATTTCGGGCTTGCTGGGACATTTTAATCCGGCTATAGCCATGACCGAAAAGGAGATAAAGGAGTACGGCTTCCCGTTCGATGCCCGATTCTGCTCCCTTCCGCTCATTCATACGGATGACCTCAAGCCGATTTTCGGACGCTATGCAAGCGAAGTATGCTGTCGATACCTTCGTCCGTTCGATTCGGATTATTATACGCTGACGACGAAGAATTTCTATCAGACCGATATAGCGGCGTTAGACCCTGCAGCCGTTGTCGGAGGAGAGGACACGATCAGGGGTTTGATGCGTGTAGCCACGGAAGTATGCTTCGTTATCGACTCCGATAAGCCGGCAGCCTTTCACCCACGCATCCATTTCGAAAGATCCCTTCGCTATGCCCATCTGAGCTTGGAAGAAAAGAAAGCCTGGCAGCGTCTGTCGGACGACTATTTCTATAAGCGAAACGATGAACTGTGGAAGCAAGAGGCACTATCACGGCTGATACCGCTACTTTCCTCGACGGATATGCTCGTCTGTGTGGAGGATCTGGGGATGATCCCTGCTGCGGTGCCCGCCGTAATGGAGCAGTTGCAACTGCTGTCCCTCGTTTTGGAAAGAATATCCAAGGAGCCGGGGCAGGACTTTGCCGATATGAGCCGACAGCCCTATTGCTCGGTATGTACCACGTCCACGCACGACATGGCACCCCTACGCCTTTGGTGGCAGGAGAACGAACCCCTTCGTCGGCATTACTATTCCATGATCCTCGGGGAAAAGGGTAGTGCGCCCGAGGCATGTACGCCGGAGACGGCTCACCGAATCCTTGGGCAGCACCTCCGCTCCTCATCCATGCTGGCCATTCTTCCGCTGGCCGACTGGCTGGCACTCTCCGGAGACTTGCAAGGAGCCGTCACACCCGAGGCCGAGCAGATCAACAAGCCGGAGATTTCCGACCACTACTGGCGTTATCGGATGCCCATTCCGATCGAAAGCCTTTCCGAAGACTATCGCGAGTTGAACGAATCGATAGCCTCCCTCATCCGCACTGCGGGGAGGGGATAATCGTCTGCCCATTGCTTTTGAGACCGGAAGCCACAGCCTTTGGGTATGAACATTGTACGACCTCGGTATGGAGCGAATTGGCTACTTTTGGGGGTGACAAAAAAGAGCATTGAGCAGATGAAACGGAAGACTCTCAACCTTGGCGGCCGGCTTTTCAGCCTGGAAAAACCCGTCGTAATGGGCATCATGAATATCACCCCCGATTCTTTTTACTCCGGCAGCCGCCTCTCAGGCGTGGACAGCGTACGGAGTCGGGCTCGCGAAATCGTGGAAGAAGGAGGGGCCCTGATCGACGTCGGCGCCTATTCCTCGCGCCCTAATGCCGATCACATATCGACTCAGGAGGAAATGGAGCGGCTGCGCCCGGCACTGAAAATTTTGCGGGATGAGTTTTCGGACGTGCCGGTATCGGTGGATACGTTCCGTGCCGATGTGGCCAAGATGTGCGTACAAGAGTACGGGGTGGCTATCGTGAACGACATTTCCGGCGGACAGCTCGACGGCGACATGTTCCGCACGGTGGCGGCTTTGCAAGTGCCCTATATACTGATGCATATGCGGGGTACACCGGCTACGATGCAGAGCCTCACCGACTACGAGGACATTGCGGTGGATATACTGGATTACTTCGTGGAGCGTGTCGGGGAGCTGCGCGAATTGGGTTTGCACGACATCATCCTCGATCCGGGTTATGGCTTCAGCAAGACGCTGGAGCAGAATTACGAATTGCTGTCGCGGCAGGAGGAGGCTTTCAGCGAGCTGGAGCTTCCCATTCTGGTCGGGATTTCGCGCAAGAGTATGATCTACAAGCTATTCGGCACCACTCCGGAGGAGGCGCTCAACGGTACCACGGCGCTCAATATGTACAGCGTCATGCATGGGGCGGACATCCTTCGGGTGCACGACGTACGAGAAGCGGTGGAAGTATGCCGCATAGCGGACAAACTCGGCATTGTCAAATAGGAGCACTCCCTTTCTCGGAAACAGAAATTCTTACCACTCACAAAAAAACATCTCAATCTCATGTTTCTCCAGTTTACCATCAAGGATATAATAGACATTCTGCTCGTGGCTTTATTCATCTATGCCATCTATACCACTTTCAAGCACTCGGGCAGCAAGGCCCTTTTCTCGGGGATTCTCACCTTCTTCGTCATCTGGATCATCGTATCGCAGATATTCCAGCTGCGTCTGATGGGAGCCATCCTCAATCAGTTCGTCAGCTTGGGGTTCTTCGTGCTGGTCATTCTTTTTCAGGGAGAGCTGCGCAAAATGCTCACGGCGATAGGCTCCACACGCCGATGGCGTTCGCTCAGGCGCCTTCTCAATAAGGAAAGGCGCGAGCAGGACTTGCAGGACGAACGCCGCATCATAGCCCCCCTGATGCTTGCCTGTATGAACATGGCTCGCAAGAAGACCGGTGCTCTCATCGCCATCCAGCAGGGAATAGACCTCACTCCGTTTGCCCATACGGGCGAGGTGTTCCGGGCAGAAGTAAATGCCCGACTGATCGAAAATATTTTCTTCAAGAACAGTCCGCTGCACGACGGTGCCATGGTCATTGCGGACAATAGCATCATTGCAGCCGGCTGTATCTTGCCGGTTGCATACAATACGGATCTGAACAAGGATTTGGGATTGCGGCACCGATCGGCTCTCGGCCTCTCGCAGGAGACGGATGCCAAGATCATCATTATCAGCGAAGAGAGAGGGCGGATTTCGTTTGCCTACCGCGGAGAGATTCATCAGGACATCACCACGGACGAACTACAGCTCCTGCTCGAAGATTGATACCGAGGAATCCCCTCAGAAGTGCAGGAAGACGTAGTACTGCAGTATCTCCATCAGCTGGCGAGACATACACAGCATGGCAAAGACAAAGCCGATAAGGCTAAGGGTCCAAAGCCGAATGGAATCGCCGGCATAGACTGCCGAGGGGTGGGCAGGGCATGAGGCTCCCAACCGACGGGAACGGGCATAGAGATAGACTCTATAGACGAAGTGCCCGACGATAAGTCCGACAGCGATACCCGGGATAATATCGGTAATGAAGTGTACTCCGATATAAATACGGCTATAGATGACGAGTGCGACGACGCCCCAAATCGTCCACGTGTAGAATTTATTCCGAAAAATGCGGCTCGTCAGCACTGCCAGCGATATATAGTTCGTCGTATGCCCTGAGATAAATCCGAATTTCCCTCCCCGATAGCCGTAGACCGTCTTCACATAGTCGATAAAATCAGGGTGGTGCGAAGGGCGGAATCTTGCAAAGAAAGGCTTGAAAAAAGAAGAGGAGAGTTGGTCGCAGATGAGTACGCTCAACAAGACTGCTCCTACGATGAAGAGGGCTTCCTTCGTCGGTTTCTTATAAAAAAGGAAGAACAGAAACACAATGGACATTACCACCCAAGTCCATTTGGCCGAGATCAAATAGAAGAAGCCGTCCAACAAAGGATGCTGTACTCCGTTCAGAGCCAAAAAGAGGTTTCGTTCTACTTCGAGAATGTATTCCAAAAACATATATGTAAGAGAAGTAAGTATCAGTCCACGGGAGAGACATGAATACGAGTCAGGACGGTCTGAGGAAGCCACCCTTCCTTGCCGTCAGCCAGTTCTATTGGGTACCAGCCGTCAATAGGTTCCCCTGTAATTCTAACACGCACACCCTCATGAAGTTCAAAAAGGGTGGTGCCATCTTCGTCCGGAGAGCTCTTGACGTTGGCTACGGATGCCATCATGATGCAATAGCTATCGTCATGGAAATCAGCCTTGCGGCGGAAAGCGGCCAAATTGAGCAGGATACAAAAGAACAAACTGACCCAAGCAGCATAGAATCCCCCTCGCCGCAACTTCCGGCTTCCCCCTAACAGAAAAAGCAAAATACTACCGAGAAAAATAATAAAGCAGATAATCCCCGCTACTACGATTACACCCGACGACACCGAATAACAAAGACGTCGCCAGAGCTTGGCAGCAATACTCTCGCTATCCGGTATCTTATCAAAGGCTTTGAGTCTGGCCATTTCCAGATTGACGCGTATATCCTTGTCATTCGGAGCCAGTCGGTAAGCGCGCTCGAACATGAGGATGGAAAGAGCCACCTCGCCACTCTTGTAATAGCAGCAACCGAGGTTGTAAAGCAACGAAGCATCGGGCCGGTCTGTCTCGCGCAGGATTCGTTCGTATGCAGCAGCAGCCCGGCCATATTGCTTGGCATCGAACAAGCGGTGGATCTCCTCGGCGGATAAAATCTTTTCCACTGTCGAAGAATCGGCAGCCGATTCAGTCTCTACTTCCGACACAGCGATTGAGGAAGAATCCACGGGCAAGAATACGGATCGGCGAACGGAGGTATCCGGATTTTGTGCCTGCAAGGACAGCAGGGAGCCGATCGACAGAAAAAGGATCAAGGGTAAAACCGCAATATGGCGTAGTACAGGCGTTCTCATCTCTTCAAGGTTTTAGTGCTGTCAATCTGTTCGATTATACTGCAAACACGTTCGTACACGGAGTCCATAGCCGCATGCTCATTGCTCTCAGGAGCATATCGGGCAAATTCGCAAGTCTCGATCAGCTGCATGAGCTCCCCGATAAGAGTTTCCGGCACATGACCGGCCTGAGCAAGCCGTTCGGCTATATTATTCTTATTCAATTCCGACACGGTTATTCCCAGTTTATCACCCAAATAGCCCCAAACGGCTCTAAGGATTTCTTCGTAGAAGAGATCGCCCCGTCCGCTCTGTTTATATTCGGCTGCCCGTCGCAGACGTTTGACGGCAACTTTGTTAGCCTTGCGCCATCGCATACCGGCTTCGTCGGCTATCATCTTCATCCTTCGACGATAGAGGAAAAGCAACAGGAGTGCGAGCAGAAACAAGAGAAGATAGATGCCCCAATAAGCGACCGAAAAAGCAAAGGAAGAGGGAGAGGAAGAAGTTGTAAAGGGCTTCAAGTAACGAATGTCCTGCCCCAACATCTTGACCGCATCGGACCCGGAGCCACTCATGGTAGCACTCTCGCCTTTTCCTTTCGCTACCTGAATGGTGAATTCTTGCGTGGAAGCTGTTTTGTATGAGCGGGATACAGGATCGAAATAGGGTATGCTGATGGCGGGTATGGTAAACTTCCCCGTCTGACGAGGCACCACATAATACTCGATCGTACGCTGTCCATCGGCTCCCGAAACACTTACACGAAGGCTGCTCTCGGCCTTGGAGTCGTATTGTTCGAAGCTGTCGGGAAATTTCACTTTGGGATCTCCCATTAGCTTGATATTTCCGCTTCCGTTAATTACAAGCTTGAGTGTAAGGGCTTCGTTTGTTTTGGCCTGACGGTCATTGAAAGAAGCTGAGATCCGATAATTACCGACGGCACCATCGAATCCTTGGGGTTTCGGTTCCGGCAAGGGGGCGACATCTATTGTGACCGGATTGGTGGTCAGAGTCCTCCGCACATTTTCATACGGCTGGAGAACAAAGAAGTCATCTATGTCGTCTATCTCCCGTCGTACCGCTACCACGACACGGAAGTTACCCGATGGGATAATCAGCTTGCCGCTTTTTTGAGGGAAGAGCAGCGACTGCTTGAGAACGGCTGTCTGATAGTTCCGCCCTTCATAGCTTTCAAGGCTGTATTGCTTCTCTGCATTGTCCTCCACATCCTGTGATATAAACCCTTCGTATTCGGGGAATTTGACCTGCTCGAACTGCAAATTGGGATGGAGAGTGTAGAGCTTATAAGTGACGAGGATGGCTTCCTGTTCGTACACTTTGGTCTTATTGATGATGGTTCGGACAAACAAACTACCGGCATCGACCCGTGAGGAAGAAGAGGAGGACTTAGTATTTTTCGATGATTTCTTGTCGGCCGGAAGTACCTTGATGGATACCTGCTTGGTCTTATAATCTCGGTCATTGGCACGGATGGAAGCCGGCCCGATCTGAAAGGTGCCGACCGACTTGGGCATCAGCGTGTACGTATAAGTGACACTTCGAGACGAAGTGGTCTTGCCGTTGGAAATGGAACTGAATGAGCTTGTAGCAGTAGCCGGACCGAAAAGAACTTCGAAGTCGCTCATTGCAGGAGCTTTGAACTCCGCTCCATTAGCATCTTTGAGCGTAAAACTCACCCGGAATTGCTCCCCCATCGCCACACTTGCAGGGGCCTGAACCGTGAAAGACACCTGTGCATGGGTCCACCAAGAGAGACACAAGAAAAGGCTTGCCAGTATATATCGCACCTTAATCATCGTATAGTCCGTGATTATTGAGATCTGTTTTCTTTCTTAATGCCGGCATTATAAAAACTATCAGAAGGTTTCAACCGGTAGCTATTTTGTTTTCAGCAGGTTGCTAAAATACATATTCCTTTCGGGAACTGTGGGAATAATAGCATCGAAACGACCAACGAGACAAAGAAACGGGCTACCACTGCTTGGTGGAATTACTCTTTTGCTGCTTCATGCGCTGCTTACGCATCTGCTCTACTTTTTCGCGCGTTTTCTCCTCATCCTGCTCGTAGGCTTTCAATATCTTTTCAGCACTTTCACGACTCATCTCGTTCTGCCGTGACTGCTGATCCTTTTGCGTATTGTCCTGCTTGGACGGTTGAGGTTGCTGCTGTCCGCCTTGGTTATTGTTATTCGGATTGTTCTGCGGCTGGTTTTTGTCTTGATTATTCTCCTTATTCTGATCCTGATTGTCCCCGCCCCCTTGCTGTCGTTGCTGCTCGAGCAGCTTCATAGCCAAAGCCAGATTGTAGCGAGTCTCCTCATCGGTCGGATTCATTCGGAGCGAATGCTTATAAGCCTCTACACTCTGGCGATAGTCTTTCTTCTTCATAAAGGAGTTGCCGAGATTGTGCATCAGTTCGGCCCTGCGCTTAGGCGTCAATGTCGGATCTTGCACAAGAGCAGCATAGTTTTGGAGTGCTTCGTCCGTGCGACCTTGTGCATACTGCGTACCGGCTAACCCGAATCGTGCCTCGGTGAAAGTGCTATCCTTGGAGAGAGCTTTGCGATATGCAACTTCCGCATTGGCATATTGACGGTTTCGATATACCTGTCGAGCCCGACGTACTTCTTCTCGCATGTTCTGCGCCAAGAGGCTCGACGAAGCAAGAAGTATGAAGAGAGTTATGAAGGCGGCGTATGCCCATGAATGTCTCATCTGTCAAACAATTTGATCCTACTGAAGAACCTGCTCTTCCGTTCTTGAATCAGGAACTCCAACAATAAACATATCAAAGCTGCAAATCCGAACCATCCGTACACTTCGCGATAGCCCGATGAAGACGAAGAAGAGAGGACAGCTTTGGGGAGCTTGTCCAACTGACTCTCTACAGCCCGTACCAGGGCAGAGGCACTCTGCCCGGAAAAGAAAGTACCATCTCCTGCGGAAGCAATGTCACGGCACATCTTTTCGTCGAATTTGGTAACGACAGGATTGCCCGTTTCGTCTTTGAGGTATCCCCCGTCAATAGGTATAGGCGCACCCAAGGCTGTTCCAAGACCGATAACATTGACCCGGATGCCTGCTTCACGAGCTTGCTGTGCTACTTCGATAGCATTTCCCTCGTGATTTTCTCCATCCGTCAAGATGATGATCGTCTTGCCGATCTCTTTATTATCGGAAAAAGATTTTGAGGCAAGTTCGATAGCCGCTCCGATAGCCGTTCCCTGAGCTGTAACCATGTTGGGACTTATGTCCGCAAGAAACTGTCTGGCAGCAGACAAATCCGTAGTAATCGGTATTTGCGTATAAGCATTACCTGCGAAAACAACCAATCCGACCTTGTCGTTCTGCATACCATCAAAGAGTTTTCCCAATACTTGCTTGGCAAAACTCAAACGATCGGGCTTGACATCCTCGCAGAGCATGGAGTTGGAAATATCCAAGCAAATCATAGCCTCGATGCCTTTCTCCTCTTTAGGCACATCCACACGAATACTTATTTGGGGGCGAGCAAGCATCCCGATCAAGAAAACGATGGCAAGAAGAAGAAATCCGTTGCGCCAGATCCGCCGTTTGGTACTTGCCTCCGGTTTGAGGGCCTTCAGCAGCGGAAGTTCGGCAAACCGTCTTTCTTGTGCCCGTCTCTTGCGATAAGCATAGAAGCCTACCCCCACAAGCAATGGAAGCAGCAACAGCAAGTATAAGTATTCCGGCGAATAAAATCTGAACATGGGAATCTCTTTACGGGTTGGAACGAAGAAGCGTATTGCGAAGTAAAAACTCTGTCAGCAGCAAAAGAAAAGCAATGAGGGCATAGACGAAATATTTTTCCTCATAAGCCTTGAAGCTCTTGGTCATAAGTCTCGTCTTCTCGAGCTTATCGATTTCCTTGTAAATTTCATCCAACGTCTTATTATCGACTGCCCTGAAATATTTTCCACCCGACACCTCGGCAATTCCGTCCAATGTCGGCTCATCGATATCCACAGGTACATTCTGAATCCGAACTCCGAATTCCGTCTGAATGGGGAAAGGAGCCTCTCCTCGTGTGCCTACACCGACTGTGTACACACGAATACCGAACGTTTTGGCAATATCGGCTGCCATACGGGGAGTGATATCACCCATATTGTTCGATCCGTCCGTCAGCAGAATAACTACACGACTCTTGGCTTTGCTGTCCTTCAGTCGATTGACGGCCGTAGCCAGTCCCATGCCGATAGCCGTACCATCATCCAGAACACCCATCTGCAAGTCCTGTACCATATTGAGCAGTACGGCATGGTCGGTAGTCAATGGACATTGAGTAAAGCTCTCTCCGGCGAATGTAACCATCCCGATATTGTCGTTCGGACGATTGTTGATAAAGGAAATCGCTACATCTTTGGCTGCCTCCAAGCGATTCGGCTTGAAGTCCATGGCCTGCATACTACCCGAGACATCCATGGCCAACATAATATCTATTCCCTCGATCGAATCTTTCTGCCAGCTATTGGTATTCTGTGGGCGAGCCAGAGCAATAATGAGAAAGCCTACTGAAAGAACTCTCAATATCGGCAACGAATGGCGCAAATAGACCCTTAATCCTCGGCGACCTCCTTCGAAAGGCTTCAATGAAGATATGGTCATCGTTGCCGAAGTCTTACGAGCTTGCAGAATATACCAGGCCGCCATCAAAGGCAACAGGATCAGTAGCCAAAGCAGTTCAGGATATGCAAACGTCATGACTCCCAGATATTATGCACTTCATCGAGGAAGGCGCGAGCATCTCGAATAGCTTCCGCATCCTCTCCATGCATCGGCTTATACTTGGCAAACTTGGCCAGGTCGGCCGTTTGCAATATTCCACGTAGCAGCAGTCTTTCTTTTTCAGGAAGTTCGATCCGCTGGAGGGCTTGTAATATCTCACTGCTGGTCATCTCCCTGGCATCTATTCCGCGAGTTTCGGCAATATAGCTCCGAAGCAAATCTGTCAATTCCGTAAAGTATTCCTTATACAAACCGGCCTCCACCAGTTTTTTTGCACGCAATGTTTCCAAGGCTGCAATAGCTCGGTCATAAGCAGGAATAGCCGGAGTATCAGGAATCACCACAGGACGGCGAGCTTGGTGCTCCTTGTATCTCTTATAAAAGAGGTAAGACAATACAGCCAAAAAGGCTGCAAGTATGATCCACGTAAGGGGATGGCGAAGCATGATATTGAAAATATCGCTCCACGTATAAGGCACGCCCCACGGCTCCTTGATGTCATAAATAGAATCCGGTTGGGAAAGATCGACCTCCGGCATTGTAACTTTCAGGAAAAGACTTTTGGACATAACCTGGTCCCGACCATCCGTGACAATAAAAGGAGGAATCTCCAGCAGGGTTGAATCGAATGAGGTAATCACCATCTTGGCTTTTATCTCCACGACCGGGTCTTTCACTACAACCGTGTCAGTAATACCGAATGCCAAAATTTCGATCCGGCTCATAGTCGAATCAGTCGGTATTTGCAGATGTGTACTTGCCAAGTCGGCTGTGCGGATAGTAATATCTATGACTGCCTGCTCACCTATTTGCATCTCTGCACGATCCAGTTTGCCGGTGATAGAAAGCTCTTGCGCTTTCAGCAGGGAAGAGGCAAAGAGCATGCAAAAAGCAGAAAGGACAAAGCGGCGAATGGCAAGAGAGTGTCTCATGAGCGTTTTTTAAATAAGATGAGAAGCTGCTGCACGAAATCCTGCCCCGTACGTATCTCGGTAGCATCTACACCACACCGTTTGAGCAAAACGGCAAGTGCTGCTTGCCTCTGCTCATAGGCATACGCATACGCTTTCCGAACGGAGCCATCAGCAGTATCTACCCAATGAGTCTGCCCTGTCTCTGCATCGCGAAAGCGCATCAACCCTACATTCGGCAGATCGGCCTCTCGCCGATCGAATATCCTGATGGCTACAATATCATGCTTACGAGCAGACATCAGCAAGGTCTTTTCATAGGAATCCTCCTCTGACTGAAAATCGGAAATCAGGAATGCCGTACACCGCTTCTTCACCAAGCGAGTCAGATAAGAGAGTGGAACCGAAAGATCCGTGGCTCTGCTCTGCGGACGAAACTCCAATAGCTCCCTGATTATATACAGGATATGCTTCTTTCCTTTGGCGGGTGGCACATACTTTTCGATCCTGTCCGTAAAGAAAAGGACTCCGATCTTGTCATTATTTTGGATAGCGGAAAAGGCCAATGTAGCTGCCACTTCAGCCGTCAGCTCTCGCTTAGTCTCTACCTCCGTACCGAAAGACAACGAACCGGACATATCGACCATTAGCATGACCGTTAGCTCACGCTCCTCCTCGAAGACTTTCACATAGGGACGTGCATAACGTGCCGTCACATTCCAGTCGATGTCGCGCACATCATCCCCTACGGCATACTCGCGCACCTCGCTGAACGCCATACCGCGTCCTCTGAATGCGGAATGATACTGTCCGGCAAAGATTTGTCGCGAAAGGCCTCGTGCTTTGATTTCGATCCGTCGAACTTTCTTAAGTAGGTCGCTTGTCTGCACTTATCTCTGATTAAGGGACTTCTACTTTGTTCAGAATTTCATTGACGACAGCGTCCGGAGTCAGGCTATTGGCCTCTGCCTCATAGCTCAGCCCTATACGGTGACGCATCACGTCGTGACATACGGCACGTACATCCTCCGGAATCACATAACCTCTATGCTTGATAAAAGCGTATGCACGTGCAGCCAACGCCAAATTGATAGAAGCTCGGGGCGAAGCTCCGAAGCTGATCATATCTTTCAAATCGTTCAACCCGAATTGTTCGGGATAGCGTGTGGCAAAAACTATATCGACAATGTAGTGTTCGATCTTTTCATCCAGATACACCTGCCTTACTACTCGGCGTGCTTCCAATATTTCCTCCGTAGAGATCACGGGACGAATTTCAGCTGACCGGCCACCGATATTCTGACGAATGATCTGCATTTCCTCCTTCTTTTGGGGATAGTCTATCAGTACCTTCATCATGAATCGGTCTACCTGTGCTTCCGGCAGTTGATAAGTACCCTCCTGCTCGATAGGATTCTGGGTAGCCATTACGAGGAAAGGCTCTGGGAGCTTGAAGGTCGTTTCACCAATGGTAACCTGTCTCTCCTGCATCGCTTCGAGCAGAGCACTCTGCACTTTGGCCGGAGCACGGTTGATCTCATCGGCCAAAATAAAGTTTGCAAAAATAGGACCTTGCTTTACTTGAAACTCCTCCCGCTTCTGGCTGTAAATCATGGTACCTACCACGTCAGCAGGCAAGAGGTCCGGCGTAAACTGTATACGGTTGTATTTGGCACTGATCAGTCCGGCCAGAGTTTTGATAGCCAAAGTCTTGGCCAATCCCGGAACACCCTCAAGCAGGATATGTCCATCGGCCAACAGCCCGATCAAAAGCGACTCCACCAAATGGTTCTGCCCGACGATATTCTGCGCCATACCGCGCGTGATGAGATTCACAAATGAGCTTTTCTGCTCAATAAGCTCTGTAAGAGCCTTGATGTCAATGGTTTCACTCATTGGTTTTCTATATCTTTTCTTGCTAAATTCTAATGAAGACTATGCACGTCATCTCATGTTGGGATAGACACATAGTATCCGGCAGGGTTTAAGTTCGAAGTTCAGCCTACGGCCAGCATTCGCTCGATCGAGAGCAAAGCCTTCTCTCTGATTTCGGCAGGCACTTTCACCTCATAACGGTTGTGGCGGAGAGCTTCCAACACCTCCCACAAACCTGTTTGTTTCATATGGAAACAGCGGTTGTCGGGTTGAATGGCAATAAACGTTTTACCCGGATTTTCTTTCCGCAACACGTGCAGCGTCTCCGGCTCCGTAGCAATAACAAACATTTTTTTGTCAGACACCCGAGCATGATTAAGAATACCGGCCGTGGAATACATAAAGCAGCGACTGCTACTCAGCACTCGTGGCGAATGAGAACCCTCGCTCTCCGGATGAATGAGAATATCAGCATCGGGATACAGCTCCAAAGCCTCTAAGATGGATTCTTCCGTAATCCGCTCATGCACGAAACACGAAGCATCCCAAAGCTCCATCTCCCGTCCTGTCTTCCGCGAGATATAAGCTCCCAGATTTCGATCCGGTCCAAAGAGAATTTTTCTGTCTCGAGGCAAGCTCTCCACCACCTTGAGTGCATTGCTGCTTGTACAGCAGTAGTCCGTCCATGCCTTTACCTCGGCAGTCGTATTGACATAGCTGACAATGAGTCCATCCGGGTTCTGCTCCTTCCAGCGGCGCAAGCCTTCGGCAGAGGCACCTTCGGCCAAAGAACAACCGGCATATTTCGTGGGAGTGAGGATAGTCTTCTGTGGCGAAATAATCGAAGCTGTTTCGGCCATGAAGTGGACTCCGCAAAAGAGTATCGTATCCGCCTCCGTATCGGCAGCCTGACGGGACAGACCAAGAGAATCCCCGATATAATCGGCAATGTCCTGCACCTCAGGGCGCGCATAGTAGTGTGCCAAAATAATGGCATTCCGTTCTTTCTTGAGAAGCTCTATCTCTTTAAGAATATCCTTTGTTTGCATACAAAAACCAACTTAAAGCTTACTGAGTAAGGAGGAAATTCATGCTGATGTCCATGGCCGTAACGCTATGGGTCAAAGCACCTACGCTGATGTAATCCACACCCGTTTCTGCCACACTTCTCAGCCGTTCGAGTGTCATATTGCCGCTGGCTTCTGTCCTGGCACGTCCGGCAATCAGCCCCACCGCTTCACGCATGGTATCATTGTCCATATTGTCCAGCATGATTATGTCTGCACCATAGCGTACTGCTTCTTCGACCTCAGCCAGGTTGGATGTCTCCACTTCCAACTTGATAGAAAGCGGGAGTGCTCTTCTGGCTGCTTCGATGGCTTGGGGTATTCCTCCGGCGACCTTGATGTGATTGTCCTTGAGCATAATCATATCATAGAGGCCCATGCGATGGTTATGTCCACCGCCATGGCGAACGGCCATCTTATCCGTTATTCGCATACCGGGTGCCGTCTTGCGAGTATCCAAAAGCCTTACGGCCGTACCTTTCAATGCCTCGGCATAGCGAGCGGTCATAGTGGCAATACCACTCATTCTTTGCAAAAAATTAAGCGCCAATCGTTCGGCTTGTAACAAAGCCCGGTAACTGCCTTCCACACGCAGGATTACTTGACCGCGCTTTACGGGATCGCCATCCGACACATATGGAGTCCATGTCAGGGCTTCGAATCGCTCGAAGACACGGCGGGCAACTTCCATTCCGGATATGATGCCATCGGCCTTCATTACCATTGTGGCTGCAGCACCTTCCGATTGAGGGATAATGGCATTGGAAGAAATATCTCCATCGGCAATGTCCTCTGCTATTGCCAGATCGATCAATTTCTCCAAAAGCATTTCTTCATGAGTCATAACTTAAAAGTGATGAGGGTATTACGCATTTTTATTTGATATGTCTTGCTCTGCCGGCAAGGATGTAGGAGGAGTGCTTGCGATAGGCCTCGCTCGTATCGGGATAGTCTTCCCGATAATGCCCTCCTCTACTTTCTCGGCGAGCTATCGCCCCCCGAACGATAAGCTGACCCACTGACAGCAGCTGCTCGGCAAAACAAGCATAAAGATCTTCTGTTCCGAGTAGTTTCCACCTAAGTTCTTCTATCTTCCGATCCACGGACAGAAGACCTTCTTCGTTGCGAATGATACCGACATAATCGGTCATCAGGCGGGACAACTGCTCTTTTACCTTATGATAGAGCGATGCATCTTTCGGCTCAGGATAGACAGCCATGCTCGACACCATTGTCGAATGGCCGATCGAATCCGAGGCAATCGTATCAGCCACGACACGATGACCGAACACAAGGCATTCGATCAGAGAATTGGAGGCCAACCTGTTTGCCCCCATTATTCCGGTAGAAGCCACCTCTCCCACGGCATATAGATGAGGTACGGCCGTACAGCCATTCAGATCCGTACTAACCCCTCCCACCGTGTAGTGTGCCGCCGGAGCCACAGGGATACGGTCAGTAAGATCAAGCCCCAACTCTGCACAGCGAGCACATATCGTGGGGAAACGTTTGCGAATATGATCCGGATCCAGATGTCGCAGATCGAGATAGACGTATTCGTCTCCCAAACGTCGCATCTCCAAGAAGATCCGCCGTGCCACTACATCACGAGGTGCCAATTCGGCCAATTCGTGGACGCCTTGCATGAAGCGTTCATCCCTACTATTATATAGATGCGCCCCTTCTCCCCGTACGGCCTCACTGATTAGGAAGGCTTCTCCTTTCGGATTGTACAGAGCTGTGGGATGAAATTGGACAAACTCCATGTCGCGCACCTCGCAGCCGGCATGATAGCAGAGGGCAATCCCATCTCCGAGGGTACCCTGCGGATTGGTAGATCTTCGATAGATGGCAGCCGATCCCCCGGTGGCCATCACCGTATGCTTGCCATAGAAAACGACTTCACGCCCATCTTCCCAATCCCATGTACGTACGCCACGGCAACCGAGGTCGTCTATCAGCAATTCGACCGCTTGGTGATTGACAAATATCTCTATCGCAGAAGTTTGCAGCACACTACCGATCATAAAGCTCGTGAGCATCCTACCGGTGGAATCACCTCCTGCATGCAGAATCCGCTTGTGGTGGTGTCCACCTTCAAGCCCCAAAGCCAATAGGCCATCGGCTTCCGTATCGAAACGCATCCCCCAACGGATCAACTCGTCGATCCGCTCTGGAGCCTCTTCGGCAAGCACCCTTACGGCATCGTCCTCACAAAGCCCCCGACCGGCTTCGACCGTATCGTTATAGTGGTTGTCCGGTGCATCGTCAGCAGCCGTAACCGCTGCGACTCCCCCTTGTGCAAAGTACGAATTACTCTCATGGATGTCAGCTTTGGTTATCAGAGCTACCCGACCATGCTTCGAAGCCTTGAAAGCCGTATAGAGGCCGGCAAGGCCGCCTCCAACTACGATATAATCAAACCGATTCATTCCGGACAAATTGATATGCCCGCAAAGATAAAGCAAATAAAAGGTTATCCGAAGGCAGAAAGACTGAGAGTCAGGGCAACCGCATCAAAAATTTCGAGAAAATACAAGTTGCTAATTTTCAAATAATTGCATTTCGGAGATTATACTCAAAGATAAAGAATGCACTCAAAACTATGATTGATAATCAGGCACTTACATTTTGATGCGGTTGCCTTGACTGAGAGTAAGCTAAAGGTCCAAAGGTGGAAGCGATTAATACAATTACGAATAAAAAAAGAAGAAGCTCCCCGAATTATTTTCGGGGAGCCTGTTCTTAATGTTTTCACAACGGAATAAAATCCTTGTTGGGAAATGCTTCAAATTTAGTTATGCAAACTTAGTGCAAATAATTGACTTGACAAAATGTGACCCAAACCATAGTTTTATTTATTTTTGTGTGAAAAACTTTTTCATGGTTTTTTATTCCAACATTACAAAGAAACATTAAAAGGTCTGTAAACACCTATATCACAATGAAAAAAATTCTTGGATTAGACCTCGGGACGACATCTATCGGATCGGCTTACGTATTAGAAGCAGAAAAATCTGCGGAGCAAACGAAAATAGTCTATCTGGGCACACGAATCATCCTTTCATCGGCAGATGCTGAAAATTTCAGCAAAGGATTATCTTGCTCACCAACAACAGACCGCACATTCAAACGCTCCATGCGCCGAAGACTTCAACGGTATAAACAGCGTCGTTCAAGTTTGATACAGCAATTCAAAAAAATCGGGATAATAACAAATACCGAGCAGATAATTCGGGAGCCCATCTCAGAGACCCACGAGCTTCTGAGAATACGTTCCAAAGCGGTATCGGAGCGGGTTTCACTTGAAGAGTTTGCCCGTATTCTCTTGACGATTAATAAACGCAGAGGGTACAAAAGCAATAGAAAAACAAGTAAGAGTACAGAAGAAGATGGTAAGCTTGTCGATGCTATGGCTGTAACTAAAGAGCTTATAAAGCTCAAGAAGACTCCCGGACAGTATATGTTCGAACGATTTAAGCGGGGCAAATATGCTGAAATAGACTTTTATCCTTTCGATCTTATCAATGAGCTAAAGCAAATCTGGGAAGTACAAGGACAAAAATATCCGGACGTCCTTACAGAAGACCTACTAAGCTCACTGTTAAAGCAAAAGACGGGAAAGGCAAAAGAACTCATATACTCCAAATCAGACCTTAATCCGGCTGAAGTACCAATCGATTATCAGAAAGGGAAAAAACTACGCAAAACCATTCTCAACAAATATTTTGCATACGAAAGTCGAAGCCTTGCTGCCACAAATATCATTCCTGTAGAGCAAGTAATAACCGCGATAGTAGCCATCTGCAAACAAATCAACAATAGCAGTGGCTATTTAGGAGCCATTGGGGATCGTAGTCGGGTATTGTATGCGAATAACCAGACTATTGGACAGTATTTATATGAAAGAATAAAAGCTAACCCGCATGACAGGATCAGGGGAGAAGTTTTTTATCGGCAAGACTATCTTGATGAATTCGATCGTATATGGGAATGCCAACAAAACTATTATCCGACAATATTGACCAACGATCGCAAACAGTTTATACGCAATCGAATCATTTTTTATCAAAGACCGCTCAAATCGAAAAAGTCGGAATTGGCATTCTGTGAATTCGAATTACGGGAAGTAGAACACAATGGCAAGAAATATACTGAAGGATTGCATGTCGCACCGAAGTCTTCTCCTGTTTTCCAGCACTTCAGATTATGGCAAAGATTGGGACAGATAGAAGTGTCCCCTCTTAGAAAATGGAACAAACAGAGTAACGAGTTATTTGAACAACAAAATGATACAGACCAAGAGAGAATACTCAACACAGAAGCTAAACAAAAATTATTCAGCTACCTGAATCTTCTGGATCACCTTACAGATAATGAGATTCTGAATATCCTCGGCTATAGTCCGGATAAGTGGAAAATCAATTTCCGTGAGATCATCGGTAATAGGACGAATAATTCGATGATGAAAGCTTTCTTCAACATGAAAGAAATGACTGATGGAGAACAAATCGATTGGGAAAAAAATCTGACAAAGATCACCAATGGACAGAGCTTGATATCTCCGGAACAAATCGTAGACCTTATTCGCCAATTCTTTGAACGTGAAGGAATAACGACTTCGCTTTTATATTTCGACCCCACAACTGATAACTTCCGTGAGCAATCCCACCATAGTTTATGGCATTTACTCTACTCTTATGAAGACGACAACTCTCCGACAGGAACCACATCTCTTTGTAAGACTTTAGCTAAGCGCTATGGTATTCCTCATGAGTTATGTCCACTCTTAGCATCTTTGACTTTCGAGCCACAGTATGGATCTCTCAGCACCAAAGCTATGCGCAAGATACTCCCTTTCATGCAAGAAAATGGATATGACAAAGCATGCGAATTGGCCGGCTATAGACATAGTGCATGGACGACAAAGGAGGAGAATACTGAACGTACGCTGAAAAACAGCCTACCCCTCCTTCGCAAGGGCTCTCTTCGCAATCCTGTTGTTGAGAAAATCCTCAACCAAATGACACACGTCATCAATACGCATATTTCTGAATACGGCAATCCGGATGAAATTCGCATTGAAATGGCTCGCGACATGCAAGCCAATAGCAAACAGCGAAAAGCGATGACTACAGCCATCGCTGAGGCAACCAAAAGGAATACACAATTTATTGAAGAAATACAGAAAGAATTTGGATTCAATCCTTCTAAAAATGACCTGATCAAGTACAAGCTATGGAAAGAGTTAGCACCATTGGGAAGTAAGACTCTCTATTCGAATACATATATCCCCAAAGAGGAACTATTTACCGCCCAATTCGAAATAGAGCACATTATCCCGAGAGCACTTTTCTATGACGACAGCTTCTCCAACAAAACGTTGGAGTTGAATTCTGTTAATAAGCTAAAAGGGAATAAAACGGCTCTGGATTATATGGATACGCTTAGCCAAGAACAGGCCAATGACTATGTAATACGGGTAGAAGAATTAAAAAAGATCGGAGCCATCACGCAAGCCAAGTATAAAAAACTCCTTATACGAGAAAAGGATTTGGGGGATGATTTTACCAATAGAGATCTTACTAACACTCGCTACATCATCCGACATGCTGCCGACATGCTTCTGCAGGTCACTCCTTCGATTGTACACACCAATGGCAGTATCACTGCCATACTTCGTAGGGATTGGGGGTTGCTCGATATTTTGAAAGAGCTGAATCTGCCGACATACGAGTCTATTGATCGCAAGATTTCTGATCCGAAAGAAAAACTGACTGAAAGTGTCGAGCGAAAAGACGGACAAGCCATTAAAATGATCAAAGATTGGAGCAAACGCGATGACCATCGACATCATGCTATGGACGCCCTCATCACGGCATTGACCACCAGAAAGCATGTACAGTATCTAAACGGGAATAGTGGTGCAGAGGAGACTGATAAACAGCAAAAGCTCACACAATTAAAAGCCCTTAGAAAACAATTAATTGGATCGGACGGTCATTTCATCCCTCCCATGCACGACATCCGAGTACAGGCTAAAGAAGCCCTATCACGAGTAATTATTTCCACAAAAGCCAAAGGAAAAGTTACAACGCCTAATACCAATATTATCTGCAGTCGAGACAAAACAACGGGACGCAAAATCCATGTCAGACAAATAACTCTAACCCCTCGTGGAGCCTTACATTTGGAGACTAAATACGGTAGCAATCGCTATTATCAAGAGAGAGAGATTCCTATCGGCTCAAAACTCACAGAGGAGGAAATCCGCTTAGTTAGTTCTCCAAAGATTAGATCCATGCTGTCGGAAAGATTACAGGTATTCGACAATGACCCCAAATCTGCCTTTACCGGTCGTAATTCCTTAGATAAAAAGCCTCTTGAAGACAAGAATAAGAAGCTCCTATACGCAGAAAAAAAAGTAAAACAAACAATTTTAGAAAATCGATATGTAACACGTAAGCAGATCGACAAAGACCTGAAACTAGATAAAGTAATAGATGTGGGGATCAAACGCATCTTGGAACAAAGACTCCTACAATATGGGGGGAAACCGGAAAAAGCATTCTCTGACTTAGAAAATAATCCGATCTGGCTGAATGAAAAAAAGGGTATCGCAATCAAATCCGTCCGCATCAGAGGGAAAAATAATGCCATTCCGATCCACCAAACTGATACCTGTCCGATTGACTACGTAGCCAATGACAATAACCACCATTTGGCTGTATATGTACTGCCCGATGGCTCTATAGAAGACGATATCGTCACCTTCTTCGATGCGGTAGAGCGGTCTCGCCAAGGACTTCCTATCGTTGATAAAAATAAGAACCAGTCTCTGGGTTGGAAGTTTCTTTTCAGTATCAAACAGAACGAATACTTTCTATTACCTCAGCAAGCAGAGAAAATAGATATCGATACAGGTGAAATATCCATGCAGACAACCTTTTCCCCTAAAGATCTTAGCCCTGAATATATTATGAATCCGGATAATTATGCTGAGCTTGCCACCCACATTTTTAGAGTTCAAGCCATTTCTAAAACTCGGCAAAAATCTGGAGATGTACGAATATATTTATTCAAACAACAATACATCTTAGGGAGTCAAAAGGATTCATTACATCTCAAAGGGATAACCTATCGTCAAATTAGTTCAGCCAAAGACTTGGCAGAATTGGTTAAAATTCGCGTAAATCATTTAGGGCGAATCGTTGCTGTAGGAGAAAAGTAAAAGATTTTGGCAATGATCAAACGAACGCTTTATTTTGGCTCACCAGCCTATCTCAGCCTAAAGCTCGGGCAACTTGAGATAAGACTACCGGAGGTTGAACTGACCGACAGTCTGCCTGCGCATATCAAAAAAGCCGGTCGCCAATCAATTCCGATAGAAGACTTGGGCATCGTTGTATTAGATCATAAACAGATCACCATAACCCAAGCCTTATTGTCTGCTCTGATCCAAAACGGCTGTGCCATCATTAGTTGCGATGACTCCCACCATCCTACAGGGATGCTGCTGTCCTTTCTCGGACACTCCGAATTAGGCGAACGTGTACATGATCAGATAGGAGCCTCCCTGCCTTTAAAGAAGCAAATGTGGCAACAAACTATTCGAGCTAAGATTGCCAATCAGGCTGTTGCTCTCAGCCACACCACCAAGCAGCCCCATCCAAATATGCATGCTTGGATAGATCTGGTAAAATCCGGAGATGCTAATAATATCGAGGCGCGTGCAGCCGCATATTACTGGACTAATATTTTCCCAGAACTCCCTTCTTTCAAAAGAGACAGAGAGGGTGATTGGACAAATAAGCTGCTCAACTACGGATATGCCATCGTTAGGGCTATGGCTGCAAGAGCGATTACAGCTGCAGGACTATTACCTTCTGTCGGGATTTTTCATCACAACAAATACAATCACTTCTGTTTAGCGGATGACCTGATGGAGCCTTACCGTCCCTATGTGGATATTTTGGTTTATCGGTTAATTCAAAAAGACATAAAAAATCCACCACTCAGTTTGTCGTCCGAGCATAAAAGAGAGCTTCTGAGTTTACCTGTTATGGATACCATCATCGATGGCAGAACTCATCCCATGAGCATCGCCATGCACCATAGTGCTACATCCCTATATCTATGCTTCGCCGGCAAAGAGCGAAGAATACTCTATCCTCATATGTGATGAGTCAATACATATCCAGATATTCAGCCTATAGAAGTATGTGGGTAATGGTATTCTTCGATCTACCTACGGATACTGCAGCCGACAGGAAACGTGCAGCAACCTTTCGCAAAAACCTGATTAAAGATGGTTTCGAGATGTTCCAATTTTCTATCTATATTAGGCACTGTGCAAGTAGAGAGAATGCAGAAACACATTGCCGACGAGTCCGTTCTGCTATTCCTGAAAAGGGCAAAATAGGTTTGATGACAATCACAGACAAACAATTTTCGGCCATGGAGATCATTTGTGGGAAAGGAAGAGAATATTATCAGCCGCCCCTCCAACTTGAGCTTTTTTGAATATATCCTAGCATCTTTTGCGGAATTAACCCTTTTTATCTGGGGTATAGAAATTAAAAAGCCGAGATTTCTCTCGGCTTTTCGGTTACACACAGATGTTTTTTTCTTTCTCTCAATCCCTCTCTATATCCTCTATTACAGGTGATTACGGGGATTCTGCTGTGCGTTGCAACAAAATTACTAAATCTGAAAGCTATTCCCAGTCGCCGAGAAACTTTAGATAACACTGCAAATGCTGTGCGTTGCAACAAAATTACTAAATCTGAAAGCTATTCCCAGTGGGGAAGAATATCCTGTTACCGACTTCGTTGCTGTGCGTTGCAACAAAATTACTAAATCTGAAAGCTATTCCCAGTGCCCCCGAGCACTCCGAGTCTCTTGATATGCTGTGCGTTGCAACAAAATTACTAAATCTGAAAGCTATTCCCAGTGTCTTCATTATTTATTTCATGATGAGTTAAGCTGTGCGTTGCAACAAAATTACTAAATCTGAAAGCTATTCCCAGTAATGACAAGATCACAAATAAGAGATAGATTGCTGTGCGTTGCAACAAAATTACTAAATCTGAAAGCTATTCCCAGTAGCAGCTAACCCACTACGTGTAAGTTCAGAGCTGTGCGTTGCAACAAAATTACTAAATCTGAAAGCTATTCCCAGTCGGAAAAAACTTGAATCTTTTTTGCGCTCTGCTGTGCGTTGCAACAAAATTACTAAATCTGAAAGCTATTCCCAGTTACCTAAGCTGGGTATGGATACATATGATAGCTGTGCGTTGCAACAAAATTACTAAATCTGAAAGCTATTCCCAGTTATCCGAAGCCTCGTTGTAGTCTCCAGTATGCTGTGCGTTGCAACAAAATTACTAAATCTGAAAGCTATTCCCAGTCCATCAGTTCCAACCAGTAGTTGATTATCAGCTGTGCGTTGCAACAAAATTACTAAATCTGAAAGCTATTCCCAGTTAGCAGAAATGCGCACTCTCAATCTTCGTAGCTGTGCGTTGCAACAAAATTACTAAATCTGAAAGCTATTCCCAGTATTGAAAACAATGACAGACTCACGCTCAGGGCTGTGCGTTGCAACAAAATTACTAAATCTGAAAGCTATTCCCAGTACACTTGGGGCAACAGTGGAATTATCGGGTGCTGTGCGTTGCAACAAAATTACTAAATCTGAAAGCTATTCCCAGTAAAAAAAAGAATCGAATTATGAAACGTCAAGCTGTGCGTTGCAACAAAATTACTAAATCTGAAAGCTATTCCCAGTGCTCAAAACTTTGAATCTTTTGATTCGTTAGCTGTGCGTTGCAACAAAATTACTAAATCTGAAAGCTATTCCCAGTGAAAAGGAAGAAAGGGTACTCAACTGTACAGCTGTGCGTTGCAACAAAATTACTAAATCTGAAAGCTATTCCCAGTTCCCACTGATTACTTTACTGAAATCTTTATGCTGTGCGTTGCAACAAAATTACTAAATCTGAAAGCTATTCCCAGTAGTTTGGAAAGAATATAGCGCAAACGTCTAGCTGTGCGTTGCAACAAAATTACTAAATCTGAAAGCTATTCCCAGTACCCCGTAACTGTTCTTTCCCTTATCCATGGCTGTGCGTTGCAACAAAATTACTAAATCTGAAAGCTATTCCCAGTACTTTTTGAATTATTCATCAATACAAATATGCTGTGCGTTGCAACAAAATTACTAAATCTGAAAGCTATTCCCAGTTTTTAATAGTCTCTTTTTGCTCAGCACCAAGCTGTGCGTTGCAACAAAATTACTAAATCTGAAAGCTATTCCCAGTAAAAGCTCTTTAATTTATCAAACTGTTTGAGCTGTGCGTTGCAACAAAATTACTAAATCTGAAAGCTATTCCCAGTTTATATTCATTTCTTGTTATTTTCATGAGGGCTGTGCGTTGCAACAAAATTACTAAATCTGAAAGCTATTCCCAGTATAAGAAGTCATAGAAAGGACTAAATCCCGCTGTGCGTTGCAACAAAATTACTAAATCTGAAAGCTATTCCCAGTCGGACTGTTTGGAAAGAATATAGCGCAAACGCTGTGCGTTGCAACAAAATTACTAAATCTGAAAGCTATTCCCAGTGACAACAACGACGTAAAGAAATCTTTGTCGCTGTGCGTTGCAACAAAATTACTAAATCTGAAAGCTATTCCCAGTCTTCTTACTAACTCATCGGATAGTTCATTGCTGTGCGTTGCAACAAAATTACTAAATCTGAAAGCTATTCCCAGTATCAACCGATGAACGAAAAGAAGCATATAGGCTGTGCGTTGCAACAAAATTACTAAATCTGAAAGCTATTCCCAGTGGCGACTTCACGCTCGCGGTCTCTAAGATGCTGTGCGTTGCAACAAAATTACTAAATCTGAAAGCTATTCCCAGTGAGAGATGGCCATGATGTCGCAAGAAGACGGCTGTGCGTTGCAACAAAATTACTAAATCTGAAAGCTATTCCCAGTCTGTGCGTCTCGTTTTCAAAAACACCTTTCGCTGTGCGTTGCAACAAAATTACTAAATCTGAAAGCTATTCCCAGCGAAAAAATGGAAAGCACAAAACCCTGAAAATAATAATCTACTCAAAAATCATGCGCAAAAAAAGTTTTCAACAACGAAGATGAGTTTGGAATGATTCCAAATAAGCATCTGCGGAGAAAAGAAAAACGAGGCAAAAGTAGCGAGGAAATGGACTTTCACGGACTAAAATACGAATTAAAACAAGCCGGACAACAATCTGTATATAAAGCGTTTTCAATTTGTATATAAATCGTTTCCGTTTTATATATAAATCGTTTTCAATAAATATATAGATCGTAAGTGATTTATATATAAATCGCAGACCCCAAAAAGCCTTTTCCGAAGTCGGAATAAAAGAAGCACCCGCCGAGTTCTACGGAGAACTCCGACGGGTGCAGTCCGGATATGTATGTGGTGGGGCCTATGCCAAGATGCTATCCTTTTGCATGTGATTCAATGTAGCTGCACGATTCCGCTCTGCGATCTCGGATCGGATCGAGGGCTGTCGCTGTACCGAGGTATCCGAATAGGAGCCTATTCGGGTTTGATGTCAGGTGATGGGGCGTAGACGGTAGTTTGTCGATGTGTGGCATACTGTATAATAGTCTCTTTTTCAATTTATTGCTCGCCTCCAATACACGGGAAATTCACGGTTCGGAGCAATGCTTTTCGGGAAGACAAAATTAGCCAAATCTTTTTTCTCTCGCCAACGGCCGGTATGCTTGCTCTTGGCTGCAGGTGTGTGAGCAACTGTTACAGATTCGCATAAAGCCAAAAAGTCCGATAAAAAAGATTACCTTTGCACCCGAATAAAGATGGTCAGGTAGCTCAGCTGGATAGAGCAATAGCCTTCTAAGCTATCGGTCCTGGGTTCGAATCCCAGCCTGATCACAGAAAGAAAAAGGGATGCTTATCGCATCCCTTTTTCTTTCTGTGATCGGGCAATAGAGATTCTTCCTTATCTTAGCGCGACTTAAAAAGAGGACAATAGCCTGTCATAGCTTTGTCGTTGCTGCATCGAACAAGAAACACAACACAATGATGAAACGTTTTTTCCTGGCCTTAGGGCTATTACTTCTGTGCGTCCCCATGCTGCAAGCAGGACCGGTGACGCGATCCAAAGCCGAACAAACGGCCAAGAACTTTTTTGCCAAACGGCAATACACAGCCTCTTCATCGGCTCCAAGTATCCGAATGGATTTCGTATATAAGGCTGCTGAAAGAGGGGAGGCTTTATTTTTCATCTTCAATCGAGGAGAAAAAGACGGATTTGTCCTCGTCTCAGCAGACGACCGTTTTCCCGAAGTAATAGGATATGCCTTCAAAGGGCATTTCGATGCTGCCCGTATGCCGGACAACCTCAGAGGATGGCTCAAAGGTTATGAACGTGAAATGCTTGCCGTAATGGACGGCAAGGCTGATCCGATAGATCCTATCCGTGAAGCCAAGCCCACACGGGACCTGCCATCATCTGTTGCCCCTATTTTGGAAACGGGTGAACATGAATCGGATCCGATCTTGTGGGATCAGAGCTATCCATTTAATACCTTGCATCCCCTACTCCCTTCGGGACAACAGGCTTATACCGGTTGTGTCGCCACCGCCATGGGACAGATCATGCGTCACTACAAGTGGCCGGAGAAGGCTTCCGGAGGATATGACTACTACGATGATATGACGGGGGCGCATACCCACTACTCCGGCACATTCGGCGATACGTATGACTGGGGCAACATGCCGGGTAGCGTTTCCGTTGATGTCAGCCCCGAAGAGGTCAAAGCACTGAGTACTTTCATGCGCGATGTTAGTTTTTCAGTCAATATGCAGTTTGCAAGTTTCGGCAGTGGCACCTATTCTCTGTTCGTCGAGCGTGCTTTACGTGAGAATTTTCATTACAAGAAATCGCTTCGCTACGTCTATCGTTTCAACACTCCGAGTCCGGAGTGGAAAGCTATCATCCGTAAGGAACTGGCAGAAAACAGGCCTGTGTATTATGCCGGTGCAGACGGATCGATGGGACATGCTTTCGTCTGCGATGGATACGAACCGGACGGAACGTTCCACTTCAACTGGGGATGGGGCGGTATGAGCAATGGCAATTTCTACCTCAACCTACTCAATCCGGGGTCGCTTGGGACAGGTGCAGGCAATGGTGGCTACTCCACTGACCAAGAGGTTATCATAGGAATAGAGCCTGCCAATGATGGCGATCCCGGCATCGTACCGGATCCGACCATCACGCTCTATGGCTTGCAACACAAGATGTCCGAAGAAGCACTTGAGCTGAATGTGAAAATCAAGAACTATTCCACTTATGCCGGGGATGTAAAATTGGCTTACCGCTTGACGCTTCCCGATGGAACGGAAACGATCAACTCAGCCGTCACCGTCCCCATCATCTGGGAAGACATTATCGGAGAAAGCACAGGCAACATAACCATACCACACAGTCGATTTGCCGAGGGGAAAAATATCATCTCCATACTCTATCGAACAGATGGTATGGCGGATTGGAAAGAACTCAAGCATATACTTATGGGGCTTGTCAATAAGATAGAAGTGACTATGCCTGCCGGAGATGTAGCTTACTCCGTTGCCGATGCCAGGATCGTTCTCAAAGACGGTTCTCTTTCGCACAACCTGAAAGCCTACTCCGACTGTAAGCTCGGTGCCACAGTCTACAACCCGGGTACGGAAGAATTTCGCAGTCGCGTCACCTTTGCCCTCCGCAATACAGAGGGACGGCTCTATTTCCTTGGCAGACGTTTAGTCGAATTGCTCCCGGGAGATGAAGACGGCGAAAAAGTTTCGCTGACAATAACAGGACTCAAGGCTCGTGCAGGACAATACATGCTTGTCTGTACAGGCGATATGGAATCGCTTATGGAAGATGCCTCATGGATAGAGCTGGCTTCCATAGAAGTAGCAGAGAATACGAGTACCCATTCATCGTTGCTGGTGGCCTCCAACCCACAGATCGATCTTCTCACAGTTCATCGGGCCAATCCCGAGACATTGCCGACTTTCAGCATCACGAATGAAGGTGGTGCTACTTTCTCCGGAGAAATCGAAATAGTGGCTATAAAGGCTCATTCGGAAGCTTTCTTCCAAGCGAAAAAAGAACACATGAATCTTGCCAAAGGAAAGACCCAAGTATTGTCTCCGGAACTGACTGCGGCCTCTTCTCTCTATACAAATGCCGATCTCTTTCCCGATGGTATCTATTACATTGTCATCAGAGAGCAGGGATTTTGGGATCCGATCGATTTGTTTGGGGACTATTACTATCGTATTCGTCTCGTTACGGACCTATCCTCTTCGGACATTGCATGCAAGGATACTTCTACTATAGTACTCTATCCCAATCCTGCTCGTGATTATGTCCATGTAGCCATTCCTCCTACATATGCAGGAAGCACACTTCGCATGTTCGATATTCAAGGGCGAATGCAGCTCTCCACGAAGATCGAATCTGCCGATATGCGCCTCGACATCGGACATCTCCCGAAGGGTACCTATATCGTTGTGGTAGAAGACATGGTCGGGAAGCTCTTCATTCGCTGATTTAGTCTGTCAGCAGCAATAACCGACAAGGGCAATGCCTGAGGGGATCTCCCTTCCGGCACTGCCCTTGCATCGTTTGTTAGGATACACCAAAGAAAGGAGATAAAGAGTTCGGTTTGCTTCATACTGATGGGATCCTCAATAGCATTTCCGCTTCTTCGCCGATGGGATATTATATCACGAAGGCTTTTTCTTGTGCAACTCCAGTATTCCCAATACCGTTTATTTAGTATAAATCCGACTTCAAATACCTACAAGTTGGGATTGTTCGTTTTTTGTGAACGTCTCAACTTTGCAGCCGGATAGAACCTAATAACGTAAGATCAGATAATTATGAAAAAAATCATTTTCTCCGCACTCTGTGCATTGCCTTTGATTGTCTCTCTCACTTCTTGTGGAAAAAAGAAAGATGAGCCGAACCAACCCTCCACGCCCGAAGCAGTAACCAAAACCGTAACTATCGATGCTTCGAAATACGAAACGTGGCAGTATTTCTCTTTCTCTAAGGGTGAAGTCGTTAATGTTGCCGACTATAAGAACGATTTGAATTGGGACATGGCCCTCCACCGATATGACGTTCGTCTCAATTGCGGTGAAAGTGGCAAGGGAAAAGGTGGTGCCGTATTCTCCGGTGTGACAGAGATGGATCAGGTCACTACCGTTCCTGCAGAAGGTTATATGGTAGACGTTCTTGGTCGTATTACAGTCAAGTATTCGATGGGACCTGATGGCCATGTGATGGAGCATGAAGATCAGGGCTTCAGTGAAGTGATTAGCGGTAAGAAGAATGCGCAAGGATTTGCTTCTGGTGGCTGGTTGGAATTCTCTCACGGCCCTGCCGGTCCCACTTACAAGCTGAGCAAAAAAGTTTTCTTCGTTCGTGGTGCTGATGGAAATGTTGCCAAGGTGCAGTTCACTGACTATCAGGATGCAGAACTGAAAAAGGGAGTCATCACTTTCACTTATACGTACCCCGTTAAATAAGTTAAGAGGGAAATATGAAAAGTGTAGTAACAAAGCAGGCCCTCATCGGCCTGCTTTTCTTTAGTATAAGTATATACTCCCATGCGGCCAACCCTCCGGCCCAACCCATAGATACCACCGTATGCCGCAACATCGCTCTTGACGATGTGGTTGTAACCGGTAGCCGTACAGTCCGTCTGCTTAAAGATGTGCCTATCCCCACAAAGGTGTTCAAGGCTAAAGATATAAAAGCTATCGCCCCTTCTTCTTTTATTGACGTACTACAGTATATCCTTCCCGGGATCGAATTTACCAAGCATGGTTCCAGAGATCAGCTCAATGCTCAGGGCTTTGACGAAAGCTCTATTCTCTTCCTCGTCGATGGCGAATTGATTTCGACAGGATCTACCAGTGGGATAGATTTCGAACGAATCAATCCGGACGACATCGAGCGAATCGAGGTGCTCCGCGGAGCTTCCTCTGCGTTGTACGGATCCAATGCTATCGGAGGTGTTATCAATATCATCACCCGTACAGCCAAGGATCCTTTTCGCGTATCTGCTTCGGCTCGATACGATAGTCGCGACGGACAGAAATACGATGTAGCGGCAGGGGTGAAACGTGGGATCTTCTCCAGTCAAACCGGTGTACAATATAGAGCGGACAAAAGCTATATTTTGGCCGATCAGTTCGAGCAGGAACTGAATGTCGCAGGCAATACGACATGGAATATAAATCAGAAGTTTACAATCACTCCGAAAGAAAACTTATCCTTCAACCTTGCCGGACTGGTGAATCTGCGTAAGCAGCACTGGACGGATAAGATCGACTTTCTGTACAACTCCTACGATGTCAAAGCCGGTGCCAACTGGCGTATCAGCGAGACTTCGGATCTGGACATTTCTTATCACTACGACAAATACAGCCGTGATACCTGTCTGATCAAAACTGAGAACCAAAAGAAACTCCCCATTTTCGATGAGGATATGCACCATTTGCGAGCACAATACAATCTCAATCTTGCTGAAGTCCACTTTTTCAATGTGGGTTTGGAGTATATCCATGATAATGTAGCATCGCCCCGTCTTTCCTCTCCGAGCAACCCGGGGGAAAAGTCTGTGAACAACAAAATCCTATACGGACAGTACATATATAAAGTAACCCCCAAACTCGTATTGAGCTATGGAGGACGCTTGGACAAGCACTCCGGATTCGGCTTGCACTATACATCGCGCCTGTCTGCCATGTACAAGTGCAGCCATGTCACCAATCGCTTGTCTTATGCGGAAGGGTATCGTGCCCCTTCTTTGCAGGAAATGTACTTTTTCTTCAATCATGGTGCCTTCTTTATTTACGGCAATCCGAATTTGAAACCGGAGAAGAGCCGCATGCTCTCATACTCGGCAGAAGCTCACTGGAATAAGCTTACACTGATGGGGAACGTCTTCTTCAACCATGTTCGCAATCGGATCGATTTCACCTACAAAGGCACAGATTTGATCTACACCAACGTATCGAAAGAAATGAGAATATTCGGCTTTGAAGGACAAGCCAACGTAGTATTGCCTTACGGCTTTGGTTTTCGAGCTTCGTATTCCTACACTTATGATCGATGGAAGGCGACCGATAAGGCCGGAACTGAGATGAAACTCTCAAACACTCGCCCTCATGCAGCTACTGCCACTCTCTCTTACGGACACAATTTCTCGAAGAATTACAGACTTGCCTCCAACTTCTCCGCGCGCTTCCTTTCCGATCTGAAAACAGGGCGCATGAACTCCGACGAGTTGTTTGAGGAAATAACGTATCCGGGTTACACCATCTGTCGTTTGGATATAGAGAATCATTTCTATCGGAACTATACGCTCCATATCGGTGCGGAGAACCTGTTCGATTATAAACCCAAAGCATTGGCATTCAATTCCCCGACATCACCCGGGCGTATCATATACGGGTTGGTTCGGATCACTTTCTAATACGACTTATTTGCAACAGAAATATAATTCGTTACGATGAAGAAAAAAATAATTTATCTGTCGGTAGCCATCTTATTGGTGGCTATCGGCTTTGCATTTTGGATGTTCCGTCCACAACCCTCGCGTGTGGCATTGGTGAACTTCCCCCAGTTTATGGTGGCACGAATGAGTCTTTCTTCCGATGCACGAAATGTGACAGTAAACGTTGAGGACGACCTCAGCAAACTGAAGAAGTACGATGCGGTACTATGCTTCGGCATGGGTGCAAAATGGAACGAAGACGATCGTGCCCAGATCAAGAGTTTGGAAGAAAAGCAGATCCCCTATATCGTGATGTCTGCCACCAATCCGGAGAACAACCTCTGCTCTATCGATAGCACAAAGGCGGAAGTACTCTCCAAATACTTCAGCTATGGAGGTGGCAAGAACTATAGATCGGGATTCAACTACCTGCGTCAGGAGATTCTGGGAAAATCTCTTCGGGAAGGTAAGATCGAGGCACCGATCGAGTATGCCGGCAACCTCTTCTTCGGCAAGACCGATGAGGATATTTTCGAATCCATGGATACTTATATGCAGTACTATCGTACGCATGGTTATCGCGAGGGTGCTCCGCGCGTAGCACTGCTGATAGGCTTCGGCAATCCCTTCAACTCGAACCGCGAGCATATAGACGAGCTTGTAGCCTCTTTGGAAAAAAGCGGACTCAATGTCTTCCCGTTTTCAGCAGGCAATAAGCGTCTCGAATTCTTGGAACTCATCAATCCCGACCTTCTGATTTATATGCCTCACGGACGTTTGGCAGCAGGCCATTCCACTGAAGCGGAAGCATGGCTGCGCAAGCAAAATGTTCCTATTCTGGCACCTCTTACAATCGGCAATCTTCGAGAGACTTGGTTGGAAGACAAGCAAGGTATGGTAGGCGGCTTCTTGGCACAGAGCGTATCGACTCCCGAGTTGGACGGTGCCATGGTTCCCTTTGCATTGGTTGCTCTCGAAAAAGATGCCAAGACAGGATTACAACTCTTCAGAACCATCCCCGGACGACTGGAGGTATTCACCAGTCTGGTGAACAAATACATCGCCCTAAAGAACAAACCCAACAAGGAGAAGCGCGTTGCCATCTACTATTTCAAGGGACCGGGACAAAACAGCCTCGTAGCACAAGGAATAGAGACCTTGCCTTCTATCTATAATGTATTGCGCAAGATGCAGAGCGAAGGCTATGATCTCACCGGATTGCCCACCGATGAAGCTGCTTTCGAAAAGATTATCATGACGCAAGGAGCTATTTTCAATAGCTATGCCGAGGGCAATCTGGCACGCTTTACCGAAAGCGGCTATCCGGCATTCGTACCCACAAGTGATTTGAAGCAATGGATGCAAGAAGTCCTTACATCGAATCAAATCCAGCTTCTGCAAGAACGCTACGGAGAAGCTCCCGGAGAATACTATTCGATGGAGCAAAACGGAGTGGGCGGCATCGGTGTAACCCGTGTACAGTTTGGCAATGTCGTTCTTTTGCCTCAGCCCGTACAAGGTGGAGGAGCCAATGACTTCAAAGCCGTACACGGCTCTAATCCGGTACCTCCTTACGCCTATGTAGCCTCATATCTGTGGACACAGAAAGCATTCAAAGCAGATGTGATGATGCACTTCGGTACGCATGGCAGCCTTGAGTTTATCCCCGGCAAGCAGATTGCTCTCTCTTCTGAGGATTGGACAGACCGCCTCGTCAATGACCTGCCCCATATCTACTACTACACCATCGCCAATATCGGTGAAGGAATGATCGCCAAGCGCAGAAGCTATGCCGGTACGGTATCTTATCTGGCTCCTCCTTTCATCGAAACGCGCATGAGGGGTCAAGTAAGCGAATTCCTCAGCTTGACGGATAAATATCTGGAGCAGGACAACGATGATAAAGCCCTGTCTCTCCGCATCAAGGCCTTGGCCGTGAAGAACGGCTACCATCGCGATCTGAAGCTCGACTCCATCCTCGACAAACCTTATACACGTGAGCAAATCGTCTCTCTTTCCGACTTTGCCGAAGAACTTGCTGTCAGCAAGATCCCGGGCGGTATGTACAAGACAGGTATCATGTTCCCGGAAGAAAAGATCCGTTCTTCCGTGAAGCATATTGCTACGGATCCTATTGCTTATGCTTTGGCTGCTATCGACCGTCAGCGTGGACGCTACACGCAGGAGCAGCAGGATAGCGAACGATTCTTCACCAACCATTATCGTCGTCCTGCCGAAGCACTGGTGGAGCGTTACCTTGGACGTGAGACGGTGGATGTGAATGCAGCATTGACTACGCTGGGTGTACTGTCCAGTGAAATTGCCCAATCCGAAGCCGTAGTCCGCTCTGCAGAGGATAAAGCATCTTCCATGCGCGAGCAAATGATGGCTGCATCCGGCGGCCGTATGCCTACATCGGCCGAGATGGCGATGATGAGGAAGATGGGCGAGCAGATGAGAACAAACGGAGGTTCCGGACCCGACTCGGCACAGATAGCTGCCATGAAAGCCATGGCTGCTAAGATGAAAGCAAATGGAGGAAAGGAACCCGACTCGGCTCAAATCGCTGCCATGAAAGCCATGGCCGCTAAGATGAAGAGCGATGGAGCACAGCACGCTATGCCTTCTCACGGCAAGGATTCTATGCAAGCGGCACATTCGGAAAAGGCAAAAGCCATGATGCCCGATAAGTCGAAAGCCAAGCAACCGGCCATGGCGAATCAGCCGTCACGAGAACTTACGGCCAAAGATAAAGCCATGGCAGCAAGCATCAGCGAACTCAAGCATGCCATTGCCCAAATACCTTTCTACTATAAGGCACTCAAAAACAGCCCACAGCTGGAGCTGACCTCTATGATGAACGCTCTCTCCGGCGGTTATACGGCACCCTCGCCCGGCGGCGACTATATCGCCAATCCGGAGACACTTCCTACCGGAAGAAACCTCTTCTCTATCAATGCCGAGGCCACACCATCAGCAGCTGCATGGGAAAAAGGAAAGAAGATGGCAGAAGACATGCTGGCCGACTACGCTCGCCGTCACAATGGCGAACTTCCTACGAAAGTCAGCTTTACGCTATGGAGCAGTAGCTTCATCGAAAGCGAAGGTGCTACCATAGCTGAAATACTCTATCTGCTCGGGACGGAGCCCGTACGCGATCCGATGGGACGTGTGCAGGACATCCGACTGATACCGATCGAAAAACTCGGCCGCAAACGTATCGATGTGGTAGTACAAACGTCCGGGCAGCTTCGCGACTTGGCTGCTTCTCGCCTGTTCCTTATCCAAAAGGCTGTGGATCTGGCTGCTGCCCAAAAGTCCGAGAGCGACAACGAAGTTGCTCGTGGTGCAGTAGATGCGGAGAAAGTATTGCTCGGCAAGGGCCTTTCTCCGGCTGATGCACGTATGCTGGCTACGCAGCGTGTATTCGGTGGCGTGAACGGCAACTACGGTACCGGCATCCAATCCATGGTCGAAAGCGGTGATCGCTGGGAAACCGAAAAAGAGATTGCAGATGTTTACCTCAACAACATGGGCGCAATCTACGGTATGCAAGGTCGCTGGGGAGATTTCCAGCAAGGTATGTTCGAAGCAGCTTTGCAGAATGTGGATGCCGTGGTACAACCTCGCCAGAGCAATACGTGGGGAGCCTTGAGCCTCGACCACGTCTATGAATTCATGGGTGGCCTCACGCTCTCTGTCCGCCAAGTGACGGGCAAAGATCCGGAAGCATACTTCAACGACCTGCGCAATCGTCACAAGACACGCGTGCAAGAACTGAAACAAGCCATCGGCGTGGAAGCCAGAACTACGATCCTCAATCCTACCTATATCCAAGAGCAGCTCAAAGAGGGACAGAATGCCGCCAACGGAATTGCCGAAACGATCCGCAATACCTATGGCTGGAATGTCATGAAGCCTTCGGCCATCGACAAAGAATTGTGGGATGATATCTACGCTACTTATGTGAAGGACGAGAAGAATCTCGGCGTCCACGAATTTTTCCGCGAAAACAACCCTGCCGCTTTGCAGGAGTTCACTGCCGTAATGATGGAGACCGCACGCAAGGGGATGTGGAAAGCTACACCCGAACAGCTAAAGGCTATTGCCGAATTGCATGCCAAATCCGTGGCTGAATTCGGAGCCGGCTGTAGCGGATTCGTTTGCGACAATGCCAAGCTGCGCAGCTTCATCGGCGAACGCCTCGATGCAAGTGACAAGAAAGCCTATGAAGAGAAGGTAGCCGATGCTCGCGAAGTATCGATCAAGGATGCCAAGAAGGGACAGCGACTCAAGAAAGAGACTCGCTCGAGTGAGGATACCTCCAGCCCTGTCACCTCTTACCTGCTGCCTGCAGGAGTAGCCCTCGTGGTGATAATCCTGATACTCTTCCTCATTGCCAAGCGCAGAAAAGGAAAAGAATGAGAGAAGTCCTGCTGACCATAGCCTTATTGGCTACGCTCAAGTATCTGTTCGAGGAGGGAGTACATAGTTCCCTCCTCGTCCGATGCTTGCATGCGGTGGCCTACGCGGCTTTCATCGCACTCGTACACGGACTGACGCAGCACGTCAGCCGGATGGAGGTCGAGACTCTCCTGTACTCGCCCGAAGCCCTGCGCAATGTCTCTCTGGCTGTGATGGTGGATCTGCTATATGTCGTATATATATGTACGCACCGTCCCTCCTCCTTCCGCCTGTACCGAACGTGGGTGCGCCATTTGCCTCCGCTCCTTTTCTTCCCCACCCTCTTCTATCTGCGTCTGAGTCTGTTCTACGTCCTGCCGGGCTATTCGTTTGTTGGAGTTTCCATCGTGATGGCCCTCATAGTGGCAGCCCTGAGTATAACGGCTCCCTATCTGTGGAGAGCCCTCGGACTCAAACGGGAGGCCTTGCGAGAACCGCTTGTTCTGCTTTCGCTCTGCACCTTTGTCTTCGTCATTGCTGCCGGAGTGTTGCACCCCGACTCCGCAGTGCGAACAGCCGGTATCACTACCGACTGGTGGCTGGCACTCTATCTCTTCCTGATCGTCTTGGCTGGTGCCTCGATCGGTTATTTCGCCCCTCGCCTGTGGGCTGTAATCAGAAGAAAAAACAACCGAAAAAAATAATCATCGAATCGGACCGGATCCTCATCCCACGCCGAACTACTCACTAACAAAACTTTCCCAATGAACTTCTTGTCCAACGTCATGTTTTGGGTCTCCAACGGCCTGTTGGTACCGGTAGTCGCCGGACTC
This sequence comes from Porphyromonas gulae, assembly GCF_000765945.1. NCBI lineage: Bacteria > Pseudomonadati > Bacteroidota > Bacteroidia > Bacteroidales > Porphyromonadaceae > Porphyromonas > Porphyromonas gulae. The sequence goes on from NZ_JRAT01000009.1 coordinate 84,976, forward strand.
ATCTACCTCTTCATCAAATCCCTTCTCCTCCTCGGCACCCTCTTCGGGACGTGGCAGAGCTACCGCCGCCGGCAGGAAACCTTTGCCCAGATCATCGAAAACAAGGCCGGCCTCGACACCGAAGCCCTCAGAGCCGAAGCAGCCAAACGCCCCCACGCCCCATTCGAAAATGTGCTGGCCGAAGTCCTCGATGCCGATTCCGCCCGTCGCAACCTGCTCATCGGCCGGTACGAGCTCTCTCGTGAGCAGCGTCTGAGTTCGGCCAAAGTACTCACTAAGTTCGGCCCCATACTCGGTCTGATGGGTACGCTTATCCCGATGGGTCCGGCCCTTGTCGGACTCTCCACGGGCGACATCGGGCAGATGGCTTATAATATGCAAGTAGCCTTTGCCACCACGGTCATCGGTATGTTTGCCTCGGCTGTAGGGTACATAGCCCTGCACATCGTGCGCACTTACAACCGGAACGACCTCGTTTGGCTCGATTACATCAACGAAAAACTCTCCTGATCGCCATGTCCAGAAGACGCTTCCACGAAGAAGACACGGATCCCTCCTCACTCGTATCCAACCTCTTCGACGTAGCCATGGTCTTTGCCGTGGCTCTGATGGTTGCCCTCGTCACCAAATTCAACATGACCGAAGTCTTCAGCAAGGAAGACTACACGATCGTCAAGAATCCCGGCAAGGACAACATGGAAATCCTGATCAAGAAAGGCGATAAGGTGGAGAAGTACACCCCGTCCGACGAATCCTCCGATGGAGCCGGCAGCAAAGGCAAGCGCGTAGGTGTAGCTTACCAGCTGGAAAGCGGCGAAATCATCTACGTGCCGGAAGACTAAGACGGAGAAATCGGCTATTATCATCCGCCCTCAAGCCCAAAAGCTCTTTTTTCTATTTCCTCCGGCCCTGCGAAAGCACTTTTTGCAGGGCCGGTTTTTTATATCAAACGCCGTAGACAAAATAAATAAAGCATTGCTTCAATTCTGGCCTATGATTTACAGAATCGAATTGACACATGCATATTCGAGTATGAGGTATTAAATAATTCAAATACATATATGTATTCGAGAGGGTGTTGGTGATCAAACAAATACAATCCGAAACATAGCCATGGGAGTATTTTTTTGCTATATTTGCGAACAATTAGGTGCTCTCCCGAAAGGCGTGTATTCCTACCGATAGAGCAACATAGCGTAGATTAAATATTTTGATAAAAGAAACAAAAGACATGTTATCCACTCTACTCCTGCCCAATGCTCATTCGAGCTTACTCGCACGAAATCGGTCGGCATATTTCATTGCCTACAAAAACAAATGCTCGTATGAAGAATAGAGCTTAATAGCTCTTATACCGACACCTCAAGACATAAGGCACCCGTCGCATTCGACCACGAATTCGACGGGTGCCTCCGTTTTATCGACTCACGAAATAATCATCATAGACCAACGATTTATATAGAAATTATTTCCGACCTATATATTAACTGAAAACGATTTATATATAAAGTAAAAACGATCTATATATAAATTGAAAATGATTTGTATATAGATCATTAAGTGGCAGATTGAAAAATACCTTTTGATCTGGCAAAGTCTATTTTCAACTCTTTCTTGCCTCGTTTTATACTCCTCTATAGGTGCTTATTTAGAATCATTCCAAACACATCTTCGCTGTTGAAAACTTTTTTGGCACGTATTTTCATGACAGAAAAAGGATAATAAAAAAGAGAGAATCATACCCCATGAATGGATTGTAATATATCGACACTTAATATAAGAGCTATTAAAATTATCGGCCATTAGATTTTCAAAAGGAGATCAGAAGTAGATTGAAAGCCATCGAATATACCTAAATAGGCACAAAAACGGAAAAAGAATACCTCAAAGTAGGTATTGGCCTGTCTGGTGGTGGCCAATACCTTTGTGTCGCTAATAACCAATGAGAAAAATCATTATGAAAAAACTTTTTTTAGCCTCCATGGCTTTCTTATGCGTATGGATATGGAATGCTGGTGCGCAGACAATGGCACCAAACTATTTCCATGCAAACCCACAACAGTTCAAACAAAGAATCGCAAAAGTAAAAAACTTCTCTTCTTGTTTTTTCTATGAATATGGAGTGAACAATCGCTTGAAAAAGATCCGTTCAGAAAACCAAACAGGACAAACTATTCAGGAAAGAGTATTCTCTTACAACGATGCCGGATACATGATTCGAGAGGAAGAATATGTGGGATTGGATCTGACTCTTTTGGGGAAATATGAGTATGAGCGGAACGATAAGGGGTATATTACCCATTTCAAACGCCATATGCCCAATGAGAATCTGGAATTGGTCGAGGATATACGCATCGATTTCTTTTATGATACCGATATGAAACTGATCAAAGCAGAAATAGATGCATTTAACCATATGTCGAATGAGTGGTACGACCTGCGTACAACGAATCTTGTATACAACGAAAATGGACTTCTAAAAGAAGTAATCCAGATAGACACTGAAAGCGGAGAAGAATTGAACAGAGAAATACTTACGTACAATAACGTCAATAAAATAGTCTCTATCAGATTTAAGCCAGGGCATGCAGGTATAGGAGAAGAAAAGGAGTGGATATTCGAATACGACAATGAGAATTTGGATATTATCAAAGCCGGGCGCGAAGATTTCTGGCGTTACTACCAGTATGACAAAGAAAAACTTGCCTCTGAAACATTTTTCCCAAAATCAAGTTTGGTTTATTTAGTATACTTCGGCCCCAAAGACTACATGGATTTTTCAGGTTTACCATCCATGAACAGTTATACGCATGCTGTGATCAAAGAGACTGAAAATGAGATGGAAGTTACTTACGAATCCAACGCCGCGTATAGTCTTACAATCATTCAGCCGGAAAACGGGGAGATAAAATTGACTGCCGATGGAGAATCTTTGAGCAGTGGTTCCATGCTGGTTGGAGGACATACGATCACCGTCCACCCTACACCTGCTGATGGATATGAAGTCGATAAGGTATTGGTGAACGGACAAAGCATCGAAAAGCCGTATCAATTCGTTATTGAAAAGAATACTGAGGTGACTGCCTTGATGAAAAAGAGTAATGCTGCTGACGAGATCGCAGCACAAGACTTCCGCATCTATCCCGTACCAACCTCCAAAGATTTAACGATAGAAATACCGTTAGAAATGGTGGGAAAAGTGGCATCCCTCATAGATATGAACGGACGGATTGTTTACAGAATTACGCTTGATAATATCTTCCAGCAGATAGACATCAGCCATCTCAAAGGTATTTTCCTCTTGCAGATCGGTGATATTACAGAAAGAGTGATCGTTCAATAACGACGCGCGAGTACAGACAAAAAGATCGGGGCAGCATGGTGAGAGACTTTTTCTCTCTCCGATGCTGTCCCGATTGCTTTATTATCTTTTCTATCCGAAAAAAATTAGATCTGGAAGTCTATACATGCCCGACCGTCCTTATACGGAGCTATCAACTCTCGAACGACGGTCATGTGAGCAGGATGCTCGGCATAGGCTTTGACATCGGCGAGACTATCAAGGTCTGCCTCCAGCATAAAGTCATACTCTTCGGTAGGATTCATATTGAGGCGAACGCTCATGCTTCGCAGGGGTTCTATTACTTGTACGAGGGCTTCCAGTGCATCCTTGATCAGGTGCAGGTGTTTCGTTTTGGCTTCTGCAGAGTCAAAACCTGCCAACTTGAACATCACGATATGTTTGATCATAGTGCAGATGTTATAATTTTTCGGTGAGCAATTCGTCGTCTATATGCGAATCTTTATATCCGAGGAAATATAGGACCCCGTCAAGACCGACCGTGGAAAGGCTCTGCTGAGCTGTGGCCTTTACTTTCGGTTTGGCATTGAATGCAATACCGAGACCGGCAAGTCCGATCATAGGCAGGTCATTGGCTCCATCGCCTACGGCAACAGTCTGCATGAGGTCTATCTTCTCTACCTGAGCAATGAGCTTGAGCAGTTCGGCCTTGCGCTTGCCATCCACCACCTCACCAACATAACGGCCGGTGAGTTTACCGTCTTTTACTTCCAACTCATTGGCATAGACATAGTCGATCCCGAACTTCTTGGCCAAATAGTTGCCGAAGTACATGAATCCCCCCGAAAGGATAGCGATCTTGAAACCTACCATCTTGAGTATCTTCATCAGACGCTCCACCCCTTCGGTAATAGGAAGACTTTCGGCGATCTCCTGCATCACAGACACATCAAGCCCTTTCAGCAGAGCCACTCGCTGGCGGAAACTCTCCGTAAAGTCGATTTCGCCTCTCATGGCACTCTCGGTAATGGCTTTGACCCGATCGCCTACGCCGGCTCTGATAGCCAGTTCGTCTATGACCTCTGTCTGGATCAGCGTAGAGTCCATATCGAAGCAAATAAGACGACGCATACGGCGGAACATACTCTCACGCTGGAAAGAAATATCCATGTTGAGCTGAGAAGCCATTTCCATGAAGTTGCGCTGTAGCTTCTCTATATCCGTGGGAGTTCCACGCATGGAAAACTCTACACTTGCTTTGGGGGAGCGATCTGTTTCATTGAGCGGAATACGACCTGTCAGTCGCTTGATGTCATCGATATTCAGTCCCTGCTCGGCACTGGATCGGGCAATGCCGGCAATCATCTCAGCCGTGATCTTCCGAGCCACAACGGTAATGATGTATCGGTTTCGCCCCTGCATTCCCACCCATTCGCTATAGGCTTCTTCTGTGATGGGTTCGAATCTGATAGTCACATCCAACTCATAGCTTTTGAACAAGAGGTCTTTCAGTATTGATCCCGAATGACTTTCGTCTGTCTGGAAGAGTATTCCGAGCGAGAGGTTATTGTGAATATCAGCTTGGCCGATATCCAGTATGAAGGCATTGTGCTTAGCCAAGATGGCAGTTAATTCAGCGGTAACACCTGGCTTATCTACTCCGTGGATGTTCGCTAAAATGAGTTTTCGTGTTGCACTCATATATGAGTTTTTATTTGATGAAAGATTTACGTACCCGAACTGCCCTGTGACACCTTATTTAAGTATCACTTTCGTGCGTACGACTTTGTTGTTTGCAGCTGTAACCTCTGCAATATAGGTGCCTCTCGGGAGAGATGCAACTCCGATAATGGCCAAATCGCCTGTCAGCTCGGTGGTTCTAATCAACTTACCGTTGAGGTCGAACAGAGAGAGACGAAGCAGTTGTGACCCCTCTATACGCAGAAAATCCGTGGCAGGACGAGGATAGATCTTGATCGCTTCGCTTACTGCGACATCGGTCAGAGCATTGCCCTGCATATCGGTATAGAAGTAGTTGTAATCGCATACCTCAGACAAGCCGTCTCCGGAGTTATAGAAATACGTTTGCTTTGTACGCATATGCTTCATGAAACTGGGCAAAATAGGGCGGAAGAACTCTTCATGCGTGGGGAACAATACGGAAGATAAAGAGATCGACGTATCATATTCGAAGTTGTTGGCGTACTTGGTGACACCAAACTCATCTTGCTCCCAACGAATACAATTATGCTTATTGTCGTATGTATAACGGTGAGTAAACATTTCTACCCACTTGTTTTGAAGAGGAAGAAATACACTGTCACGAAGCAGTACAGCATCATTATTGGCATCAAACTCATATACCATTCTACCCGTTTCGATCAAGTCGGCCGATGGGTTTTCCTGAGTCATGATGTTTATTCTCGCGATCTTGTTGTTGCGATAGGTTATCGCACGACTTTGAAAATATCCATCGCTTGTTTCTGTCGTTGTTTCAAAAGGAAGATTGCTACCACAGAAATAGTTATAGAACTCCTTTCTTAAAGCGATCTCATCTGATGGGGAGTTCTTGAACTCCCGAAGGACCAACCGATCTCCATCGTATATGTAATCTTCCACTTGGCGCATCTGGAGAGCATTGTCCATATTCACATAATAGCGTACTTGCATCAATCTGTCGTCCTCGTAGAAAAGCGAGTCTACATTAGAGAGCATACCACCGATAGATCTCTGTATCTTGGTCGGTATGGTTCCTTCTTCATAGAAATAATCGAAAACTTCGCGAGAATCGGGAACACTGATCTTGTCCAATCGATAGCGTGCATCTCTTGCTATGCGAGTTTGTACATCTATTTGAGGGATTTGGGGAGACTGAGCAGATACGTTTTCTACGGCTACGAGTCCTGCAAAAAGGAAAAGAGAGAGTAATTGTTTCATTTGTTACTTGTTAGTTGCGGTTTTTATTTCTCCGAGCAAATATAATGTTTCATTCCATAAGTAAATCGCTCTTTGTGCGGTATCGGCATACAAATTTGACACCATAGAAGAGAGAGAGAAATACAAAAAAAGCCGTACTCGGTCTCTCGACCACGAGTACAGCCTCTTTTTGATGAGTGATTTTCCTTTTATTCCCTCTTACAAATGATCCGGAGAAGTCGCCGAATATAAAAGAGAGAAAGCCGTATTGCCCGAAGGTATTAGCCTACGAATTCGTCAGAAACGGTCAGTTTGGCACGGCCTTTTGCACGGCGAGCAGCCAATACACGACGGCCGTTTGCCGTTGCCATACGAGAGCGAAAGCCATGCTTGTTCAGTCTCTTACGGTTAGAGGGTTGATATGTTCTTTTCATTGCTCTTATATTGTTTTGTTAGTTATCCCTACACTTCGGGGTGCAAATATAGGGACTTTAATTTGATTCGCCAAAGTCTTTCAGCTCATTATAGAGCAAATGAACGGGTAGCCCCATGACATTGTAGAACGAACCCTCCACTCGCTGGATGGCGATATAGCCTATCCACTCCTGTATGCCGTACGAACCGGCTTTGTCATAGGGGCGGTAGTGTTCGAGGTAATAATCGATCTCCTCATCGCTCAGATGCGCGAAGGTTACCAGGCTGGAACACGAGAAAGCTCTTGTCTCCGACCGGTGGCTGACGCACACACCGGTCACCACCTGATGGGTACGCCCGCTTAATGTACGTAGCATCCGAGCGGCCTCTTCCCGGTCTTGCGGTTTGCCGAGAATGGCACCATCGATAATGACCACCGTATCGGCCGTAATCAACAAGGTCGTGTCCTGCATCATACCTTTCGATCGATAAGCCTCAGCCTTCATTCGAGCAAGATAGAGCGGTACTTTCTCCGGATCGAGGTCGGCAGGATAGTCTTCTGCGATGTCCGGCATGGCCTTTTGTTCGAATCGAATATCGAGACCGGAGAGGAGTTCTTTTCTTCGGGGCGATTGCGATCCGAGTACGATCTTATATTTCTTCAGATTGTCCAGCATAAAACAACAAGATTTTTTTCGATCAAAGAGACTTCCGTCCGCTACCATCCAAACCCATTGCCCTGGGCCCAGCAGCCTTGCGCCTTGAGCGTTTGCTCGATGACATCACGGACGACGCCCTCTCCTCCTCGGCAATGGGATATGTATTTGGCCACTTGCTTGATCTCCGGCACGGCATCCGCAGGGGCAACGGGCAAAGCCACTCTCTGCATCACCGGCAGATCGGGTATATCGTCCCCTATATATACTATCTCTTCGGCTTTCAACCCTGTCTCCTGCAAGAGGTGTTCGAGCTGTTCCACTTTGTTGGACGAACGCATATAGACATGTTTGATGCCGAGATATTCTGCCCGTTTGGCTATGGCCGGACTGTATCCGCCCGTGATGATGGCCAGCAAGAAGCCTTGCTTGACGGCATATTGCATGGCATAACCGTCTTTTACATTCATCGTTCGCATGGGTTGGCCTTCGGCATCCATAGCCGAAACGGTATGGCTGATCACTCCGTCCACATCGAAGACGAATCCCCGTATGGACTTCAGGTCGAATGGAATACTACTCATGAGATTAAGATGGGGTTTATTGTTCTTTCGGTCCGTACATCTTCCGAATGCTATCGCTAAGCATCCGATAGATCTCCTGCCAATCCGGATATGGGTCGAGCAGACCGAGATGTTTTTGCAGAGTGTTTGTATCGTCTCTTTTGGCCGGCCCGGTCTGTGCCTCAGTGGCGGACATTTCCTGCACCTTGGCTGCAGTCTCCGCGATAAGAGGAGCCAGAGAGCGCGGTGGCAGGCCATGTACGGCCAGCATTTGCTCACTCAAGGCATAGAGATGATTCGTGAAATTGCAGGCAAAAACAGCAGCCAAGTGCAGATAGAGTCGCTGCTCCGATGTACAGCGCAGTACACTCCCGCTGATAAGACGAGCGACAGACTCCAACAGTCGTACCACGGCCTCATCGCTACCCTCTATATATATAGGTATGGAGGAATAGTCCACTCGGCGTTCGCGACTGAATGTCTGAAGCGGATAAAATACACCGATCCTCTCGTGATAAGGGCGAAGGGCGTCCATCGGCATACTGCCAGCCGTATGTGCCCATATTCCCGTTGTAGAAGGAAGAGAAGCAGCTACGGATTCGAGAGCATGGTCGCTCACGGCAAGGAGATAAAGATCCGCATCGCAGAGCAGCTCCTCCACCCGATCGGTAGCGGTTGCTCCCGGCAACATGGAGGCCAACTTCGCGGCATGCTCGGCACACCTGCTCCATACCTGAATGGGCGGATTGCCGGCTTCGGACAAGGCCAAAGCCGTTCGGGTAGCCAGATTTCCACTGCCGACAAGCACTATGCGCACGAAAGTATCGGGCAGTCCTACAGGATCAATCATGCGACACACTCTCCCAATCGGGATATTCGCCTATAAAAACGTTCTCCCACTTCAATTCCGATGCAGGGCGCGGATCCCTGTGCTCGGCTTTGTGTCCGATGGCAATGATACACAGGACTTCCAACTGATAGGGGATATTCAGCGTATTGCGCACATACTGAGTGGCCTCCTGCCCATTCGGTGTAAGCGATCCGAAGACCTGACACCAGCAGCTGCCCAGCCCCAGATCTTCCGCCTGCAGTTGGATATAGGTAGCGGCTATCGCAGCATCTTCGTGCCAACGCTCGGAAAACATGGGCGATCCCAGCACCACTACAGCCAAGGCAGCATCCGCCAAGAAACGGGAACCATGCTGCTTCATCAGGCTTAGCACTTGCAGCTTGTCACGGTCTTCCACCAGTATATACCGGGTCTGTTGCCTGTTCTTGCCGGATGGAGCGCGCAATGCTGCTGTCATCAGAGCCTGCACATCCTCGGGCAAAAGCTGCTCTTCCGAAAACTGTCGGATAGAGCGGCGATTCTCTATTAACTCTGCAAATGATTTCATATAGACAAAGATATACAAATAGCCCTCTTGGCTATCTTCCCATCTGCACGAGAAATAGCGACAAGGCAGTACGCCCGATCGAACCCGATGGACTCCACATCTTAAAAGGACTCGATCACGAGCAAGAAAAAGCCCATTTATGGCCCCCATAAAACGTAGTGCGAGAAAATTTCACTTTTGGAGGCCTTTGAAAAATTTATTGACAACCGCTTATTTTTTCAGACGTCTATATCGGTTTACTCGTCGCCGTTGGATTGTTTTTTTTCAGGCCGGGAAAAGTTTCTCCGACAGCCGACAAAAATAAATTGCCCGGCCGGAAAATCTATATCCAAAGCTTTCGTATATATATCCAAAGCCTTTGGATATATATTTGAAACCTTTGTTTATATATCCGAAGCCTTTGAATAAAGAATTGCATAGTGGCATTTTAACTTTTCCGTACTGCAGAAAAAACTTTTTCCGGCCGGGAACGATTGTTTCTTTTATTGCAGTGATCTGTGCCGTGTATACTACCTCCCTACGAACGAGTGCTCTGGCAAAGTATCCGCCTTCGTGAAGGCATGCGGTGCAGCACAGAATCCTTTTGCATCAGTACACGTCAATCTACTATCGCCTCCCCTCTTCGAGTATGCATGCAGAGGTACGGGAATATGGTTTGTGGTTGCGATGGGTTAGATTTATCTTTGTCGCAAAAGAAATCCTTATAAATATGGTGTACAAAGTTTTTTTGTCGCTCTGCATAGGCTTAGCCCTGACAGTAAGCACTGCCCTTCATGCCCGGAAAGTAGTATCCGGACATGCCCCCATCCAAGTAGAAACGCCTGCTCGCCCGTCGGGACAGAAGCACGTTTTGCAGTTAGTAACGCCCAAACTGGAAACGGTACGTATCGGGATCATCGGTCTCGGCATGCGTGGGCCGGGTGCAGTGGAGCGATTCACCCAAATCCCCGGAGCGCAAGTGGTAGCACTGTGCGATGTGCTCCCCGAACGTGTGGAAAAAGCCCAAGAGATCCTCGTCAAAGCCGGACTACCCAAAGCGGCAGCATACTCCGGCAGTGAGGACGCCTGGAAGAAACTATGCGAACGCAAGGACATCGACCTCGTATATATCGTCACAGACTGGAAAACCCACGCCGAAATGGGCGTATATGCGATGGAGCACGGCAAGCATGCCGCCATCGAAGTGCCGGCAGCCATGACGCTCGAAGAGATATGGAAGCTCATCGACACTTCCGAGCGCACACGGAAACACTGTATCCAACTCGAAAACTGCGTATACGACTTTTTCGAGCTGACCACGCTGAATATGGCTCACCAAGGTGTATTCGGCGAGATCCTGCATGCAGAAGGGGCCTATATCCACAACCTCGAAGACTTCTGGCCCTACTACTGGAACAACTGGCGTCTGGACTACAACCGCAAGCATCGTGGCGATGTATATGCCACACATGGTATGGGTCCGGCGTGCCAACTGCTCGACATCCATCGCGGCGACCGCATGAAGACCATCGTAGCCATGGACACGAAAGCCGTGAACGGGCCGGCATACATCAAGAATAAGACCGGAGAGGTGGTGACCGACTTCCAAAACGGCGACCAAACAACTTCGCTCATCCGTACCGAAAAGGGCAAGACCCTGCTCATCCAGCACAATGTAATGACTCCCCGCCCCTACAGCCGCAAGTACCAAGCCGTGGGAACAGACGGATTTGCAGACAAATACCCGCTGGAGATGTACTGCCTCCGTCCCACGCAAGTGGACTCCAACATAGCCCCTGACCACGAAAAGCTCAATGCCCACGGCCCCGTATCGGAGGAGGTGAAGAAGGCTTTGATGGAAAAATACAAACACCCCATCCATCGCGAACTGGAAGAGACGGCCAAAAAAGTAGGTGGACACGGTGGCATGGATTACATCATGGACTATCGTCTCATCTATTGCCTCCGCAATGGCCTGCCCCTCGATATGGATGTGTACGATCTGGCCGAATGGTGTTGTCTGGCGGAGCTAAGCCGCATCTCCATCGAAAACGGCTCTGCCCCCGTAGCCATCCCCGATTTCACGCGTGGCAATTGGGATAAAGTAAAGGGCTACCGGCACGCAATGGCAGAGTAAAGACAATCGGACACTATGAGGAATTTCCTATTGGCACTTGCGGCAACTTTGACTGCCGCAAGTGTCGTTTTCAGTGCAGAGGCACAGATCGCAGAGTCGGGGCTTCCATATTGGAAAGACATTCGTACGGTAAGCGTAAACAAAGAACCGGCGCGTTCGTCCTTTATGACCTATGCCGACCGAAGCGAAGCTCTCACCGGCAAGTATGAGAAGAGTTCGTACTATCGTCTTCTGAACGGCACGTGGCGATTCTTCTATGCCGAGAGCGAGGCACATCTGCCTGCCGGCATAACGGATAGCTCGGCAGACGCAGACGGATGGTATGACATCCAAGTCCCCGGCAACTGGGAGATACAGGGGCACGGTGTGGCCATCTACACCAATCACGGATACGAGTTCCAGCCTCGCAATCCGCAGCCGCCCAAGCTGCCGGAGGCCAACCCCGTAGGAGTATATCGGCGCGAGATAGAAGTACCCACGGACTGGATGGAGCGCGACATCTATCTCCATATAGCCGGAGCCAAGTCCGGACTCTATGTCTATATCAACGGGCAGGAAGTCGGCTACAGCGAAGACTCCAAGAATCCGGCCGAATTTCTCATCAATCCGTATATCCATGCCGGAAAAAACATACTCACGCTCAAGATCTATCGTTGGAGTACCGGCTCGTATCTGGAGTGTCAGGACTTCTGGCGCATCAGTGGCATCGAACGCGATGTATTCCTCTATGCACAGCCCAAGGCGGCAGTGAAGGATTTCAGCATCAAATCCACACTCGATGATAGCTACCGCAATGGTATATTCTCCCTGAAAGCCGACTTGCGAAACCGCCGTAGCGAAGCCTCCGAGCTGTCTCTGACCTACGAGCTGCTCGATGCCAAAGGAAAGGCTATCGCCACCGAAACCCGTTCGACCCTCATAGCTGCCGGCGGAGAGAGCACCCTCTCTTTCCAAGCTCGGCCGAATGCGGTACATACATGGACGTCGGAGCATCCCTACCTCTATAAGCTCTTGATGACGGTACGGGAGAATGGCCAAGTCACCGAGGTAATACCGTTCCGTGTCGGCTTTCGCAGGATCGAAATCAAGCCGATAGAGGAAAAAGCGGCCAACGGTATGCCCTACGTATGCTTCTTTGTCAATGGACAGCCCATCAAGCTGAAAGGGGTCAATATGCACGAACATAATCCCGTCACCGGTCATTACGTCCCCGAGGAGCTGATGTGCAGGGATTTGGAGCTGATGAAGCAGCACAATCTGAATGCCGTCCGGCTGGCACACTACCCGCAAGATCGCCGTTTCTACGAGCTGTGCGACGAATACGGGTTCTACGTGTACGACGAGGCTAATATCGAAAGCCACGGCATGTACTACAACCTGCGCCGTGGGGGCACCTTGGGCAATAACCCTGAGTGGCTGAAGCCTCATATGGATCGTATAGCGAATATGTTCGAACGCAACAAAAACCACCCGTGCGTTACGATCTGGTCGCTCGGCAATGAAGCAGGCAACGGGTACAACTTCTATCAGGCCTATCTCTGGCTGAAAGAGGCCGATCGCGATCTGATGGCGCGCCCCGTAAACTACGAGCGTGCCCAATGGGAGTGGAATACGGACATGTATGTGCCCCAATATCCCGATGCGAAATGGTTGGAAGGCATCGGGCAGGCCGGTAGCGATCGCCCTGTGATCCCCTCGGAATACGCTCATGCCATGGGCAATTCCACCGGCAACCTGTGGGGGCAGTGGCAGGCTATCTACAAGTACCCCAACCTCCAAGGCGGCTTCATCTGGGACTGGGTGGATCAGGGCATCCTGCGCACTGACGATAAGGGGAAATCCTATTGGGCTTATGGAGGAGACTTCGGAGTGGATGCACCGAGCGATGGCAACTTCCTTTGCAACGGACTGGTCAATCCCGACCGCACACCCCATCCTGCCATGCAGGAGGTGAAGTATGTGCATCAAAACGTAGGCTTCGAAGCAGTGGATGCCGCCAAGGGACATTTTCGCATCACGAATCGGTTCTACTTCACCAACCTCAAGAAATACCGCCTGCGCTATACGGTTTCGGCTAATGGCAAAGCCGTGCAAAGCAAGGTCATCGGCTTAGACCTCGATCCTCAGACTTCATCGGATATTACCATACCAGTAGCGAAGCTCAAGCCGATGGCCGGTGTAGAATACTTTGTCGATTTCAGCGTGCAGACCCTACAGGCAGAGCCGCTGATTCCTATAGGGTATGAGATTGCCCACGATCAATTCCGACTTCCCATCGAAGCCCAAAAGACTACCTACCGCGCTACAGGCCCTACCCTGTGCACAAGCACAGAAGGAGATGAATTGAGGGTCGTTTCGTCCAAAGTCCATTTCGTTTTCAACAAAAAGAGTGGATTGGTAACCTCTTATAGGGTGGATGGTCAGGAGTTTTTCCAAGACGGATTCGGCATACAGCCCAATTTCTGGCGTGCTCCCACCGACAACGACTACGGCAACGGTGCTCCAAGACGCTTGCAGATATGGAAGGAATCGAGCCGTGACTTCCAAGTAGTCGAGGCAGGATTAGCCACCGAAGGGAATGCCGTCCTGCTCAAAGCGACCTATCTGCTTGATGCCGGCAACCTCTATGGCCTGACCTATAAAATATATCCCGATGGTGTGGTGAACGTGAAAATGCGATTCTCTTCGACGGATATGGAGACCGACGAATACGAATGGTCCGAAGCAGCCCGAACCGCTACATTCTCCCCCGGCAGAGAAGCTCTGCGCAAGGAAGCTTCTACCCTCGAAGTGCCTCGTATAGGTGTACGCTTCCGCCTTCCTGCGGATATGAATGAGGTACGATACTTCGGAAGAGGGCCGGATGAGAACTATATCGACCGCAATTACGGGGCGACCGTAGGCTTGTACACTACTGCTGCCGACAGGATGTACTATAACTATGTACGTCCGCAAGAGAACGGGCATCGTACCGATACACGCTGGCTGATGCTGCACGGACGAGGCTTGGGCTTGGGCATAGTAGCCGACGAAACGATCGGCTTCAACGCTCTTCGGCAAGCTATCGAGGACTTCGATTCGGAGGAAGCCAAGCAGAGGCCCTACCAGTGGAACAACTTTTCACCGGCCGAGATACAAAACCGAGATGAGAGCAAAGCTCGCAACGTCCTCCGTCGGCAGCATCACGTCAATGATGTGCCCGTGCGCGACTTCGTAGAGGTGTGCGTGGATATGAAACAACAAGGAGTAGGAGGATACGATAGCTGGTCGGCTCTTCCCGAACCTCAGCACCGCCTACCGGCCAATCGGGAATACAGTTGGGGCTTTACCCTTCTTCCGGTACGGTCAGCCGGCCAAATGACCACTGCCACCCGATACGCCTACTAAGCGACAGGAGTGGTGAAAGCAACGAGAGTATCACCCACACTCATAGATCTATACAGAATAAAATACAGCATAACGCATGAAGCAACTGAATGAAATAGTAGCACATTTCCACACAGAGGGAAGCGTGGCAGAGATCCTACCCTTAGGTGCCGGTCTTATCAATGATACTTACAAAGTAGTAACAGCCGAAGCCGATGCACCTGACTACGTTTTGCAACGAATCAATCACACCATATTCAAAGATGTGGAAATGCTACAGGCCAATATTACGGCCGTAACGGCACACATCCGGCACAAGCTAACCGAATCGGGAGCCGATGACATCGAACGCAAAGTGCTCACCCTCGTCACAAGCGACGGGGACAAGACATATTATTACGATGGAGAAAACTATTGGCGGATGATGGTTTTCATTCCCCGAGCACAAACCTTCGAGGCGGTCACACCCGAATACTCGCGGTATGCAGGACAAGCATTCGGCAACTTCCAAGCCATGCTGTCGGACTTACCGGACGAACTGGGCGAAACCATTCCCGACTTCCATAATATGGAGTTCAGGCTCAGCCAGCTACACGATGCCTTGAAGGCTGATCCGGCAGGGCGCGTTGAGGAAGTTCGTTACTATATCGATGAAATAGAAAAGCGAGCAGAGGAAATGTGCAAGGCAGAGCGTCTGCATCGCGAAGGAAAACTGTCCAAACGGGTATGTCACTGCGACACGAAGGTAAACAACATGCTTTTCGACGAAGACGGACATGTACTTTGCGTCATCGACCTCGACACCGTGATGCCGAACTTTATCTTCTCCGACTATGGCGACTTTCTCCGTACCGGAGCCAATACCGGCGAGGAGGACGACAAAGACCTCGACCGTGTAAACTTCGAGATGGAAATCTTCAAGGCCTTTACCGAAGGATACCTGAAGGGGGCAAGCTCTTTCCTCACCGACATCGAAATAGAGAATCTCCCATATGCCGCAGCACTCTTTCCCTATATGCAGTGTGTACGCTTCCTGACGGACTACATCAACGGTGATATGTATTATAAGATCAAGTACCCCGAGCACAATCTGGTGCGTGCTCGTGCACAGTTCAAGCTGCTACAGAGCGTGGAGGAGTACATGCCTCAGATGCAAGCATTTATCAACCAATGCCTTGGCCGATAAGCCTTTTACCCCATACGAATAGGATGTATCTTTTTGTCAATTCGGTACTACGAAAGTTTTGTACCTTAGCGCGCATGAAAAAGACCAATCTGTTTTTGTCCCTGCTGGTGATCTTTATCACCGGCAGCTTTATGACTGCCTGTGCACAGAAGTCCAAGACAAACAAACTCACCGAAGAAGATCGGAGCCGCAATGAGTATGTACAGTCGATGGATGTGCTTAGCAATATTATCGGCAATGTCAGGCTGTATTTCGTAGACACCATAAGTATCAATCAGATGACTCGCCGCGGTATAGATGCCATGTTGGGCGGGCTTGACCCCTATACCGAATACATTCCTTTCGAGGAAATGGACGAACTGAAACTGATGACTACAGGTGAGTATGCCGGAGTCGGAGCTATCATATCGCAGCGACCCGACAGCTCTGTGATCATCCAACGCCCTATGGAGGGAATGCCCGCAGACGAAGCAGGGTTGATAGCCGGCGACCGCATCCTGACCATCGATGGTAAAGACTTCCGAAAATCCACCACACCGAAAGTAAGCCAAGCACTGAAAGGCATAGCCGGTACCGTTGCAAATGTGACAGTGATGCGCTACGGCGAGACCAAACCGCGCACTTTTTCGGTAAAACGAAGAAAAGTGATCATGAACTCTGTCACTTACAGCGGTATGCTCGATGGTTCGGTAGGATATATTCGGCTGAACAACTTTACGGACAAAAGTGCTGAAGAGGTGCGTTTGGCTCTATTGGATCTGCGCGACAAGCAAGGAGCGAAAAGTCTCGTTTTGGACTTGAGAGGCAATGGTGGTGGACTGATGCAGGCCGCCATAGAGATAGTCAATCTGTTTGTCCCCAAAGGTAAAGAGGTGGTAACTACCAAGGGGCGCATCGCAGAGTCGGCATCCGTATTCCGCACATTGGCAGAACCGCTCGACACGAAGCTCCCGATTGTAGTCCTGATCGACGGCCAATCGGCATCCTCCTCTGAGATTGTAGCCGGAGCACTGCAAGACATGGACAGGGCCGTACTGATGGGACAAAAGAGCTATGGCAAAGGGCTGGTACAAACTACGCGCCAGCTTCCATACAATGGTGTAATCAAATTGACCACAGCCAAATACTACATCCCAAGCGGACGGTGCATCCAGCGCATGGACTACAGCCGCACCAATCGGACGGGTGTGGCTACAGCTATTCCTGACAGCCTGCACAAAATCTTTTACACCGCTGCCGGAAGACGCGTAGAAGATGCGGGAGGAATCTTGCCCGATATCGAGGTCAAACAAGATACAGCTGCTACACTACTTTATTATATAGCAGTCAACAATGACGTATTCGATTTCGTTACAGGTTATGTGCTCAAGCATAAAACGATTGCCAAGCCGGAGGATTTTTCGATAACGAGCGAAGACTATGCGGCTTTCTGTAAGATGATGGAAGAAAAGAAGTTCGACTATGACCGTCAGAGCGGCAAGATGCTTGACAAACTGGAGGAATTGGCCAAGATAGAAGGCTACCTGCCCGAAGCCAATTCGGAACTTAAAGCTCTACGCGAAAAGCTAAAACCCAACCTGTCGCGCGACCTGCTACGATTCAAGAAAGAGATAACCAACTATCTGAACAACGAAATTGTTACCCGCTATTATTACGAGCGAGGCAGCATCCGCCAGAGTTTGCCGGAAGACAAGGTAGTCAAAGAAGCTATTAAGCTGCTGAAAGACCATCCGGAACAAATTCGACAGATCCTTGCCGGCCCGAAAGCAGAGAGTAAGGGATAAGCCTAAAAAGAGGGTATTACAGAATAGAACTCCGAACGTTTTGCACAAAATCGACGGAGTTCGTTTGTTTGCGATTGTCAAGCTCATCGTTCAAGAAAGCCTTATTATTCTTGGTTTCAAAAGGTCTTAGCGGAGAAGTGAACAAATGGATTATGCAAAAATTGTTGCTCTACACAAACCTTGCGGAGCTTTCATGGTTAAATATATTAGTCGTACTTTTGCGCGCATAGATAAGTATGTAGAGACTTATACCCTCTACCGAACAAGAAACGAAATAGACAACATAACGATATGATCAAAATTACCTTTCCCGATGGCAACTTCCGCGAATATGAAGCGGGAGTTACTGGTTGGGATATAGCCGGTAGCATCAGCCCACGTTTGCAGCAAGATGTATTGGCTGCAGGCGTAAACGGACAAACGTGGGATCTGCATCGCCCGATCAATGAAGATGCAGAAGTGAAGTTATTCAAATGGGACGATGCGGAAGGCAAGCATGCATTTTGGCACTCCAGTGCCCACTTGATGGCCGAAGCATTGGAAGAATTGTATCCGGGTATTAAATTCGGCATCGGACCTGCTATCGAAAACGGATTCTATTATGACGTAGATCCGGGCGAAGGCATTTCTATCAAAGACGCCGACCTCCCTGCCATCGAGAAAAGGATGCAGGATTTGGCTGCTCGCAAAGAAACGATCATTCGACGCGACATAGCCAAGGCTGACGCACTCCGCATGTTTGGAGACAAGGATGACCAATATAAAGTGGAGCTGATCAGCGAACTGGCTGACGGTACCATTACAACCTATACACAAGGTGGATTCACCGACCTTTGTCGTGGCCCGCACTTGCCCAATACCGGTTACATCAAAGCGATCAAGCTTCTAAGTGTAGCAGGAGCCTACTGGCGCGGTGACGAAAAGAGAAAACAGCTGACACGAATCTATGGGATCACTTTCCCCAAGAAAAAAATGTTGGATGAATATCTTGAGCTTTTGGAAGAGGCCAAGAAACGTGACCACCGAAAGATTGGCAAGGAGCTTGAACTCTTCGCTTTCTCCCAAAATGTAGGTGCCGGCTTGCCGCTTTGGCTGCCGAGAGGCACACAGCTGCGTTTGCGTTTGGAAGATTTTTTGAAGCAGATACAGAAGCACTTTGGCTACCAACAGGTAATTACGCCGCATATCGGCAATAAGAATCTCTACATCACCTCCGGGCACTACGCCAAATACGGACAGGATTCTTTCCGCCCGATCAATACACCGCAGGAGGGAGAAGAGTTCATGCTAAAACCGATGAACTGTCCTCACCACTGTGAGATATTCAAGATCACACCACACTCCTACCGCGATTTGCCGATTCGTTTGGCCGAGTTCGGAACAGTATATCGTTACGAACAAAGCGGAGAGTTGCATGGGCTGACACGTGTAAGAGGTTTCACGCAGGACGACGCACACCTGTTCTGCCGTCCGGATCAGCTCAAAGAAGAATTTTGCAAGGTGATGGATATCATTTTCATCATCTTCAAGGCTCTTGATTTCAAAAACTTCGAAGCACAGATATCACTTCGGGATAAAGTAAACCGAGAGAAGTATATCGGAAGCGAAGAGAATTGGGAGCGTGCCGAGCGCGCAATCATCGAGGCTTGTGAAGAAAAAGGTCTCCCCGCTGTCATAGAATACGGTGAAGCTGCGTTCTATGGTCCCAAGTTGGACTTTATGGTCAAAGATGCATTGGGTCGTCGTTGGCAGTTGGGGACCATTCAGGTGGATTACAACCTGCCCGAACGATTCGACCTAGAGTACACCGGTGAAGACAATAAAAAGCATCGCCCTGTGATGATCCATCGTGCACCGTTCGGTTCGATGGAGCGTTTCGTTGCTGTACTCATAGAGCACACAGCAGGTAAATTTCCGCTTTGGCTCACGCCTGATCAGGTTGTTGTCCTGCCCGTAAGCGAGCGCTTCAACGAGTATGCTCATCGTGTGGCTAAAGAATTGAACCAGCGAGATATCCGCGTACAGGTGGACGACAGGAATGAAAAGGTCGGACGAAAAATACGGGACAATGAGTTGAAACGTATTCCGTATATGCTCATCGTTGGCGAAAATGAAAGCCAGAAGGAAGAGGTATCAGTACGCAAACAAGGCGAAGGAGATATGGGTATTATGAAAATTACTACCTTTGCCGAGCTTATCGAGAAAGAAGTGGATGATATGATTAGCGCTTGGCGTAAAGATTATCAAAACTAAAGCCTTCTTTTCAGAAACAATAATAAGGTAACAACAATTCAAACAAGTATTATCAAAAGGGGAAATCGGCAAAACCGGCCCTTCCCCCTCTTAAACATTTTGAATGGCAATCGATAAAACGAAGAATCAACATCGGATCAACGAAGCAATCCGAGTGAAAGAGGTGCGTCTCGTCGGTGACAATGTGGAGCAAGGTGTGTACAACATCCAAGAAGCACGACGCATTGCCGAAAGCCAAGATTTGGATTTAGTCGAGATCTCACCAAATGCTGATCCGCCCGTATGCCGTGTTACCGACTATCAGAAGTTTGTTTACCAACTGAAGAAGAAGGCTAAAGAACAGAAAGCCAAATCGGTGAAAATCGTAATCAAGGAGATCCGTTTCGGACCCCAGACGGACGACCACGATTACAACTTCAAGCTCAAACATGCGAAAGAGTTTTTGCAAGAAGGATCTAAGGTAAAAGCTTACGTATTTTTCCGTGGACGTTCAATCCTTTTCAAGGAGCAAGGAGAAGTTCTTTTGCTTCGTTTTGCCAATGATTTGGAAGACTTTGCTCGCGTAGAGCAAATGCCTATTTTGGAAGGTAAGCGTATGACTATCATGCTTACGCCCAAATCCGCATCAAAAAAAGGACATACACCACCGAAAACGCAGGTGGAGACTTCTAAACAAGTCAAAGAATCCGTAGAAACCGAAGAAGAATAAAAAACACCGCTGTCCGACAAGACCTGTCCTACAGCAGTGGAATAACAAGAAGTGTTTAATAATAATAGTGTTGGAAAATGCCTAAATTGAAGACTAACTCCGGTGCCAAAAAGAGGTTCGCCCTTACCGGAACAGGTAAAATCAAGCGTAAGCACGCTTTCAAGAGTCACATCTTGACAAAGAAAACGAAGAAGCAAAAGCGTAACCTCACCTACTTCTCCACAGTACACAAGGTAGATGAGAATGCCGTTAAGCAACTCCTTTGTCTCCGATAACAAACTCTTTCAAAGCAAACTAACAACGATTTTTTTAACAGAGAGGCATGCTTTATCAAGTGCGTAGGTTTATTAAGATAAAACCGAAGCCGCTGCCAATCAAAAACAATTAGTATTATGCCAAGATCAGTCAATCACGTTGCATCACGAGCTAAACGCAAAAGAATTCTGAAGCTCACACGCGGATATTTTGGTGCTCGTAAGAATGTATGGACAGTTGCTAAGAACACGTGGGAAAAAGGTTTGACCTACGCCTATCGCGACCGTAAGAACAAAAAACGTAATTTCCGTGCTCTGTGGATACAGCGTATCAACGCTGCAGCTCGTTTGGAAGGGATGTCATATTCTCGCCTGATGGGTGCTCTCCATGCAAACGGTATCGAAATCAACCGCAAAGTTCTCGCTGATTTGGCGATGAACCACCCTGAAGCTTTCAGAGCTATTGTAGCCAAAGTAAAAAACTAAATGCTTGCCACACCTCTTATTGAGGTGGTGGTCAAAGTAACATAAAGAAGATGTGTCAAAAAGATTTTGGCACATCTTTTTTGTTTCATACCTACTACTGGCAAAGTAGAGAAGAGAGACAGGAGTGCGCAAGGGACTAAAAACGGACTATGCCGAAGAGAGACTTCTCTCTTCGGCATAGTCATTTGTAAGACTTTGTGACCCGGGCGGGATTCAAACCCGCGACCTTCAGAACCGGAATCTGACGCTCTATTCAGCTAAGCTACCAGGCCTTTTTGCTGCACAAAAGTACAAAATTCTTTCCGTTTGGGATTGATTTCTGTCAAGTGGCTTACCGCTTGCGACGGAAAAAGAAGCTCAGATGCTTCATGATCGACTTCTTGCTACCGTAGTAATGCATCATAATCAAGAATCTTTCTTTGAGCGAAGCCTTATGGTTTTTATAGGTTACACCTCTTCTATCGTCCAAAGAGTGTACCAAGATCATCTCTGTATTCACCACATTGCGAGCCGCCTGAAGAATGCGAATGCACCAATCGAAATCGGCTGAAAACCGATATTTCAAATTATATGGAGGTGCAATCAATCGCTTAGCAATAAAAGCCTGGTGACAAACCAACATCCCATCGGCAAAACTTCTCCATTGAAGTTCGAAAGGAGGACGAAGTCGTCGCAAACCTTTCTCCTTACCGTCGGCATCAATCAACATGGTATCACCGTAAAGAACATCCGGCAATCCCATTGAAGAGCCTTTAATACCGTTGGCTATCGTCTCGACAAGCTCATTGGATGGCAAAAGATCGCCCGCATTCAGAAACCAAACATAGTCTCCCGTAGCCATACGGAGTCCCTTATTCATAGCATCGTATAATCCTTTGTCCGATTCGCTGATTAGTTTGATATCCGAAGACAGCGAACGTACTACCTCAGCTGTATTGTCGGGAGAAGCTCCATCAACAACAATGTATTCTATATTAGGGTATGTCTGCGAAAGTACACTTTGGGCTGTTTTGGCAATAACGTCCCTTGCACAATAGCAGACTGTAATAATTGAAAAAACAAGTTTATTCTCTTCCATAATATTCCCCAAAGGATAGGTATCGGATCTCGACACACAAATTCACGCAGCAAGAAATGCTTGCAAAAGCATCACTTACCGAATTAAAAACTCAAGCGATTCCTATTTTGTTCGCCTGGGATTATGCGTTGCTGTTTCGAATATGGTGCGCAAATTATTCGAAATTGAACGTAAGCATAATCATTCGAGTGCGTGCCTGCCTGATGGACTGCGTATAGATGAGCTTATAATCATCCAAAAGATCGGGACGTTCGTGCATAATAACGTCGGGAAAGCCAAAACTAAAGCGCAGTTCGGGACACAACTTGAAAAATGGCAGGTAAAAATCGCAACCGAGGCCGATCTGTACCCCATAATCATTGGCTTTGGTATAAATCTCCAGCCCCTTCTTTCGCCCCAACTCCATGGTCCAATAAGGACCACCAATGATGTATGGACGTATATTATTCAGGCGTCTGGAACTGTATTTCAGCAGCAAAGGAAACTCCAAATAATTGGATCGAACCGAGAAAGATGCCACAGACTTCTCCCCATCGGAAAAGACGAATTGCTTGTCCCCGAAGTGCAAGGTCGGCAGGAGACGCAAATTCAAATTAGGCAAGAGGAACATATCGCCGATCACGCCAACGGAAAACCCGGGCGAATACTTGGAGATTTGGGCAAATATCGGAGCCGATGTACTTCCCTCCGGCACGAATCCGTTGTTCGAGATAACTAAATCCTGGGCATGCATCCCTACATGGAATCCAAGATGATAGCGTTTGTAGTCCGCATAGGGACGATTCTGCACTTTTTCCGTTTGCGCCGAAAGGGTACGACCGGCCAAAGCACAGATCAGACAAAGGAGAGCGATTCTCAACGAAAAACGTGAATTATATAAGAATTGCATCTGAGGGAATAATCTTCAATTCTTTATTTGGTGTGTAAAACCAACGTCTTATGCAGCAAAGATATTGTATTTTTGCGCGAATCGGTGTTAGAACGCCTCGTTCGTGGATTCGCACAACTCACCTCACAACAATAATTATGGAAGTAATACACTTAGGTGCCGAGCACTCTCTTCTCAATAGATTCGTCATGGAGATGCGCGATGTCACCATTCAGAACGATCGACTGCGCTTTCGTCGCAATATAGAACGTGTGGGAGAAGTAATGGCCTATGAGATAAGCAAGAAGATGACGCAGCAGGTGCGTACCGTCACTACTCCTTTGGGGGAAGCCGAGTGCATCGTCCCACAGGACAAAGTAGTGCTGGCTACGATCCTTCGGGCAGGATTGCCTTTCCATCATGGCTTTCTGAACTATTTCGACTATTGCGAAAACGCCTTTGTATCCGCCTACAGGAAATACAAGGACCGTCTGAATTTCGACATCCACATCGAATACATAGCCTCCCCGGACATCACGGACAAGGTCCTCATCATATCCGATCCCATGCTCGCCACAGGCAGCTCCATGGAACTGGCCTACAAAGCACTACTGACCAAAGGCAATCCGAAGCACATCCATATAGCCAGCATAATAGCCAGCCAGCAAGCCGTAGACTATATACGCGGTGTCATGCCGGAGAATACTACAATATGGATTGCAGCCATCGATCCCATCATCGACGAGCATTCCTATATCGTACCGGGATTAGGCGACGCAGGCGATTTGGCCTATGGCGAGAAGCTTTGAGCCACGGCCTGTAGAACTGCTTGCTCCGGCCAAAGATCTTGCCACGGGTCGGGCGGCAATCCTCCACGGTGCCGATGCCGTGTATATCGGTGCTCCGTCTTTTGGCGCGCGAGCTTCCGCAGGAGTATCGATAGAGGATATAGGCCGGCTGGCATACTTCGCACGACTTTATCGTGCCAAAGTATATGTAGCACTCAACACGATCCTGTACGACGATGAGCTTCCCGAGGCCGAACGCATCGCATGGGAGCTTTATCGGGCAGGAGCAGATGCCCTGATCGTACAGGACATGTCTCTATGTCGTCTAAGCCTCCCACCTATAGCCCTCCATGCCAGTACACAATGCGATATCCGCACTGTGGAGAAAGTCCGGATGTTCCAATCCCTGGGCTATGAGCAGGTGGTATTGGCCAGAGAGCTGTCTCTCCCCGAAATCCGCAAGATAGCTGACTCCACATCAGTGGTATTGGAAGCCTTTGTACATGGAGCACTCTGTGTGAGTCTGAGCGGTCAGTGCTACCTCTCCGAAGCACTGACCGGACGCAGTGCCAACCGAGGAGCTTGTGCCCAGCTTTGCAGACTGCCCTATACGATGATCGATGCCGATGGAAAGGTAATCCGAAGCAATCAGCATCTCCTTTCCTTGAAAGACTTGAATCGCTCTGCTGAACTGGAGTCGATGCTTGAGGCCGGTATCTCTTCGTTCAAGATCGAAGGCAGACTGAAAGGCATCTCCTATGTCAAAAACGTAACAGCTCACTATCGCCGTCTTCTGGACGAACTCATCAGCCGCTACCCCGAACGCTATTGCAGGGCCTCATCGGGACGGTGCTCTTTCGCTTTCCACCCCGCTCCCGAAAAGAGCTTCAACCGCGGCTTCACCGATCTGCTTCTGAGCGGCAAACGGGATACGGACTCCCTCATCACACCCGAATCGAACAAAAGCCGAGGAGCCTATATCGGCCGAGTGACCGCCGTAAAGAGGGACAAGATCAGTATCCGACTACGATCCGACAATACGGAATCCAAAACCTCTCCGGCCAATGGCGATGGCCTCTACCTCCTGCATCCTGACGGCAGCATGAGTGGCACGCGCATCAATGTGGTTTTGCCTGACGGCAGCATACAGGTGGACAATCCTACCGGCATCGTACCGGGCACAAACGTATTCCGCAATTACGACATTCGCTTCGAGAAAGCACTCTCACAAGACAACTCGGCCGTCCGCCTCATTCCCGTATCCCTTACTCTGACGGACGTTCCGGAAGGCTTCTCCCTATTGATAGAAGCAGACGGCTATCCACCGGCAAAGGGCACGATAGCGGCCGCCCACGAGCCTGCCAATCGGTTCGATGAAGAGCAGATCCGCAAGAATCTGTCCAAATTAGGAGGCACACCGCTTGAAGCCATCTCGGTCAATATCCGGCTCAGTCACGACTATTTCATTCCGCTTTCCCTCATCGGTCAGCTAAGGAGAGAAGCAGTTCAGTCTTTCATTGAGACGGCCTCGGCTATGCCCGAGCGCAAGGGAAACGCCGTCGCACGACACCGCAGACCTCCTACGGCAGACTGTCCGCGCGAGGGAGAGCAGAGTCTTTCCTTTTTGGCCAACGTGGCGAACAAGGAAGCAGAAGCCTTCTACCGGCAGATGGGATATACAGCCATCGCCCCCGCCTTCGAACACTCGCACCCCCAAGGCGTCCCGCTTATGTTTTCGAAGCACTGCCTTCGCTATCACTTGGGATACTGCCCCACGTTCCAGCACAAGAAATCGCCGTACAGAGAACCGTATTATCTGGTTCATGGCGAGAGCCGCCTGCGATTGGAGTTCGACTGCCGACACTGCCAAATGCTGGTCTACCTTGACAAGCAGATCCAATAAAAGTCAAAAAAAGCCAAACCTTAGGAGGCGGTGAGAGCAAAGCGACATCGCCAATCATCTTTCCAGATCCCAAGCCTTTTGGTTCGTATTTTTTCTCAACTCACAAACCGAAAAACGTGGCGCGAGAACGTTTTTGTTTTGGTGCGAGAAGCAAAAAATTCCCGCGCCAAAACGAAAAAGTTTACGCGCGTGTTTACACGAAAACTCAGGCCACAATCCGCCTGTTTTTGGCTCGTGATCTCTCTGTAAGCCATGCCGCTTCCACCGGGTTCGACCTCCTTTTCCGTGAACACGAATTAAACTTATTTCTCTTTCTTTCTCTATTTCAGTTGTAGGGTAAGTCGTAATATACCATTTCGGAGGATGGGAACGATAGCACCTATTTTTCTTTTCAAACTTTTCTTATGCGATCGATTTATCAATTACTGTTGTCAATGCTCCTTGCTTCTCTTGGTTTCGTTGGGCTGGAAGCCCAACAAGCCGGAGTAGCAGGCAGAGTATTGGACGAAGAGGGACACCCCATGATTCAAGCCAACGTACAGCTTGTACAAAGTACCGGTCAAAAGGCCGTAGTAGCGGGTGCCACCGATGAAAAAGGAATGTTCAGTCTGAAGACGTCACAGGATGGCGACTACATTCTGCGCGTTTCGTATGTAGGGTACAACACCCACGACGAAAAAATATCTCTCAAAAGCGGGCAAACCATCACGCTGAAGGATATTTCCATGAACGAAGATGCCCGTCTCCTACAGAGTGTGACGGTGCAGGCCAAAGCGGCAGAGGTCGTCGTACGCAACGACACGCTCGAGTTCAATGCCGGCTCCTATACCGTAGCGCAAGGAGCCTCTATCGAGGAGCTGATCAAGAAGCTGCCCGGAGCAGAGATCAGCTCGGATGGAAAAATCACGATCAACGGCAAGGACATCAGCAAGATCCTTGTCGATGGAAAAGAATTTTTCTCCAAAGACCCGAAGGTGGCGATGAAGAATCTTCCCGCCGATATGGTCAATAAAGTACAGGTGCTGAACAAGCTGAGTGAGTTGTCGCGAATGAGCGGTTTCGATGACGGAGAAGAGCAGACCGTAATCAATCTGACAGTGAAACCCGAAAAAAAGAAGGGGCTCTTCGGATCGGTCCAAGCCGGCTACGGTACTGACCAACGCTATATGGCCGGAGGGAACGTCAATCGGTTCGACGGGAATAAGCAGTGGACATTGATCGGCAGTGCGAACAACACGAATAATATGGGCTTCAGCGAAATGGGCAGCGAGATGGGATCCATGACCTTCTTCTCCCCCCAAGGCTTTGGCAGACGGGGCTTCGGCAATAGCGGAGGCATTACCTCTTCTTCGATGCTGGGCGGCAACTTCAGCGTCGAATTCTCCTCTGCCCTTAACACGGGAGGCGATGCGCGCTACGGATACAACGACAAGGCCATAGAGACCACCAAACGCGTGGAAAACATCCTCGCCGAAGGGAATACTTATATGGACGAGAGTATATCGGAACGCTCTTTCTCTCACAACGGTCAGGCTCGATTCAGGCTGCAATGGAAACCGTCCGAACGTACCGAAGTGGTCTTCGAGCCCGACCTCTCGATATCCAAGATGGATGGCTTCTTCAACGACGCATACGAGACGAAGAATACGACCGGAAGCATCATCAATAAAGGCTCCATCCACCAGACTACGCAAGGGAACAACTTCCGTCTGAACGGGGAACTGGACATCAGCCACAAACTCAACGATGAAGGGCGTACCCTGAGTGCTTCCATCAGCGGCGGACTGACCGACGAAGACGGAGAAGGCATATATCAGGCCGTGCTCCAAAGTGTGGAGACGAATCAGAAGCAATTCAACGACAACTCCGACCTGCAATATCGCCTTCGGCTCTCCTACGTAGAACCATTGGGCAAAAATTACTTCGCACAGGCTATTTTGAACCGACGCTTCTCGCGTCGCAATTCGGACCGTGAGGTGTACCGATTGGGCGACGACGGACTGTACTCCACACTGGACGATCAGTACGGACTCTCCTACAACAACGAGTTTACCCAGTATCGCATCGGACTGAACCTCAAGAAGATTGCCAAGACGTGGGACTACACCGTGGGGTTCAACGTGGATCCCAACAGAACTGTCAGCTATCGGAACGTAGGAGGAGTAGAGCAGGACAAGTTGGCTTTCAATCGTGTCAATCTCTCTCCGATGCTCCGAATCAACTACAAGCCGAACAAGACCACCAACCTTCGCGTAGATTACCGAGGGCGTACTACACAACCATCCATCAATCAGATCGCTCCCGTTCAGGACATCACGAATCCGCTCTTCGTGACAGAAGGAAATCCGGGCCTGAAGCCCAGCTATTCGAACAATGTGATGGCCATGTTCTCGGACTTCGACGCCAAAAGTCAGCGAGCTTTCAGCATCGTTTTCTTCGGCAACTATACATTCGACGACATCGTCCCCAATACGCACTACGACCAGTCCACAGGGATCCGTACCACCCGCTATGAAAATGCTTCCGGCACATGGCAGGCGAATCTTCATGGGACACTGTCGGTTCCGCTCAAGAACAGGGCATTTTCTTTCAGGATGTCCTTGTTCAACAGGCTGGCCGAAGGACAAAGCTTTATCAATGACAATAAGAACAAAGCCCTCTCGTTCCGAACGAGAGAACGCTTGACGCTGACCTATCGCAACGATTGGATCGACACGGGTATCGGAGGCAACATAGGATTCTATATGGCGAATAATAGTCTGAGCGGACAGAAAGATTCGCGCACATACGACTTCGGCGGCAATTATCAGGTCGCACTAACGCTTCCCTATGGATTCCGTATTGACAGCCAATTCGAATACAACACGAACTCCGGCTACAGCGGGGGATTCAGCCTGAACGAATGGCTTTGGGATGCTTCGCTCTCATACAGCTTCCTTCGCGACAAGGCCGGTACACTGCGGGTCAAAGGCTATGACATCCTCGGTCAGCGCTCTAATATCAGCCGTTCTGCTACGGCCATCAATATAGAAGAGACCATGTCCAATACGATCGGACGCTACGTGATGGTGGACTTCATCTACCGATTCAACGCCTTCAGCGGTGGCGGATCTCGCAGCGATCACCGACGTGGCAATATGAATCGTCCCGGCGCACCTTTCGGCCGTGGCGGACGACCGTCCTAATCGGACCTCTCTTCTGAGCAAGAGACAAAGTGTGTAAGTGTTTTTATAACAAACCGATCGAGGGTACACCCATACCGGGTGTACCCTCTTTTTTCAATCATAAAGCGGCCGCCGACTTCCGACGAATCGCGCCACTCTCAAGCAGCCAATGCTCAATTCAAAAGGTCGAATCAGCATGCAAATTGCGCCCTCTTTCGGCACCTATGGATCTCCCCACAGAAACCACCAGTAGATTCTCTCAAAACTACTGGTGGATTCTCGCGAAACTAATAGTAGTTTTGAGCGGAACTAATATTAGTTTGGATATATTGAAAAAAAAGAGCTGTGCACAGGGAGGATTTCCTTTCTGCACAGCTCTTTTTTGCGGGGATTATAAGCGGTTCCTCTTACGGAAGCGATCTAATCTCTTGTTTCCGCATTTTCCTTGCGGAATAAGATATGCTTACTTCTCGATATTGGGGAGTTCAAGTCCGTAGCCTTTCTTTACATCGGCCCCTTTCAGGAGAATACCGAGGATAAAGGCGAGTACACCAAATGAAGCAAAAACCAGCATCGCCAAAGTATAGTTCTTCGGTTCGCCGGCTGCAACACCCTTATTCGTGGCGTCGAGGATGGCTCCGATCACGATGGGAACAACCATCAAGCCGATATTCTGAATAAAGAAAATGGCCGAATAAGCCGAACCGAGTACTTTGGGGTCGATAATCTTGGGTACCGAAGGCCATAGAGCGGCAGGTACCAAAGAGAAAGAAATACCCAGTACGACGATGGCTGCAATGGCTATGGCCAGCGAAGATGTGGCACCGCTCTCGAAGGGGAAAATAGCAAATGTCAGGTGACAAACGAACATCAGCACCGAACCGATAATAAGCATGGTGGCTCCTTTTCCGATCTTATCCAAGAAAGCGCCGAGGAAAGGTGTCAGCACCATGGCACCCAAGGGGAACATACTGAAGATACGCGCAGCTCCTTCGGCCGTCAGACCGATATTGGACTGAAGCATCTCGGTGGCAAACTTCTGAAAGGGGAAAATGGCTGAGTAATAAAGCACGCACAAGAGGGCAACAATCCAGAACATGCTATTGCCGAATACCTGTTTGAGATCTTTGAAGCGGAACGGTTCTTCCTCTTCCACACTCGCATCCTGTACTTCGCGGTCGAGCTTCTTATCGAGGATACCGTAGATACCATAAAGGATCAAACCGATGAAAAGAAGTGCCGTAACAAAAATAACCGGTACCTGAACGCTCTGAAGCGTACCTTCGAACTGCTTTGAAATTATAGGTGAAGTCCAGAACACGGCGAAGACTCCCAAACGGGCAATAGCCATCTCAAGCCCCATGGCCAAAGCCAACTCTTTGCCATGAAACCACTTCACGATAGCACGCGAAACGGTTACGCCGGCCATTTCACAGCCACATCCGAAAATAGCAAAACCGACACAGGCCAGCTTGGCAGATGGGGGGAAGCCCATAGAAAAGGAATTGAGCATATCGTAACCGAAGCCGCCATTATTGAAGACTTCACTCAGGGCATATACCTTAATAAGGGCACCCAAAAGCATCAAACTGCCGGATAAGATGGCAGTGAAACGCACGCCCATGCGGTCCAGAATGATCCCTGCCAATATGAGGAATCCGAAGAAAACGTTGATAAAGAACTCGCTACTGCCATAAGAGCCGAAGACCGTGGAACTCCAATTGACCTGCTGCTCTAACTGTGTTTTCAGAGGAGAAAGCACATCCACGAACATGTAGGCAAAAAACATGGTGGCAGCCACTAAGATTAGTGCTGTCCACCGGACTGCGGGCTTGTCCCTGAGGGATTGTTTGATTGCGTCAGTCATTTTTTTAAAAGGTTTTTTATTGATATGATTACTTAGTTATTTGAATTCTTCTAACAAATCGGCTACGATAAAATTGCTCCCTCCGACGAAGATAAAATCATCCGCATGCGCCTCTCGTCGGGCAGCTTCGAGTGCCTCCCGAACCGAAGAGTAGGTACTACCGGCCAAGCCGAAAGCAGCGGCCTGCTGCTGCAGATCGTCTTCCGGCAAAGCTCTATCGACCGAAGCACGGGTGAAATAATAAACGGCCTCCCGGGGCAAGAGAGCCAATACGGCTGTGATGTCCTTGTCATTGACCATGCCGAAGACGATACGCAGCTGTCGGTAAGTCTGTCGCCTCAGTTGCTCGGTGATCAGACGGAACCCATCTTCGTTGTGTCCGGTATCGCATACGATCCGTGGCTGCTCGGCCAGCTGCTGCCAACGGCCAAACAGCCCAGACATTGCCGTAACATGGGCAAATCCTTCACGTACGTGCTCCGAAGAAAGATTCAGACCACATCGTTTACAAAGGACATCCACGGCACAGAGAATCGTACGGGCATTCTCCTCCTGCGCCAAGCCGGTCAGTTCGCCACGAACCGATCCATAGTCTCGTGTCCGGTATGTATAGCAACCGTTCTCTAATGTCGAGGACGTGATTACGCCCGATTCTTGTGCAAAAACAATATCCGCTCCTTCCTCATCGGCTTTGCGCTGAAAGACATCGCGCACACCGCCCTCGGCCCGGCCAACTACAACGGGGACTCCGGATTTGATGATTCCGGCCTTTTCGAAGGCTATCTTCTCCGGCTTATCCCCAAGGAACTGCACATGATCCTTGCCGATATTCGTAATGATACTCAGGATGGGGGTAATGATATTGGTGCTATCCAAACGGCCTCCCATCCCCACTTCGATAAGTGCCATATCGACCTGAGCGTGCCGGAAATAGTCGAAAGCCATCATCGTAGTCAGCTCGAAGAAAGAGGGATGCAGCGTTGTCACCATCTCACGCGTTCGCTCGCAGAAATCCACTACGTATTCTTCCGTAATACAAATGCCGTTTACACGAATACGCTCGCGGAAATCCACTAAATGGGGAGATGTGAACAAGCCTACCCTCATACCGGCAACCTGTAAGATGGCTGCCAGTGTAGAGGCGGTAGAGCCTTTGCCGTTAGTGCCGGCCACATGTATCGTTGGGTAAGCCTTGTGGGGATGTCCCAGCAGGCGGTCTATGGTCTCTACGGTACCGAGCCCGGGTTTATATGCACTGCCTCCTTGGTGTTGGAAGACAGGGGTGGCGGTAAAGAGATATCGGATAGCTTCTGCGTATGTCATCATGCCTGCCGGATGATGGTCTGCTCTCGGTCGGGACCCACGGAAACGATAGCGATACCGACTCCCAATTCTTTTTCCAAGAAGGCGATGTAGTCGCTAAATTCTTTGGGGAAATCGGCCTCGGAGACGACGTTCGTCATCGGCCGCTGCCAACCGGGGAATTCCTTGTAAACGGGCGTTACCCCTTCTGTCAGATGGAAGGGGAAATCGCGTGTCTCCTTGCCGTCTATCTGGTATGCCACACAAGCCTTGATCGTGGGGAAAAGATCCATCACATCGCTTTTCATCATGATCAGCTTGGTCACACCATTCAACATGATGGTATAGCGTAGGGCTACGAGGTCTATCCAGCCGCACCGGCGTTTACGTCCCGTCACAGAGCCGAATTCGCGTCCCAATTCACAAAGCTTGTCTCCCGTCTCGTCGAACAGCTCCGTGGGGAAAGGCCCTGCTCCGACGCGCGTGCAATAGGCTTTGAATATCCCATATACATCCCCCACATTGCGAGGGGCGACTCCCAAGCCGGTACAACAGCCGGCACATATCGTATTGCTACTGGTCACAAACGGGTAAGAACCGAAGTCAATATCCAAGAGCGATCCTTGTGCTCCTTCGGCCAACACCTTCTTGCCGGACGCAAGAGCACCATTGATCAGAAATTCACTGTCCACAAATTCGAACGTGCGCAGGTATTCTGTAGCCTCCATCCAACGCTTCTCCAGATCCGCCAGCTCGTCCGCAGGATAGTTCAGAGAATTCAGGATGCGAAGATGACGCTCCTTGGCTGCCGAATAGGCTCCCTCGAAGCCGTGCTCCAAATCTCCGACACGCAGGCCGTTGCGGCTCACTTTGTCCGTATATGTGGGGCCGATCCCTTTGCCTGTGGTTCCGATCTTGCCGCTTCCCTTAGCTATTTCGTTGGCAGCATCCAGCAGTCGATGCGTAGGCATAATGAGGTGGGCCTTGCGCGAGATCACGAGACGCTTGGTCAGATCGTGACCGCTGCTTGCAAGAGCTTCGGCTTCTTCCTTGAAAAGCAGGGGATCGAGTACCACTCCATTGCCTATGACATTCGTTTTCTCTCCTTGGAAGATTCCCGAAGGAATGGAACGAAGCACGTATTTCTCCCCATTGAACTCAAGCGTATGTCCGGCATTCGGGCCACCTTGAAAGCGAGCGACAATATCGTAGTGCGGAGTCAGTACATCCACTATTTTTCCTTTTCCTTCATCGCCCCATTGCAGGCCGAGAAGTACATCCACTTTTTCCATATCGGATCAATGTTATATGTCTGTGTTATTATTTTTTCTTCTTGGGAGCAGCTTTGTCTGCCGCCTTTTTGAGGGCCGACTGCTTCTTCCTGCATTTGTCGCAGATCCCATAGAGACAAATGATGGCCTGCCTATAAGAGAAGCGTGGTGGTCTGAGATCTTTGTCGGCCAGTATCGACTTCACATTTCGTCGGTAGTAGGTAGAGAATTGTGCACATTCGGTACAGAAAAGCAGCGGACACTGCTCTGCGAAGGAAGCCATCAAATACTGATATTTGGTTTCGGGAGAAGGCAAACGCAGAACGATCCCGCAGCGTTCGAGCAAGGTAAGGGTATTATAGACCGTAGAAAGACTTACAGGCAAGCCATTCTCGCGAGTGAGATCGAACAAGTCGTCCGGCGTGAATATCTTCTTCAGATTATATGCGACTTCAAGAATGCTGTACCGCTCGGGAGTATGACGCAAGCCGTGCTCCGACACATACGCACGCAATCTTGAGCGAAGGTCTTCCAATGATGTGACTATCATCTTTACAACTGCCATGGCACTATCGACAGGAGCTACAAATATAGTTCTTTTGAAGAAGTTGGTCGCGAGAAAACCTGTCGGTTTTTATCTTTTCGATCCATTCTTGCCAGTTGAGAGCAAGACAGTGGGCGAATCCTCCTTGAGAATCGGAGCAAGCGAATCGAACGACAGTGTAATGTGTATCGGCCCCATGGCATAGGGAGCGATCTCGTACTCATTGTAGAGGAAAGTGATACCTCGCTCCGATATTCCAAAATTGTCCGTAGGATAAAGATCCCCCAAGGTGCCATAGCCCATTTCGTTGAGGCTTTCCTGGGAAGAAACCCCTTGGTCTGCCATCAACTGCTTCCAGAGCAAATCGGTGAGAGCAGCATCTTTGCCCTGTGCGACGATGTCTTCCAAAAGAATCTGCTTGCCGGTACGCAAATCGAGGTTGAGATATGCAACGTCACCGTAACCATGACTGCCGCCCATGTATTTGAAAGCTTCGATCTCATAGACCAAGAGGCTGTCCTGCCGGAAGACGACCTTGCCCGTTATGTGATCGATATAGGCATAAAGCCCCAAGTCCGGTCTATAATCGGGCTTGAGCGTAAGTTCCTCCTTCAGCAAAGGCTCCATATCCGACAAATAGGTGGAATCGCTGGCGGCAGCATAAGCCGACATAGCCTCGGAAGGCGACATGGATGCATACGCCGGGCCGAACAGGGCATTGAGGATATTCCACCTCACCGAATCGCCTATGGCATGAGGAATGCTGTCTGACGGATATTCAAACAGGATTTTAATATCGTTGCAAGGCATGGTGGAGTCGCCTAACAAGTGAGTGCAACGTTCCATGGAAATACTGTCGAAAACGATCCTGTCGCTTTGTTTGTTCCTCTCTCTCTTACAGGATGAAATCTGCAGCAATAGGGCGAAAGCCGCAAGCAGGAGTAATGGCATTTTTGCTTTCATCGGATAAATCTTTTAGCAGTTAGTGGAAGCAGGGATATAGGTCTCAAGCAACTTGCACCCTGCTTGAGGGTCGGGGACAAGCTCTACATCGGCCGTCAGGGCCGGAACGAGGACACTCTGTCCCTGTCGGAGTTCGAGGCGATAGCCCCTTTTGTCCGTGAGGGTAATAGCTCCCTCCACACATATATATATGACGAAGCTGTCTTCCTGCACGAGATCGCGCCTGATAGGCTTGTCCAGCTCCAGCAGAGCCGTACGGAAATAAGGACAGTCCGCCAACCGGACAGCCGTATTGGGCCGATGCGTATAGGCCGTCCTGTACGAATCCTCCAGCCGATAGTCGATGGCATCCTTAGCCCATTCGGTATGCAGTTCGCGCAAGCACCCGTTGGCGTCAGGGCGGTCATAATCGTAGATACGATAGGTGATGTCGGATGTCTGCTGTATCTCTGCCACAAAGCAACCGGCACCGATGGCGTGTATCCGACCGGCAGGCAGGAAGAAGACGTCGCCCGCCTCGACCTTATACTCGGACAAAGCCTGCATGATCGTGCCTTCGGCCACACGCCTTTCGTAATCTTCGGGAGAAGACTGCGTAGAAAAACCGGAATAGAGACGAGCATCCGGATCGGCATGTACCACGTACCACATCTCCGTCTTGCCGAAGGATTGGTGCCTCTCGGCTGCCAACCGGTCGTCGGGATGAACCTGAACGGAAAGATCATCGCGCGCATCGATGAACTTGATCAATAGGGGAAATTTCCGGCCATACCGCTCGAATACGTGCCGGCCAAGGAGATCTTCGCCATGATACACCAGCAAATCGTCTATCGTCTTACCGGCCAGAGGTCCGTTTGCTACGACCGAATAGTGATCGCTCACATGCGAAATCTCCCAGCTTTCTCCGATGTTTTCATCGGTCGGCTCCATTCCCTTGAAAGGGCGTATCCTGCGACCGCCCCACACGACCGGTCGAAGGATGGGATGGAATATGTAAGGATAGAGTTGTGCCGTGTCCGTCATACTTCATTGTAGCGTTAGGTGACTATTCGTCGGGTTTTTCATCGTATCGGGCATACTGTTCCATATCGTGCCGGCGACGCTCGCGCATCTTGTATCGCCGTATCAATACCCACCGCAACAAGATGAGTACGACCAGCTCCAAAGCGCAAACCAACAGATACGTTACCAGCCGGTCGGTACCGTCCGGAGCTATCCTTTCGCGCGGGTATCCCAATACGGACATCACTACGAAGTATATAAAGAGAAAGCCGATGGTGATATTGATTCTTTTCATTCCCTCTTTTACATCATATTTTCCCGAGTCGTTTCGTCCGTAAAGGTAGGTTTTTCATTTTAGAAAGAGACTTCGTTTTCAAGCCACTAAGTGCAAAAAAGTGTCTCTCCAAAAGATCTGTCCCATATAGGTGCACCGCAGATTAGGGTTGCGGGACAAGCAGATGCAGCTACGACCATTCTTGCATGAAAAAGGCTGAAACCAGCCACAGAAAACGATGGCGAGGGTGATAGGGAAGTCGCTCCTTCGCGTCCGTCGAGCTTGGATGCGTTGCTCATTTTACGGACCAAAATTCGCTCATTTCTCGTCCCTGTTTTTCTGAAAACTCGAACCAAAACTTTTTCGTTCCGGCGCGAGAATTTTTCAGTTTACGCGCCATAACGAAAAAATTCCCGCGCCACGTTTTTACGCCCCACGTCCGGAGATTTTTTCAGGCACAAATACACCGGAGAGGGAAATACCCCTATCCGCTCTTTTTTCCTTCCCAAAGCCGGGGAAAAGCTCACATCACAGTGCCTTCGGGACACAGAGCTGGGGAGGCTTCTTTCCCCAAAAACACGTATCTTTCGGAGTTTTTAGCAGCAACCGCCCGATTATTATGAAGCATTTTTTCAGTGCTATACGCCGTTTCGTGCCGCCCTATAAAAAGTATGTGGCATGGAGCGTGGTGGCCAATACGCTGAGCGCACTGCTCAACCTATTGTCTTTCTCTCTGATCATGCCCATCCTGCGCATCCTCTTCCGGATAGACCGCCAGGTGACCACTTATATGCCGATGGATGGGATAGACTGGGGTGGCATGGATGGATGGAAAGCTGCCGGAGCTGCACTGAGCAATAATTTCAGCTGGTACGTAAGCCAGCTTATAGAGGTACGTGGAGCATCGTTTACGCTTATCATGCTGGGCATCTATCTGGTGGTGATGACCTTCCTGAAAGTGGCTTCGATGTACCTCGGATTCTACAGCATGATTCCGCTGCGTACGGGTGTGGTGCGGGATATTCGCAATCAGATCAACGATAAGATCCTCGGACTCCCCCTTTCCTTTTTCAGCGAAGAGCGCAAGGGCGACATCATGGCGCGCATATCGGGCGATGTGAATGAGATAGAGACTTCCGTGATCAGTTCGCTGGATATGTTGCTGAAAAATCCGATCCTCATTTCCATCTACCTGATCGGGATGATCCTGATCAGCTGGCAGCTCACCCTTTTCGTTTTCATCCTCCTGCCAATAGCCGGAGGGCTGATGGGCAAGGTGGGCAAGACACTCAAGCGTAAGAGTCTGGAAGGGCAGAATCAATGGGGAGGCCTGATGAGCCAGATAGAAGAGACGCTTGGCGGCCTGCGTATCATCAAGGCATTCAATGCCGAGAAGAAGATGCAGGATCGCTTCCATCGTGCCAACGAGCAGTTTCGCCGTACGACGATGAAGGTCTTCCGCCGCCAGCAGTTGGCACACCCGATGAGCGAATTTCTCGGCACGGCCACCATAGCCATCGTACTCTGGTATGGGGGTACGCTTATTCTGAACAATACGGGCGACATCGATGCTTCCACCTTCATATATTATCTGGTCATCTTCTACAGCCTGATCAATCCGGTCAAAGAGCTGAGCAAGGCATCATACGCCATAGAAAAAGGGCTAGCCTCCATGTCGCGCGTGGACAAGATCCTGATGGCCGAGAACGACATCAAAGATCCCGAACAGCCCCACCCCGTCGTGTTCGAAGAGGCGGTAGTTTATGATCATGTGTGGTTCCGCTATGGCGAGGATTGGGTGCTGCGCGATGTATGTCTGACGATTCCCAAAGGGAAAACGGTGGCACTGGTCGGTCAGAGCGGATCGGGCAAGAGTACGATCGTGGATTTGCTGCCACGGTTCTACGACATCCAGCAAGGGCGTGTGCTGGTAGACGGGACGGATGTGCGGGACGTAAAACTGCGTGAGCTGCGTGAGCTGATCGGAAACGTCAATCAAGAAGCAATCCTCTTCAACGATACCGTCTTCAACAACATCGCTTTCGGCAAAGAGAATGCCACGGCCGAAGAGGTAGAGCATGCAGCACACATAGCCAATGCGCACGACTTCATCATGCAGATGCCCGAGGGTTATCAGTCCAACATCGGCGACCGCGGAGGCAAGCTGTCGGGAGGCCAGCGGCAACGGATCAGCATCGCCCGAGCTATTTTGAAGAATCCACCGATTTTGATTCTGGATGAGGCCACGTCCGCACTCGATACGGAAAGCGAACGTTTGGTACAGAATGCCATCGAAAAGCTGATGGCCAATAGAACGGCTATCGTCATAGCGCACCGACTGACCACGATCCGCAATGCGGATATTATATGTGTGCTGCATGAGGGGCGTATCGTGGAGCAAGGACGCCACGATGAGCTGTACGCCCTGGGCGGATACTACACAAAGCTATGCGATATGAATGCAGAGTGAGAAAATGATACTTTTGTAAAGAAACGGAGACCGATGGACTATAAAACCCGTATCATACATGCTTTGTCGAAAATCAGGCTGAAAGCCATTGACACCTATGCCTCCCGAGCAGAAGAGATACAAGACCGACAGCTCAAGCGCATCCTGTCGAGTGCAGCCTACACATCCACCGGCATCCGCTACGGCTTCAGCCGTATCAGCTCGAGAGAGTGTTTCGCTCGCAACGTGCCTGTTCGCGATTACGAATCGACACAAGCCGAAATAGAACGAATGCTTCGTGGCGAAAAAGATGTGCTCTGTCCGGGACGTTGCACATGGTTTGCCAAAAGCAGCGGCACCACCAATAGCAAAAGCAAGTTCATCCCCGTTCCATACCGCCACCTGCACTATTGCCATTATCAAGGGGGGAAAGACACCCTATGGCTGTACCTGCGCAACAGACCTGACAGTCGTTTCTTCACGACGAAAGGTTTGGTACTGGGTGGCAGTCGCGCCCCTGTATCCATGAATGCCGATATACAAGTCGGCGACTTGAGTGCCATCCTTGTCGAGAATATGCCTGCGCTCGGCAACAGCATACGGGTACCCTCGAAAGAGACGCTCCTGATGGATGAGTGGACGGAGAAGCTGAAAGCCGTAGTTCGCGAAGTGGTACATGCACGGGTCGGGAGCTTGTCCGGCGTACCGTCTTGGATCCTTGTCCTGATCAAGGAAGTACTCGCAGCTACAGGCCGAGAGACTTTGTCGGATGTATGGCCGGAGTTGGAAGTATTCTTCCACGGCGGTATCAGCTTTGCGCCCTATCGAGAGCAGTATGAGAAGCTGATACCTTCTTCGCGGATGCAGTATATGGAGACGTACAACGCTTCGGAAGGCTTTTTCGGTATTCAGGACGACCCGACGGATAGCGGTATGCTGCTGATGCTCGATTACGGAGTCTACTACGAATTTATCCCGATGGAACATTTCGGGCAGCCGGAAGCGGAAGCTGTCCCACTCGAAGGGGTGGAAAAAGGGCGTAACTACGCTATGATCATCAGCACGCTCGGCGGACTCTACCGTTATGTATTGGGCGACACCGTACGCTTCACCTCGGTCAAACCATACAAAATAGTCATCACCGGTCGCACCAAGCACTACATCAACGCATTCGGAGAAGAGCTGATGGTACACAATAGCGACAAGGCATTGGCGGCGACATGCAAGCGATTCGGTGTGCAGGCAGTGGACTATACGGCAGCACCCCACTTTTTCCCGGAGGAGGGCAAGGGGCGACACGACTGGCTGATCGAATTTGTCTCCGCACCGGATGATCCGGATGCGTTCGCCCAAGCGTTGGATGCCGAACTGCAAACGCTCAATTCCGACTACGAAGCCAAGCGATATGCAGACATGACTTTGCTCCCACTCTCCCTGACGATTGCTCGCCCCGGTCTCTTCCATGATTGGCTTGCAGAGCAGGGCAAGCTGGGAGGACAGCACAAAGTGCCTCGTCTGAGCAATACACCGCAAATAATGAGGTCTATCCTCGAAATGAACAGTTAATCGCATCTTCCCGATTATTGGCAGGGGGAGGTGTTTCCGAACAAAAGAATCAATGAGTAAAAGGAAAGATAAAAGCAAGAGTAAAGCTCGCAAGGGAGACGCTCCTCGCATCAACCGCGCCGGTCGCAAGAACAAGCGCATGACCAAGGAGGAGATGCGCAATGCCGTTTTGGACATATTCCAAAGCAATCCTCAGAGCGTGATGAACTACAAGCAGGTAAGCCATCTGATGGGAGTAGAAGCCACACCACAAAAGCTAATGGTGAACTCCCTGATGGAAGACATGGCTGTGGACGACATCCTGCACGAGATCGAGCGCGGACGCTATCGTTACAATGCCTTGGGATTGATTGTCATAGGCACCTTCGAGCGTCGGTTCAACGGCCGCAATTCGTTTATCCCCG
Organism: Porphyromonas gulae; assembly: GCF_000765945.1. Lineage (NCBI taxonomy): Bacteria > Pseudomonadati > Bacteroidota > Bacteroidia > Bacteroidales > Porphyromonadaceae > Porphyromonas > Porphyromonas gulae. The sequence continues at coordinate 125,820 of NZ_JRAT01000009.1, forward strand.
AAGGAGGTGGCACGCCCATTTTCATTGCCGAAAGAAATTCGGCACATGCAATGGACGGCGACAAAGTGAAAGTACAACTCTTTGCCAAACGTCGTGGCCGTGCGCCGGAAGCCGCCGTGATCGAGATCATCGAACAGAAGCAGGCCTCTTTTGTCGGCAAGATCCAAGTGAATCGGGATTTCGCTTTCCTTGTTACGGAAGATCGCACCTTGGCCAATGATATTTTCATTCCCAAAGATAACCTCGGCAATGCCAAAAACGGGGATAAGGTAATAGCCCGAATACTCGAATGGCCGGAGCAATCCAAGAATCCTATCGGAGAGGTGCAAGCCGTATTGGGGCCGGCCGGAGACAACGACGCCGAGATGAATGCCATTTTGGCCGAGTTCGGATTGCCCTATGTCTACCCGAAAGAGGTGGAAGAGGCAGCCGACCGCCTGGACGGCAAGATCACAGAAGAAGAACTGACGCGAAGAGAAGATTTTCGGTCGGTGCTCACTTTCACCATCGACCCAAAGGATGCCAAAGACTTCGATGACGCCCTATCGTTCCGTCCGATGGAGAACAATTGCTACGAGGTGGGAGTACATATTGCCGATGTCTCGTACTACGTCACTGAGGGCGACATCATCGATCAGGAAGCATACAACCGCGCCACGAGTATCTATCTCGTGGATCGCACCATCCCGATGCTCCCCGAACGCCTCTGCAACGACCTTTGTTCCCTCCGTCCCGACGAAGAGAAATATGCCTATAGCTGCATATTCCGGATGAATGATGAGGCCAAGGTATTGGATTATCGCATCTGTCGCTCCGTAATCAAGAGCGACCGCCGATTCGCCTACGAAGAGGCACAGGCCGTGATCGAGACCGGCGAAGGCGACTGCAAAGAGGCCATTCTCAAACTCAATGAGTTGGCACAGCGACTTCGTGAAGAACGATTCCAAAACGGAGCGATTGCTTTCGAAAGAAAAGAAGTCCGTTTCGAAATAGATGAGAAAGGTCGCCCTCTGGGTGTAATCGTGAAAGAGAGCAAGGAAGCCAACAAGCTAATCGAAGAGTTCATGCTTCTGGCCAACAGGACGGTAGCCCGACATATAGGCGAAGAGACCCAAGGGAAACGCGCCAAGACCTTCGTTTATCGTATCCACGACCTGCCCGATCCCGACAGGCTGGAGACCTTGTCGGACTTCATCCGCCGATTCGGCTATAAGCTGCGTACCACAGGCAGCAATGTGGAGGTAAGTAAAAGCATAAATTCGCTTTTGGACAATATCCAAAACAAGCCCGAGGAAAATCTGATCTCTACCGTTGCCATACGCTCCATGGCCAAGGCCATTTACTCGACGGACAACATCGGCCACTACGGATTGGCATTCGATTTTTATACCCACTTCACTTCGCCCATTCGTCGCTATCCGGACTTGATGGTGCATCGACTGCTGACGAAATACCTTTCGGGAGGAAGTTCCGTAGACAAGAATGACTATGAGGAAAAGTGCAAGCATTCATCGGCAATGGAGCAACTGGCAGCCTCGGCCGAACGCGCTTCCATCAAATACAAACAGGTGGAGTTTATGTCCGAACACCTCGGCAAAGTATTCGATGGTGTAATATCGGGCGTTACCGAGTGGGGGTTGTACGTAGAACTGAAGGAAAATATGTGCGAAGGCCTTATACCCATCCGCTGTCTCGATGATGACTACTACGAATACGACGACAAGAACTTCTGCCTCATCGGGCGTCGCTATCGTCATCGCTACAGTCTGGGCGATGCCATCACCGTACGCGTTGCCCAGGCCAATCTGGACAGAAAGCAACTCGACTTCGAACCCGTAGGCTAAGCGATCCTGCGAGACCATCCACTTGCAGGCCCTTGTCTTCGCCGAATTCGGTGGCATGGTCATACTCAAAAAGTAAGGCAATATCTCCATCGATCTTAGTTCTCTGTGCCCAAGCTGTTTGGTTTAGATGGCCAAACCCTCTGACCAAACTCTCTACCTCCTCCGATACAAAAAACGGCGAGAGGGAGCATACTCGTCTTGCACGCTTTTACGTTCGTCAATTTTGTCGAGTATGGCTCCGCAAAACGTGGCGTGAGATTTTTTTCGTTTTGGTTCGAGAATTTTTTTGTTCTCGAGCCAAAACGAAATTTTTTACGCGCGTGTTTTCAGAATTTCCGGAACCACTTTCTTCTGATTTGCAGTTCGTCTTTTCCTGACGGATCGAACACTTTTAGAATGCCGGTAAGCCTCTTCGAACTATTATCTTGTGAGGAGCTTTGACGTGTACTGAAAAAAGTTGACAGTTGGCGGGATGCAACCAGTATCCATTATGGGCAAACATTTAAGCAACTTTGAACGCCTTGCCATCCTAGAGGATTACCTCTCCGGGGCACAGAGCCAAGGTGCCATTGGACGGAAATATGGCATCAGTCGTGGTCTTATTCCTCAATGGCTTCGTAAATTTGGACTCGAAGATAAAGTTCATCCAGTTCCAATGAAAGCGTCCCAATCCCCCCAGAGTGAGCTGACACTCAATGAAAAAGAAGAGTTGGAGCAACTACGTAAAGAGAATCGTGTCCTCAAGAGCGAGAAGAACTAGGGCATCAAGCCTACAAGCTACTTGTTGAGTTGGCAGAAGAAACCTACGGCATCCGGATACGAAAAAACTCCGAAGCCAAGTAGTTCACCGTTTATCAGAGCCGGAGCGTAGCCATCCCATTGCTCGGCTCTGCGAACTGCTTGGCTTCAGCCGTCAGGCCTTTTATAAACGTCATCTCAACGATTTAGCTAGGCACNGAGCCGGAGCGTAGCCATCCCATTGCTCGGCTCTGCGAACTGCTTGGCTTCAGCCGTCAGGCCTTTTATAAACGTCATCTCAACGATTTAGCTAGGCACCAGGAGGATGTTCTGTGCAGTAGTATCATCCAATATTGTTGGCACTTAAGACAAGCAGAGCACCTACCCCAAGCCGGCTTCCGAGAGCTCATGGTGCTCTGTCGGCAATACTTCGGCCCCAAGTTTACGCTTGGGCGCGATCGCTTTTGTGCCCTGCTCAGACGCCANCAAGCCGGCTTCCGAGAGCTCATGGTGCTCTGTCGGCAATACTTCGGCCCCAAGTTTACGCTTGGGCGCGATCGCTTTTGTGCCCTGCTCAGACGCCATGGTATGATGCTGCGCAAACGGTCTGTGCGCCCTCGGACAACCAACTCTCGGCATAGGCTCTACAAGTATGAAGACCTGCTCAATACAGAGCCTAAGTTTGTGCCTCAAAGGCCGGGGGAACTCCTCGTAGCAGACATCACCTACGTGGCTTACCAAGATGGGTTTGCCTATCTCTCCCTACTGACCGANCCTAAGTTTGTGCCTCAAAGGCCGGGGGAACTCCTCGTAGCAGACATCACCTACGTGGCTTACCAAGATGGGTTTGCCTATCTCTCCCTACTGACCGATGCCTATAGTCGCTGTATCGTAGGGTATTGCTTACATCCGACCCTGGAAGTTGAAGGCTGTTTGAATGCTCTGCATCAAGCCTTTGCTTTCTATGATCAACATCAAATTGATACGACCAATATGATTCATCATAGCGACCGAGGCATTCAGTATGCCGGTAAGAGTTACACCGATCTGTTGCATGGGCGAGGCTGGCGCATCAGTATGACTCAGACGGGAGATCCTCTGCATAATGCATTGGCCGAGCGGATGAACAATACGCTCAAGAACTCATGGCACATCTCCTCTTCGAAACAATCTTTTGATCAAGCACTCCTTTCTGTAGACCGAGCCGTGCGCATGTACAACGAGGCGCGTCCACATCAAGCTCTAAGGGCGAAAACGCCTATGCAAGTCATTGCACCGGAGTCTGAAAATCCGTTACTGGCAAGGATCGAACATTGGCCGGAGATTGCCCCCGAGCTATACCGAAGAATGAATGTCAGACAAAAAGCTAACTTTGCTCGTGTCAACCGAAATTAGACCTAAGGGTAAGGGCTGTCAACCTAAAGTAGAATTATAGAAAGAACCNTGCTCGTGTCAACCGAAATTAGACCTAAGGGTAAGGGCTGTCAACCTAAAGTAGAATTATAGAAAGAACCGGTAAACCAATTGTAGAACGATCCCGCCAACTGTCAACTTTTTTCAGTACACGTCACCCTGTCGGTTCGCAAGGCCTTTTTGATGCTTACCGCTTCGATGGGAAAGAGTTTGTCCTCTCCGATAGCAGTTTTAATTAGATACTGTATTATTTTCGTAACAGGTAGTAAAGCGTATTGCTTCATACCGAAAGAGATACTCGTTTTTTCAATACAACATCATATAAAGAGATCAGAGAGATGGTAAGGAATCCGAAAGAAGTACTCGAACAGACCTACAGCATGGCTGCAGGCAAATATACCAAGACATGGTATCAGATATTTTGGTTGGGCATCATGGCCGGAGCATACATTGCTATCGGAGGTTTTTTGTCCCTGTTGGTAGGCAAAGGTTTTCCCGAGATGGCCGAAGCCAATCCGGGACTGGCCAAACTGCTGAGTGGGGCGATGTTCCCCGTCGGCTTGATTCTTGTGGTGCTCACCGGAGCCGAGTTGTTCACCAGCAATAATGCCGTACTGATTCCTGCCGCCGTCAAAGATCGCATCCCACGTCTCTTCCCACTCAAGCTCTGGACGGTGGTCTATGTGGCCAACTTTATCGGTGCTTTCCTTTTCACCTATTTCCTTGTCCATTTGGCCGGCTTCGTCGATGCGGATCCTTGGCATAGTGCCATTGTCCATCTGTCGGAAGACAAAACCTCCCTGCCTTTTCATGTAGCATTTCTTAGGGGAATCGGTGCTAACTGGTTAGTTTGTCTGGCCGTTTGGCTGGGGCTTTCGGCTCATGACTTTACGGGCAAAATGTTCGGTATCTGGTGGCCGGTGATGGCATTCGTGGCTATGGGATTCGAACACTCCATTGCCAATATGTTCTATATTCCGCTCGGCATACTGCAAGGGGCATCCATCAGCTGGGGTAGCTTCGTAATTGACAATCTACTGCCCGTCACCATCGGAAATATCGTCGGCGGTGCACTCTTTGTGGGCTTCTTCCATGTCCACATATTCGATAGAGGAGGAAAGTAGAAAAAAGGCTTTGCTCCAAGTGGTATATCAGACACCATCTTACCTGATGTCTCAAGAGGGGATTGGCTGAAAAAAGCTGAGGGCTTACCGGAGCTGTTCTCCTCTGATACGAAAACGAATCGCCCCGGATTCATCGATCAGCAGGAGTTCGAATTCGGCCGATGGTACCGATGGGCGGCAAGTCTCCCAAGATCGTTCGGCAATCTTTCGTAGCAGTCGATCGCTGTCTTCCGCACTCTGCAGTGTCCATAGCTCACGAGCCAAATTCAGACCGTCTATGATGGCATGGATGTCTTCCGAACAACCGGCCTGACGAGCCAGTTCGTGCAGGAAATCCCGATTCATCACCACCTTTTTACTGTGCGTATCCAGATAGCCTTCGGCGAGTTTCACCGCTTTGCCGAGCATGATTCCTACCGTTACCGAGCGGACGGAGGGGAAGGAGGCTACACAGCTGAGTGATTCGCCGACAAAATTGCCATACTGCACAAAGGCCTGTGGAATGAGTGCCGGATAGGCTTCTTTTACATAACGCTCACTCTTGGCTCCCGAATTGAGGACGATATGATCGGCTCCCAAGGCGGTGGCAATGCCTACTTGCTTGCGGATGGCACCAACGAATGCTTCGGCCGAAAAAGGTTTCACTACTCCCGATGTTCCTATAATAGAGATGCCGTCCCGTATGCCGAGTCGGGGATTGAATGTCTGGGTGGCAGCCTCTCGGCCTTCGGGTACGCTGATCGTAATATCCACACCTCCTTGTGGATAGAGTCTGCGTACCTCTGCTGTCATCATTTGTCGTGGCACGAGGTTGATAGCCGGACCTCCGACCTCCAGACCGAGGCCGGGGAGCGTCACTACTCCTACGCCTTCGCCCTGCAGGAAGCGGACTTCCTCATGTTCGGGATTGAGCCTGACCGTAGTGCATACAGCCATACCATTGGTCACGTCCGGATCATCGCCCGCGTCTTTCAGTACTGTGGCTACGACAGCATCTTCTTCCTCCCGAATTTCCGCTATAGGCAGACTGACTACTTCGCCTGAAGGCAATTCTACGGGAGCTTCGGAGAGAGAGCCGAACCCGATCAGTCGATGCATGGCTGCTACTACTGCGGCGGTAGCTGTGGTGCCGGTAGTGAATCCGCTTCGGAGTGAAAAGAATCCCGGCACGAGGCGCTCTACCGCCCGTCTCAAACCGACAGGCCCGCCTACGGGAATGAATGAGGGAGGCAAAGCCGGGCGGATGATCGCATATATACGGATGCCCATCCGTCGGGCAGCTTCTATCTTTTCTCGGAAGTAACCGTTCTCTCCGCTTTCTTTTGTGATAATGGCATCGGGGCGAACGGCTTGCATCAGCTCTTCGTCTGCATGCGGTTCGAAGAAAACGATGCGCTCCGGAGGAAAGCCGTTCTTCTCTGCCAGAGCGAGCGATTCGTCTCGCTTCAATATGCGGCAAAAGGTGGTGCGTTCTTTCCAGAAAGCAGCCAGCTTGGGGATCGTATTCACCCCCGTGAGCATCAGCAGACGCTGCACTCCATCGCCAAGCATCCGTTCGGCAGCCGTATCGTAGTTTGCGCACCAGACGATCCCTTCTTCGCGTGGAGGGTATTGTCTCTCGTATCTTACTACGGGGATACCTGTTCGTTCAGCGGCTTCTGCCACTGAAGCGTGCAATTCTCCGGCGAAAGGATGAGCGGCGTCCACGATCAGCCGGATCTCTTCTTTCGGACAAAACGAAACCATGTCGGCAACCGTCATGGCTCCCGTCAGACGATGGCCGTGGCTGCATCGGATCTCTTGCAGATTGCCTTTGGTGGAGTAGAAAAACGGACTTCCCGCTTCATCCAGCACGCGAGCTGCCGCACGGCCTTCCGTGGTACCGCCGAAGAGTAGGATCATGTGCGGAATAGGTGTTTGAATTCATCGGCATACAACCGTGACAGCCCTTCGCGGTTGTCTATGGCTTCTCCCACGACTATCATCGTTGTCAGGGTCAGGTTGTTTCCTTTTACGATCTCCGCCAAGTTCCGGAGCGTGCCTCGGAAGATTTTTTCATCCGGCCAGGTCAGTCGATAGCAGGCCGCTACCGGCGTGTCGGGTGGATAATGCATCATCAGTTCGCGCTGTACATCGTCCACTATGCCGGCACTAAGGAAGATGCACATGGTGCTTTGGGACTGTGCCAGCAGATGGAGTTTTTCTTTCTCCGGCATGGGAGTGCGCCCTTCGCCACGGGTGAGGATAATGGTTTGTGTACGTTCGGGAATGGTAAACTGTGAGCGCAGAGCTGCGGCTGCAGCTTGAAACGAGGAGATACCCGGCGTGATATGATAGCGCATGCCGTAGTGGTCGAAGAGTGCCATTTGCTCTTGGATAGCACCGTAGATGCAGGGATCGCCCGTATGCAGGCGTACCACTAATTTGCCTCGGCGGTAAAAGTCCGACATGATCTCGAACTGTTCTTGCAGATTCATCGCAGCCGAACTTCTGACCGTGGCACCGGCTTTGGCACAAGCGGTCAGTTCGCGAGGGACAAGGCTGCCGGCATAGAGAATCAGATCGGCCTTTTCCAAGAACTGTCTGCCTCGCACCGATACCAGATCGGGATCGCCCGGACCCGCTCCCACTATTTCGATATGGCCGGCACGGGTGGAGTCGGCTGTCTGTGCCACGGCAAAGGTAAAATCGTTACCCTCCGATAGCTGCCCTTTCTGCTTCTCTATCACAAGACTTCCCATATCCGCTGCTTTCCGTGCCGAGGCTTCGGCTACTCCGTAGCAACCCGTAACGGCAAATACCTTTTCCGAGGGGTTGGCTACTCCCACCGGCTGTAGGTCTTGTCCCGTATATATATGTAGCGGTATCCCTCCGAGACGATGTACGAGATCGGCCACAAGCGGCTCTTCGGCTTTGATGTCGATGGTGGCTATCCGGCCGATGGCTTCGGGAGCATACCCCAATCGCCGTATTTCAGAGAAGATGTGCTTCGCAATACCTTCGGGGGCGCATAGCCTGCGACAACCTACTCCGATCGTAAGAACGGGAGGATAGTAGCAGATCATCGGCAACCGGCTCTCCAAGTGTCGGGCAGAAACAACCAAAATGAGGTCGAACTGCGCCTGATCGACAGCATCGAATGAGTAGAAAAGGCGGACATGAGACGGACAAGACCTTTCCAAAAAATCTTCTCCTCGCCCCGAAGTCTCCAATACCAATGCCGTACGTGCTCCCCCCACGAAGAGCGAAATGGGATGATTCATGTCGCCTGTATTGGAAACGGCTTTCCATCCATAGGTCGAAGCCAGCGTATCCAATGCCCAGAGTCCTGTTCGGTCGCTTTGGGTGGTAACCACCGGTTCGCCACCGATAGCAGAGGCGATCAGCCGCGTCAGATCGTTAGCTCCACCCACATGACCGCTCAGGACGGAAACCACGTACCTGCCCGTGCTATCTACGTTCACCACGGCCGGATCGTGATGTTTGTCCGCCACGTAGGGAGCGATGCTCCTTATACAGATTCCCATGGCACCGATGAAAACCCAAGCATCGTATCGGGCAAAAGATTCGGCCATCAGCTCCGCAATGGAAGAGATGCAGGAAACATCCTCCGTGCAGTCGGTAAAATTCGTGCCGATGGCAAAAATCTCTTTCTCTCCCGAAAGTTCGGATGCAATGGTCCGCGCCAATGCCAGACCGGCAGCGGATACACAGATTATGGCAGTATGATTCGGTTTCGACATGATTGGGTAGTGTCTATTCTTTTTTTCTTGCTTGGAGTATGTCGATAGGGTTGTTGCCGTCAGCCGTCAGTCGGACGGATGAGAGCAGCTCCATCCCGCAGGCTTCTATTCCGGTGAGGAAGAGGTGTCGACTCTCTTCCGATACAGAGTTGAATACCAGCAGGCCGCCCTTTGTCATAACGCTGTGCACCTTGGCAATCATTTCTACAAGACGGCCTCCGTGGCCACCGATAAAAACGGCATCAGGCGGAGTGAGGGAAGAGAGATCCTCTTCCATAAAATCTCCGATCCGGTAGGCTATGCCGGGTGCACCGAAGCGGCGGCTGTTCACGGACATCAGTTCGGCGCCTTCGGGACGGATCTCAAACGCAGTGATATGCAAATGAGGAAAGTTCAATTTGGCTTCGATGGAAACGGATCCCGTACAAAAACCTATATCCCAAAAGGATGAGGCTCGGTGCAGTTCGAGACAACTGAGCGAAACGAGTCGGAACGGCATCTTCGTAATCATCTTCGTTCGCCCGTTGAGCGGCATGAAAGCACTTTCGGACAGTCCGAGCGGAGCACGACTGCAAGCGAATGGCCGAGTAGCCGAGAGTATCAAGCAGTTGGGGCGTTCGAAGTCGCGATCGGCTGCCTCCTGCAGGGAGAACGTGTCCAAGCATTGTTCTTGGGGGTTTCCCATCCGAGTGCCTACGGACATGGTATAGTCCTCATAGCCGTAATCGAGCATTCGCATTGCGATAGCGGAGGGGGTATGCTCTTGGTCGGTCAGAATGCCGATCTTCTCTGCCCGCTCGATCAGTGCACGGTCGAACTCATGCCATGGCCTGCCCGTAAGCGATACGATACGCATATCGTGGTACGGCATGCGAAGAGCATGAGCAAGCATCTGCAAGCTGTTGAACGTGGGATAGACCGTAACCTCGGCATCGGGTAGCCGATTCATCACCGTATTGGCAAAGCCGAAGAAAAGCGGATCCCCCGAAGCGAAAACAACTATCTCCTCAAACTCCCGATAACGGGCAAATACATCATCCAGCGGTACTGTAATATCTATCCACTCGGCATTCGCAGGGAGTAGTCCGCGCACGATCTCATGATGCCGTTTGCCTCCGCTGAATACCTTGCCGGAAGCAATAGCCGCCATCGCTGCAGGTGGGAAAAACGGATGAGGGTCATCGCTCATCCCGAGTATGACGAATCGCTGTCGCCGTATCTGAGGAGAAGCACCTCCGTAAGTAGCTTCACACATCGCGCCCCGGTCTGAGTTGTTCGGCATCGTTATAGCAGAGTATGGCATTGACCAGCGTGGCAGCCAGATTGCTGCCGCCTTTACGGCCTTCGACGATAATCTTCGGAATGGAGCGGAACGGCTTCACGGCATGTTTGGATTCCTGTACGTGGACGAATCCGACCGGTGCCGCAATGATCCCGGCCGGAGAGGCTTTGCCCCGACGGATCAGATCGGCCAGTTCCTGTAAGGCTGTGGGTGCATTGCCGAAGGCGAAAAGAGCATCGGGGTGCTCCTCCACGGCCAGGCGTATACCGGCCTGCGTTCGGGTGATGCCGTGACGAGCGGCCAGTTCTGCCACGCGCGGATCATGCAGATAGCATTTGGCCTCCACGCCCAGACGTTCCAGTGCCCCCTTGCGAATACCGGAAGTAACCATGGTCACATCTGTGACAATCGTGCGCAGCCGTCCGGCTTCGATCATTTCATACAGAGAAGCCACCGCACCGGCATCCGTGTAGAGTATATTCTCCATATCGAAGTCCGCTGTGGTATGAATGGCATGGAGCAAAGCCCACTTGTGGTCTAAAGGCCAATCCTGACGGTGCAGCTCTTTCTCGATCGTGCGGAAACTCTTGATCATAATCTCCTGCCCGATACCTTTGGCTTCGATCTCTTCTTCGGGGTAGTAGCCGCGAGGGGTGATAAAGTGCCCTTCGTAGCAGTACGACTGCGAATTGCCTACGAGTACGACAGTGAACATATCCACCACTTCGGGATCGAATTCGCCGAGAGTCGTCACCGTCACCTGCTCCTCTTCCCGGCCTGCCTGACGGACAAGTCCGACGGGCGTATCGGCCGAACGATACTGCATGAAGATCTCTACGAAACGATAGAGCTGCCAGTATCGGCCCTCGCTCTTAGGGTTGTATATAGCTGTGACGAAGTCCGCGGAGGCTGCTGCCACTATGCGCTTTTCGATGATCGGCCAAGGGGTCATCAGATCGCTCAGCGAGATCAGGCAGAGGTCATGACCGATGGGAGCACCCAGCAGCGAAGCCGCTTTCTGAAAAGCACTGATACCGGGCAGCACTTCGATGTCCATCTCCACGCCTTTGGCTCGTTTCATTTCATATATAAGAGGAGCCATGCCGTAGATGCCGGCATCGCCGGAGCTGATCACGCAGACCGTCTTGCCACTGAGGGCATACCCGAACGCTTCTTCGGCACGCTGCCGCTCCTTCTTCATGCCGGTGTCCACGCAGTGGGTATCCGGACGGAGATAAGGCTCGATAAAACGGAAATAGTATTTATAGCCGACGACTACGTCGGACCGGCCGATGGCCGACAGTACGGCAGGAGTAATATCCGATGCTCCTCCCGGGCCTATGCCGGCTACGATGATTCGTGCTCGATTCATTTTGCTGAAAGCGGATAAAGGTATTGGATGAATGGAGATAGCGAGCGAATGGTGTTCGCCTGCGCTCCCTACAAAAGTAAGGAAATAAGACATGCAGCCATAAGGCCCCGACATCGATCCGATCGCACCCATGTCTGTAACCTGCTGTCATGGGAACACGAACCAAAAATGCTCCGATTGTGGCGCGCGTTTTCTCAGAAAATGGCGCGAGAAATTTTTCGTTGTGGCGCGAGAATTTTTCAGTTCCCGAACCAAAAGCGAAAAGTTTACGCGCCACGTTTTGAGGAACGACGAATACAAAAAATCCGGCGCGTAAACCGATCCCTGTATAAGCCGATGTGCCAATGTTTTGCAGTTTGAGTTCGATAGCGGAAGGAAGTAATAGCTGTATTGGATGAGGTGTCGCTTCGGATCGGCGATGGGTGGGTTGAAAGGATGAGATTCAGGGGAACGGCAAAAAAAATGTGCCATCGGATGACAGATTTCGGTTTGTTCTGCGTCTCGTAAATAAAGACCTTTGCAACGGAGGTTTTGTCCCGATTACTTAGCATGGAAGTAGAAGCATTCGCCCATAGCGTAGCCCCTTTGGCTCCTCGGCTCAAACGAGTGGCATATAGCATCCTCGACGACGAGGAAGCTGCGGCCGATGTGTCGCAAGAGGCTCTGATGCGTCTGTGGATCAACCGAGAGCGGCTGGGCGAATACGACAGCATCGAAGCAGTGGCCGTGACCACTGCTCGGCGAATAGCCTTGGATATGCTCCGCAAAGAAGGACGGATGGAACCGCTGCCGGACAATCTGCCTTTCTCCGATCATGCCCCTACGCCCCAGGGCGTACTGGAGCAGTCCGAGACCATGCGTCTGGTGGAAGCCGCCATCGAAGCGTTGCCTCCGTTGCAGCGAATGACTTTCCGGCTGAAAGAGATCGAAGGCTACGAAAGCGAGGTAATCGCCCGGCTCGTGGGCGTGAAAGTCGAAGCCGTTTATACCAACTTGAGCCGTGCCCGGCGTGCACTGCGTACAGCTCTGGCTCTCCAACTCAAACGATGATGAAACGAATAGGGTTCAACAGAAAAGCTATCCCGACCGAAGCAGAAATAGGCCGGTTGTTAGATAAGTACTTCGACGGGCTTACCTCCGGTGCAGAAGAGGATCGCCTCCGTCGCTACTTCGCGACGGCCCGGCTGCCCGAGCAGTGGGAGCATTTGCGCCCCCTCTTCGGTTATGTCAGTTGCAGGCGTGCCGTGGATGGACGTTTCCTTTCCGACACTCCGAAATCTACCGGTCGGAGCCTGCCGGCAAAGCACTTCCTGTGGAGTGTGGGAGGAGCTTCCGTAGCAGCGGCTATCGCTCTGACGATCGCTCTCCGATCGCCTCATGTGGCGGATCAGCCACTGCCGACTACCGGCTCCTTCGCCATGGTGAACGGCGAGCGCGTGAACGATCCCGATCTGGTACGGCAGTATGCACAGGAAGCCTTCGAGGCCGTATCCATCGATAGGGAGGAGCTGGCACAGGAGCTTTTCGACCTTTGACGGATGTACAAGTGAACACACAATCGGAATAAAACAGTATCAGCAAAAAAAGATAATGAAACAGTACAAACTATATCTGCTCACCCTGCTCCTGTGCCTGACGGCTCTTGCTTCGGCATACGGACAAAGCCCGGCACAGCCCCATGTACAGGGGGTATTCGACCGCTACGGCCGAGCCAAAGATGTGACGATGGTAGTGATGAACAGGGAGATGTTGGTCGAATACGACATCCATCTGTACAAGAGCCTGACCATGCGCGATCCGGGCAAACGCCTGCAGAAGATACAGGATGCGGTATCCGCTGATCGAAAGTCTGCCAAAAGTATCAAGGAGGTGATAGACTCCGGTATCCTGACTTCGGGCTACTATGAACTCTCTCCGGCCAACGGCCTGAACCGATATATACTCTATCGCTACAGTCCCAAACGCGGTATCACGCTCATCTACATCGAGGGTAAGATCGGTTCCGAGGATCTGGTATCGCTCCTGATGCAAAACAAGAATTGATAATCAACTAACACATAAAATACAGAATCACTCATGAAAAAAGCATTTCTCTTTGGCCTCGCCGGTATCTTCTTCGTGCAGATGGCTATTGCCGGCAAGCCCGCGCAGGTTTCTCTCGACACGACTGTCCGAATCGATGACAAGGTAGTCGTCATCAACGAAACCGAGGACGACATCGACATCACGCTCTACCGCTACAATGCCGACGGTACGCACGGACGGAGCGAACAGGTATTCAAAGGAGTGTATCTCAAAGGGCGGAGCATCGAGCAGCGTTTCCGCAATACGATCTTCGATGTACCTCTCAACCTTACGAGAAGCAGCAAGTGCACCGGCGACAAACGGATTCGTTCCATTGGGTTGGGTTCTTTCAAACTCGGATTCGTAAACCTCACGGGCTCTGCAGGCGAGCATGTCAATGCCAGCTCTTCGCTCCGCTATACGCTGGGTTTGATGAGCGTCTCGTACCGACTCAATGACTGGCTGGTGATCGCTCCCAATCTGGACATCGAGTTCAACTCCATTCACCTGAAGAACAATCATTCATTTCAGGATGTAGAGGGGCTTACCCAAGTGCTCCCGGCTGCCGAAGGAATCACTTACGATAACAGCCGACTGCACATTACCTATATGAACGTCGCCGTACCGTTTATGATGAAGAAGTGCCGCAGCTCCTTTTCCCTCTATGCCGCTCCGGTGCTGAAGTTCAAGACGGCTTCCAGCTCTAAGGTGTGGTTGCCGGACAACAAGAGTCATCAGAAACACGGTCGCGATCTGAACCTGAATCCTATCGTCCTCGAAGCCCGTGTCGGTATCAATTACAGTGCTTTCAATCTCTATGGTTCTTATACGCTTACGCCCCTGTTCCGCAGCGGAAAAGGACCTGATACACGCATGTTCGCCATCGGCTTCGGCTTTGGCTTCTAAAAACGAAAAAGCAATGAAACGTTTCTTTTTGACCACCGCTATACTGCTGTCCTCCGTGCTTGCCTCTTACGCCGACAGCCTTCCTTCGGCCGTTCGCGATACGGTGATTCGTGCCGGGGAGAAAACCATTATGATCAAGGATGGTGAGGACGATTTCGAGGTAATTATACAGGAGTCCATGCCTTCGGGAGATACGATCCGAAACGAAAAGATATTCAGAGGTGTCTATCGCAATGGTCGCAGCATCGAACAACGCTTTCGGAATACTTTGATCAATCGGCCGAACAGGGATAAGGAAATGCCCATTTGGGGTACTTACGGTTTAGGCTCTTTCGAATGGGGAGGGTTGTTTGTCGATGACTCTCATTCCGACATAGGTCGGAGTCATTCCTACCGTATTTCGCTCCAGCTCTACGGAGATATTTACCGTCTGAACAAGTATCTGGTGCTGACTTATGCCCTCGGCTGGGATGCCGATCTTTACCGTGTCACCGACTCCAAAACGCTGAAGAATATCGACGGAGTGACTACCGTAGTGGATATGCCCGGCCGAGCCGAATGTAGCCTCTCTGCCGTATATCTGAAAGCCATGCCGGCACTGGTATTCAATGGGGTAGGTTCTAACTTGGCTGTCTATATAGCTCCTGTATTGAGAGCCAAAGTATATTCTGTTGCTATGACCGATGGCCCGGATATCCGGCTGGAAAAGTTGAGGAGGGTCAATCTGAACACCTTCTCGGTCGAAGCCCGTGCCGGTATCAACCATCGTAACGTAGGGATTTTCTTTACCTATTCGCTGACACCACTTTTCCGAAGCGGTAAAGGCCCCAAGCTCCATCCCTATACATTTAGTTTGTCTTTGAGTTTGTAAATACTCGCCCATATCTATTCGGACAAACCACCTCAAAAAAGGATGCGGGACAGAATAAGGTTTTTAATACCTCATCTGTCCCGCATGCTATCTATTGACACACAGGTATCCGATAAAAATAGATCGAAAGCTCTATGCTTTTCGGACACCGATCATACCGGAATGATCAAAACGCACCCCATTATCCTGCCCTGATAACGAAAGGGCCGTACCGCGTGAAAGAATCCCATAAAGAGTGAAGTGAACCCTAAAAGTTGGGCAAAAAACTTTAGGGTTCATTTCTTGGCGATAAATCCTTCAATCATGGCAAGTCTTCTTTTTTATTCGAGTTCTTGGGTGGCAACAGCCTAATCCTATTCCACTATTTCTGCTTCTATTATATCGGAGAAGCTTTTGGACTTATCCAAGTCTTTTAGCAGATACATTTCTTCTTTAAGCTTTTTCCTTAGTTTATTCATCATTGGTTTTAATACTATGAAAGTCATCCCACCGGATATTACTCCACCGAGAATCGGAACAATTTTAGATGCTCCTCTGCCTATGCTTTGTTTGGTTATCGAAATACCGATCCATCTTGCAACTTGTTTGGCCGTGTTGTATATTCCATATTTAGTCAATGCTATTTGAGGTATTCTTTTTGCTGCTTGCTTTGATGCCTCCATTGCTATTTTTTTTATCATATCGTTTGCGAGTTTAACTCCTGACATCACTCCCAAAAAAGTCATGATCATATTTTTGGTCTCATCGTTAATCCCATTTTTCCCATCAAGCAGAGAGGGGAAACCATATATGTAGGCCAACTTTTGTGCTACTATGATCAGTTGGTAGTATTGCTGTGCAATGTCTGCCGGGACTGTGCCGAATAAGGCAAAACCTCCGGGTATTCCTGAAATGGCAGAAGCACTTGTTGCGAGAGTAAGATGGTATTGGCAAACGTCCTTTGCTACGCGGTCTACGATAGCTTCGTTATAAACTTCGATAGGAGCTTTGCCTTGCAGCTCTTCTGTCCGCTGATATTTAGCAAACTCATTTGCTAAGAATGAATCTCTTTCAACTATCGCTCCCGGTAGCTTGAGTGCTGCATTAAATACTATGTCAAATAGTTGTAATCCTTTTTCTTCCATTTTTTCTATTGTTTTTATTGTTGTTTTCTTTTGATCCTTGGTTGTCTTACCCGATCATTTCCACATCGAGGTCTACGGTGTTCAGCGCACCGGCTCGTTTGAGGTCTACTCCGTAGATACGCATGAAGGCATCAGCTACCATCTGTCCGCCATTGGTGGTCAGGGGATTGTAGAAGTATTTGCTTAGCACTTCGACGCTCATACCGGCTTCGAGCAGTATGCCATTGGAGTTTTTTCTCCGTCTGACTGTGATTCTATAGAGTGGCATATCTATACTGTGTGAATTTTGTTCGGATCACTCCCCCGAAGTCCAAGGCCGGGCTTCGGGGGAGTGGTGGTGAGGAGATCAGAGGCCGCCGCTTCCGCCGGTTTGTTCGCCGCCGCCTTCGCTCGGAGTGGAGGGAGAGGTGGTGTCATCTACTTTCTGACCGTTGCGATAGACGGCGAAGCGGATGTTCTCGGCTACGGCCGAGAGGGTGCGATTGATGTAGAACTGAATTTTGGCCTTTTTGAGGATGGAGGCATTGACCTCTTTCTCCGTCTCCACGTACTTGGAGGGAACGGCCACGCGGAAGGTGCCGATCTGTCCGAGCTTGACGGTATTGCCCTCGGTGAGTTCGCGCTGGAGGTAGTAGGCGAGTCGGTCGATGGCATTGCGCACATCGCCTGTGGTCAGGGAGGACATCTCTGCAATGTCTTTGATGACGTCCTCGTACTCGATTACTCGGGGTTTGTCCACTTGGGCATAGTACATGGTCTTGCCTTTGTGCTTGCCGATCTTCATGATCTGGCTCTTGACTGATAAGTTCAGCATAGGAATAATTGTTAAAGGATTAATATGATAATGAAATGTTGTCAGTCGAAGAAGACCCCCGAGGGATCCCTCCCGAGACCCCTGAGGAGTGTCCTATGGGATCCCTAAGGAGTGTCTGGTGGGACCCCTTAGGGGTCTCAGGAGGGATCCCTGAGGGGTCTTGGAGGAGATCCCTCAGGGGTGTGCATCCCGAAAGAAAGGAGAAAGGGTATGAGGTATGCCGCAAGACTTCCCGATGGAGGCCTTGCAACGGTTGTAACAGACTGTTTGTCAGTTGTTTACAAATGTAAAACGGGGGGGGGGTAAAATGCCTTTATTCGGCATTTCGACAGCCGCTACGGGACTATCGTCAGCAGTAAGGATTTGAGGGGATTTCAAACGGAAAAAGCGCAAAGAACGATTTGGTATGCAGTCGCCCACGAAGGTGGTTTTCTTTGCTTTTATGTCCCGATACATGGTTCCCGATAAATGTGATTGAGAGAGCACCAAAGGTAGAAAATATATTCATACAATTGAGTTCTTTTCGGTCTTTTTTCGGGTGTAAAGTCAGGGTATCGGGTTTTTGGGATTGTGAAAAAACATAGGCACCCGCATACAAGCCTCTTTTTCCGGTCTGTATATGATATAATGTAGAGGCCGAGGCTCATTGTATTATTGAGCACCGGCCGGTGATTGTCGTAAGAGGATAAGGGGGGCGGATATTGCTGTTTACGGATACAAGCCGGTCTTTATATTATGGAAATGCTTGTAGCGCGCAATGGATAAAAGAGGGGCATGAGGCTTCATGCCGGTTTTCTACAAGAGCTTCAGGGCGATGGCGGCACAGGCTTCTGCATCTGCCAGGGCTTGGTGGTGTTGTGCCAATATATATCCGCAGCATTGGGCTACGGTGGGCAGACGATGATCGCTGAGGTGTCGCAGTTGGCGGCGTGCTGCCTGGAGCGTGCAGAAGAACGGGTAGTCGGGGTAGTCCATTCGGTACATCCTGAATACCGCCTTGAGGCAACCTTCGTCGAACGGCTTGTTGTGTGCCACGAGCGGAAGCCCTGCGATCAGAGGCTCCACCTCGGCCCACACGTCCGGAAAGATCCGTGCCGACTCGGTGTCGGCAGCGGTCAGTCCGTGTACGCGTGTATTGTGGTAGTTGTAATAGTCCGGTTCGGGACGAATCAGGCTGTAATAACGGTGTACGATCTCGCCACCTCGTACAACGATGATTCCCACACTGCAGACACTCGTCCGCTCGGCATTGGCCGTCTCGAAGTCTATGGCAGCAAAGTCCAGCATCGCTTACTTCTGCAAGGCTTCGTTCATCGTCTCGATGATCTTGACGATATTGCCGGTGAAGAACTTCACCGAGATGGCAAGCAGAATGACACCGAAGAATTTGCGCAGGATGTATATACCGCCCTTGCCGAAGAAACGCTCCAGCTGGTTTACGAAACGGAGCATCAGGTAGATCATAGCCACGTTGATCAGGATGGCAATGGCGATGTTGGTCATCGCTATACCGTCGGCACGCAGCGTGAGGATGGTGGTAAACGTTGCCGCACCGGCAAAGAGAGGAAATACCAGCGGCACGATGGTGGCACTGCCGGCAGGTCCGTCGTCCTTGAATATCTGCACGCCGAATATCATCTCCACGGCCATTACGAAGAGGACGATAGCCCCTGCCACGGCGAAGGAAGAGACGTCCACGCCGAAGAAGTTCAGCATAGGCTCTCCGATGAAGAGGAAAGCGAGCATCATGACGCAGGAGAAAGTGGTGGCCTTGCCGCTATGGAAGGACTGGCCTCTGTCCTTGAGGCTGAGCACCACGGGAATAGCACCGATAATATCGATCGCTACGAATAGAATCACGAAGGAGCCTATGATCTCTTTCAGGTCGATAAGGCTCAAGTCCTGTAACACTTTGTCTAAAAAATCCATCGTTTCCAATTTGTTTAAGTAGTTAAGGTTCGAAGGTCAGGTTGGTTGTCACGATCTTGACAGTCGCAAAATTAACGTTTTTCACCCTATCGAAAGATAGCCCTGGGCGAAAAAGATACTGCCGGCACAGTATCGCGAGGGATGACTGTACCGGCAGCAAACACCGAGCAATGGCGTAGAGGATCAGAGGCGGCGGATCACCTGCATCATCTGCTCGCCCAGACCGATCGTATAGCCCTGACGGACGAATACGACCCGACCGAACGAGTCGGCGATGATGACGATCGGCAGGTTGGTCGCATTGGGCAGGTTCGCAGCCTCCCGTATCATGGCAGCATTGCGGCCTTGTATATCGAGTCCGAATACGGCTGTCTCGGGCAGGGAGGGGAAGTCTGCCGGTTTGTAGCGTTTATATCCGTCGGCATCGGGGAAGAGGAGGATCAGCTTGCGTCCCCACTGCTCGAAGTCGGCTTTCACCTTCTCCAAGTCTTTTAGGGCATGGTTGGTAGGTTCCTGACCGGCTCCGAGTATGGCCATCGCGAAGTAGCCGCGTCCTGTGGTAGAGAGGAGCGAGCGGTCTTCCGCATGGGAGAGATCGTGATAGAGCTGTTCGGCATTGATGGAGCCGATCACCTGAATGTCGGTCGAGTCGTGTAGCAGTTCGAGTGGCTGGCGAGTAGTCTTGCCTGCTTCTACCGTGAACTTCCTCATGCGGCACAATACGCTGCCGCTGGCCATACGCGTACCGGTAACGAGGAAGTAATGACCTGCATTCATCTCCTTGGGGCGGTCGAAGAGCGTCTTCAGGTCTGTCGGCTCGTTTTCATCATAATAGAGCGTGCGGATGATACCCGAGGGTTGCATCTCGGCCACTGTGAAGCGGCTGTAGTAGTTGGGGTTGGGAGCCAGTGCTGTCGGCGTATAATCCAGTGCCAGCGAACCCTGCTCCTTGAGGGCTGTCTTGCTCTCGCGCAGATTCACGTCGCTCCAACGCAGTGGCATCAGCTGCTTGCTGTATTGGATCTTGCCCGTCACCTCATCGTACCGGGCCGGTATGCCGAGTGTGCGTGCCATGGCTACGAAGAAGATCCCCATCGAGCGGAGGTCTGCTCGTTTGGCTCGCCATACACCAGCCGGAGTGATGGTGGTGTACTGCGTATTGTAGAGGGTATCCAGATGGATGTTCGAGCTTACCCAGCGAACCAGTTCGGCCGGATCTTGGCGCATGGATTCCTGCTCCTCGGCGGAGAGGATGCCGCGGAGTGCAGGGACGAATGAGCTGAGCATCTCCGTATAGATACGAGGCGATGCCACATAGCGCAGGTGGTGCCGGTACGCTTCGCCGCTTGCCGCTTCGGGAGCCGGCTCGGCCATGTCGCGGAAGAGTGCTTTGAGGAGCGACTCCGGCGTGTCGGTCAGGTCCTTGGGCGAAACGGTCTGTAGCAGATCCATTGCTCTTTGGCGTGCTTTTCCGGCTTCTACGGAACGCAAGAAACCTTCGATGTCGGCATGGTTGCCGCGGCTCGTTTGCAAGATGCCTGTCAGCGCAGGTGCATCCACACCCAACTCGGCAGCCATTGCTGCGGACTGCTCGGCAGTGGCGAATGTGGCTTCGTAGGCTGCCCGAATGGAATCCTCACGCAGGAGACGGGCATCGTTCGTGCTGATCTGCTGCGGAGAGCAGGTAGTAGGGATGGGATCCCCTGCAGGTGGCACGATTTTGAAATCGGCCCATTCGGGCTGTGCTTCGAAGCTGTCCAGTACGATGGTCAGCGGTTTGCGATCGTCGGCCTTGGACAGGGCATAGCCGAAGAGTCCGTCCTTGGCAGCCCAGATGAACATGTCGCCTTTGCCTACGCGCAGAGAAGCCTGCCCTTGGGCATCGGATTGCTTCGTCACCACGGGATAGAACTCCGAATAGTTGTAGATGCAGAAGCGAATATCGGCCCCTTCCACCACAGCACCGGATCGGTCGGTGACTTTGACTTCGATCATTTCCGTCGGGGCATAGTTGTCGATACAGTTGATCTCCGTGTAGTTGGCCGTGCGGAGCAATTTCTCTTCCGGACCTTCGTAGCGGCCGAAGACTCGCGTATGCGTCAGCATGGCGCGGACAACGGAGCTGTTGAACCAAGCATCGTTCAGCTCGGCTGCCGGTTCGCAGGCTCCGATGAAGTGCCATTTGCCGTCTACCCATACCTCCACCCATGCGTGGTTGTCGTCCGTATGTGCCCAACGCGGCGTATAAACCTGTCTGGCCGGAATACCTACCGATCGCAGGGCAGCCACCGTGAAAGTGGATTCCTCTCCGCAGCGTCCGAGGGCATTCTTCACCGTTGCAAGCGGAGAGCGAGTACGCGGGTCGCTGGGGCTGTAGGTAGCCTTCTCGTGGCACCAGTGGTTCACCTCCAGAGCGGCCTCCTTCATACTCATACCTTTCACTCGCTCTTTCAGCTCGGCATAGAACACCATGCGGCTGCTGTCGAGGTTCTCATTGTTCACGCGTATAGGCAGCACGAAGTGGCGGAAGAGCAGTTCGGGCACTTCCTTACCCCACGACATTTCCTCCCTTGCACGGAAGCTCTCGCGTACATTCTGCAAGTAGAAGTCGCCCGAGTAGTCCACGATGTCCGGCAGTGTCATATATGCATACAGGAACTCCAGTGCTTCGCGCTCTTCGGTATGGAGCGAATCGCGCTCCAGCACTTCGAAGAGATTGCCTTCGGATAGAGCTTCTCGTTTTACTCTCAGATCTTCCTGCACCTGTTTGCGGAAGTCTGCATCGGTGATAAAATGCTTATCGCTCCCCTTGCATCCTGTGAGCATGAGGGCGACGATGGCAAGTATCCCGATGCGGAATAGTTTGTTGTCTTTCATTATTACTTATATGTTTTTGGAAATTGTAGCTCTCCTTGGCATGTATTCTCTCCGTTCTTTCTATTCTCTTCCTTTCGAGAACAGATGGCGAAAGGCTTCCTCCACCTTTCTGACCGGCACGAGCCGAATGCCGAAGCGGCCGGCATCCTCCTGCCGGAAGTTATCGGCCGGCACCAATATCTCTTTGAACCCTATGCGCCGTGCTTCCGTAATGCGCTGTTCGATGCGACTCACGGGGCGTATCTCTCCGGAGAGTCCGACCTCGCCCGTCATGCATACGGCCGGCGAGATAACGATGTCCAGACTCGATGCCAACACCGCTGAGATGACGGCCAGATCGGTAGCCGGATCCACTATTTTGATACCTCCGGCAATGTTCAGAAACACATCTTTCTGTATGAGCTTGAAGCCGGCACGTTTCTCCAGTACGGCTAAGAGCATATTCATCCGCCGAATATCGAAGCCCGTGGCCGAACGCTGCGGATTGGCATAAATGGCCGAGCTGACCAAAGCCTGCGCCTCGATGAGTATCGGGCGAATGCCCTCCATCGCTACGGCTATGGCTATGCCACTGAGGTCTTCCCTGTTGCGTGTGATGAGGTGCTCGCTCGGATTCTCCACGCCACGCAGACCGTCTTGCCTCATCTCGTATATCCCCAGCTCGGAAGTGCTGCCATAGCGGTTCTTCTGCCCTCGAAGTATCCGGTAGAGATGGTGCTTGTCCCCATCGAAAAGGAGCACCGTATCCACTATATGCTCCAGCACCTTCGGTCCGGCTATGCTGCCTTCTTTGGTGATGTGTCCGATGACGATAACGGGGATACCCGTAGTCTTGCAGTATTTGAGCAGCAAGGCGGCACATTCACGGATCTGCCCCACGCTGCCGGCCGAGCTTTCCATTTCCTCGGTATAGACCGTCTGTATAGAGTCTATCACGAGGAGATCGGGTGTGAGTTCTTCTGCACGGGAGAGTATCCTCTCTATATTCGTTTCGCAGTATACGTAGCACTCATTCATGGCTTGCCCCAGTCGTTCGGCGCGCATCTTCAGCTGCCGGGCACTTTCTTCGCCCGACACATAGAGCGTGCGCAACCGGGGCAGACGCAGCACCGTCTGGAGGATAAGCGTGGACTTACCGATCCCCGGCTCACCGCCAAGCAGGACAAATGCTCCCTTGACGATTCCTCCTCCCAATACGCGGTCGAACTCCTCATCGCCGAAGCGGATGCGCTCTTCATCGCCGGACTCCACGTCTTGCAGGAGTCTTGGCCGGTTGTCCTGCTCCCGTGGCATGAAGCTCTTGGCTGCATGCTTGCCCGATACAGGTGCCGACACCTTTTCCTCGTCGATGCAGTTCCATTCTCCACAGGCATTGCAGTTGCCTTGCCATTTGGCGTATTTGGTTCCGCACGAACGGCAGACGTAGATCGTTTTCTCCTTAGCCATGCTTCAGTTGCTGTCGTAGGGTGTGCTATATAGAGAAGAGGTCGATTTATTCGCGCACCAGTGGCATTGTGGAGCAGCGGAGCAGTCCGCCCTGCTTGGAGATCTCCGCGTAGGGCACTTCCTCTACGGTCATCCCCCATGCCTCACGCAGGTGGTTGTTCAGACGGACGAAGTTCCGTTCGCTTATTACTGTGTCGGGACTGATGGAGAATATATTGGTATTCATCATATAGGCTTCTTCGGGCGTAATCTCGAACAGGTTGTCCCGGCCGCCGAATATCTCCGTGATCAGACCGAAGCTCTCAGGGTGCAGGAATCCTTGCCGATAGACTATGGCGCGACCACGGCTTACGGGCTGGAAGGCGCAGTCGAGGTGGAGCACGGAGCGCATAGGATCGGTGTCGTGCTTGATCAGCTCTATCGGTATGATGGTCTTGTGAGGGAAAAATTCGCGGAAGAAGTCCACAGCCCGTGCATTGGTTCGGGCCGTCTTGAAGGAAGGATAATCTTTCTGTAGATAGGTGCCAATGAAAAGAATATCATCATATAGCAGGATGTCTCCCCCTTCGGCATGAATGTCTTCGCTAAGGTGTACCAGATGGCTCTCTCCGACACAATCCCAAATGGGCGAAAAGGCTTCGGACTCGCGGGCACGATCGGCTATCAGGTTCGAGACGAAGAGTTTGTCGTCGATGGCAAAAGCCACATCGCGGGCAAATATCTGGTTGTAGTTTTCTATCGGCTCGGGACGGAGCACCTCTATGCCATGACGTACCAATACATCGAGTACGGCATCCATCTCTATCTTGATATTCTCGTCCGAAGGATAAGTGCCTCGTAGCACGGATTCATAGCTCTTGGCATCGTAGGTGTCGGCGAGAGCAGGTGCTCCGCCGGTCGAATCCGGCAACCCCAGTACGACGGTGCGCAAGGGAGCCGTTTCGTTGGTAACGTGTGGTAGTATCTTCATCATTAGGATTGCCTGCAAGGATTAAAAAAGTCAGGCTTCCGACAAAGATAATAAAGAGAAGAGAGTATTCCGCGCCGGAATTGCTAATAAACTCGAATCCGGCTATACTATCGGGCATAGACTTTTTTCTTACAAGGGGCTACTCGAACCGATGAAAAGAGTTTCCTGCTGTCGGCAGATTACGAGCCGAAAACGGTCGGATTGTGGTGCGTGTTTTGGCGAAAACACGCGTGACAAATTTTTCGCTTTGGTTCCAAAAATTTTTACTTCTCGCTCCAAAACAAAATTTTTCTCGCGCCACGTTTTTGGGAGCCATATCCCTGTTTTTTCTCGAACGACATAGAGAAAAGCTGTATACCTGCCATCGGTAACTACAGACACACGGCGGACACCTCGGCGTGTAGACCAAAAATGCCTACCTTTGGGGCAGTTGTAAAAACTAAATATCAATATCTAACAAAGAGGATACAGCGATGAAATTCTTTATCGACACAGCTAATTTGGATCAGATTCGCGAGGCGAACGACATGGGTGTCTTGGACGGCGTTACTACCAATCCGTCTCTGATGGCGAAAGAGGGTATTAGTGGGAAGGATAATTGCATGAGGCACTACTTGGCTATCTGTGAGATCGTCGATGGAGATGTGAGTGCCGAAGTGATAGCTACGGACTACGAAGGTATGATTCGCGAGGGCGAGGAGTTGGCCGCTCTGCATCCGCAGATCGTGGTTAAGGTGCCTTGCACGGCCGAAGGTATCAAGGCTATCAAATACTTCAGCGATAAGGGTATCCGTACCAACTGTACGCTCGTCTTTACCGTAGGCCAGGCCCTGCTCGCCGCCAAAGCCGGAGCTTCGTATGTGTCGCCGTTCGTCGGCCGATTGGACGACATCGCCAGCGATGGCGTCAAGCTGGTGGAGAATATCGTAGCGATGTTCGGATTCTATCGTTACGAGACGGAGGTACTTGCTGCCAGCATCCGCCATACGCAGCACATTATTCAGTGCCTCGAAGCCGGTGCCGATGTGGCTACCTGCCCACTCAACGCCATCAAGGGTCTGCTCAAGCACCCTCTTACGGATAGTGGATTGAAAGCTTTCTTGGAAGATCATCGACGAGTAAACGAAGGCAAATGATCCCTCGCTTTTTTCGCAAATATTCTATCGCATTAGCCTGCATCAGCGGGCTAATGTCGTTTTCAGCCCATACCGGTTGCCAAGTTGCAGGGGCAGCGCATTCATCGAGGAGTGAGGAGGTCAGGAGTCAGACTGCTGATTCGGAGCCGGAGATTTCGGTGCCAGCTCCGGGAGAGGAGGTGCGAGTAGTTGTCGGCGCGGAGAGGACAGAGCTGCTCCTGCCTCTTCTCAGAGGCAAGCGCGTGGCACTGGTGGCTAATGCTACGAGCGTGGTGGGCACAGAACGGGAACATCTTCTTGACAATCTGCTTCGGCAGGGAGTCAATATCGTCAAGGTCTTAGGGCCTGAACACGGCTTCCGTGGAGATGCCGACGCCGGGGCAGCGGTCAAGGATGAACGGGATGTCAGGACGGGAATCCCTATCGTTTCGCTCTACGGCAAAAATAAGAAGCCTACTCCTCGCATGTTGGCCGACGTCGATGTGCTGCTATTCGATATGCAGGATGTCGGCACTCGCTTCTTTACTTATATCAGTACGCTGCACTATGTAATGGAAGCCTGTGCCGAGGAGCGGAAAAAGCTGATCGTTACCGATCGGCCTAATCCGAACGACTATGTGGATGGTCCCATCTTGCAAGATGATTGCCGTTCGTTTGTCGGAGTGGATCCGCTGCCTATTCTTCATGGACTGACGATAGGAGAGCTGGCCGATATGATCAACGGCGAGGGCTGGCTGGGCAGGAAGGGAATGAAGTGCGATCTGACAGTGGTTCCGATGCTGGGCTGGAAGCATGGACAGGAGTACACCTTGCCGGTGAAGCCGAGTCCCAATCTGCCGACGGCCAATGCCATAGCTTGGTATCCTTCGCTCTGCCTGTTCGAGGCTACGATCATGAGTGTCGGGCGAG
The DNA here is from genome assembly GCF_000765945.1 of Porphyromonas gulae. NCBI lineage: Bacteria > Pseudomonadati > Bacteroidota > Bacteroidia > Bacteroidales > Porphyromonadaceae > Porphyromonas > Porphyromonas gulae. Next base: position 152,382 of record NZ_JRAT01000009.1, read on the forward strand.
GTACGGATTTCCCTTTTGAAGTTTTGGGTTATCCGAATAAAAGGTTCGGGTCTTTTGTTTTCGTCCCACGACCTATTCGCGGTATGGATAGCAATCCTCTCTATAAAGGAAGAAGCTGTTACGGAGTGGATCTCCGGAGTGAAAAAGCTCCGCAGGGCTTGTCTCTACAGCTGCTGATCCGTTACTATCGGACTGCTCAGCAGGAGGGTATCAAGTTTGTGAACAGGAGACAGATGTTCAACCTTCTGGCCGGAACGAAAGAGTTGGCTCAGCAGATCGAAAAAGGCTGGACAGAGGAGCGGATCAGAGCTTCATGGCAACCGGATCTCGACAAATACCGCAAAATGCGAAAGAAGTATCTGCTCTACCCTACATCGGCCGAATAATGCCGGATATGCTCACACGAAGACAAAAGAAAAGGGATGCCCGGCCGGGCATCCCTTTCTCGTATGGAGGCTTTTCGGATTATCCGATATGGATCTTTTCCGTGCGAGTCGCTTTCTTCGTCTTGATGCTGATGGTGTAGATACCTTCAGACAGTGCTGACAGATCTATCGTCGAGCGAAGCTCGTTGGGGTTGGTTTTGAGCACAGTTCGTCCGTTAATATCGTAGAGAACAATCGCTTTGATAGGAGTGTTAGCCTCTATGACGATTTGCTTCGTTCCGTTTTGCGGACGGATGATGATACCGGTTTTCGCCACTACGTCCTGAATGGCGTCGTTAACGATAACCTCGATGTAGTCTTCTGCTTTCTTTACATTGCTTCCGCCCTCGTTGGTAGCCGTCAGCTGTACATCGTACTTACCTGTTTCATTGTAGGTGATCACCGGATTTTGCTCTGTACTGGTGGCAGGAGAACCCCCTTCGAACACCCAAAGCCACGATGTGGGATTGTTCGTGGAAAGGTCTTTGAAAGAAACTGTCTCTCCTTTCTTTATTTTTCGAGGCGTTCCTTCGAAGTTGGCTACCGGAGCAGGGACCGGAGCTTTCTTGACCTTGATGTATTTGGGCTTCTTCTTCACTGTTTCACCGGAAGGATTGATGGCCTTGAGGGTTACATCATATTGGCCGGCTTTGCTGTAAAGCACAGTCGGGTTTTCTTCTTCACTGGTAGCGGGAGTGCCGCCATCGAATATCCATACGTAGTTGGTGGCGTTGGTGGATTGGTTTTGGAAAGATACCGTCTGACCCTCTTCTATTTCCGTCGGGGTACCGACGAATTCAGCTACAGGCATAACGACATTGACAGTAATGAATTTTTCTTTCGTAATCGTGTTGGAACCACTTGTATTCCACACTTTGAGCGTAACATCGTACTGACCGGGATGATTATAGGACACGAGCGGATTCTGCTCTGTACTCATGGCAGGCTGTCCGCCTTCAAACGTCCACTCCCAATTCGTGGGGTTATTTGTCGTTAGATCCTGGAATTGGACGGTTTCGCCTACCGAGATGGTCATAGGAGAAGCAGTGAAATCAGGTACGGGCAGAGGAGCCGAGTTACCCAATGCAACGTCCATGATGACGGTCTCTTTGTCTTTGATAGTAATGGTACGGGTCGCTTCAGGATAACCCTCGGCTTTGTATTTCACCGTATAAGTACCGGCTTTGATAGGACGTGCGTAGTAGCCCGTGGTAGCGTCCGAATATACATCGGAGTTGCGCTTGTCATGGTTTTCTATCATGATCTGGCATTTGAGAGGCTGTCCGTTCGCGGCGGAAGTCACTGTACCATGTATCCCGTACATAGCCTCTTCGATCAATGCGAGCAGTGCTTCCTTGTTGTAGTTCCAATACTTTGGAAGTTGAGAGGCCGGCACCAATTTGGTGTTGCTGATTTCAAGGGTAATTTCTCGCAGGCGATGGAAATAGTTCGCATTGTCCTGACGGCTTCCTCGAATCATATACCAGTCTGAACCGTTGATGATTCCCGAATTGGTTTCGGAGGTCATGTAGCCGGGGGAAATACTCTGACAAGCGGCTGCGTAGTTGCGACTGATCAGTTTGTACCACTCATCGTCTGCATGTCTTTCTTTTTTATTATCCCATGGATAGTTTACCACCTCGGTACCGCCATGTATATTGGTGCCAAGAACAAAAGGAACCCTCGCTTCCAAATCCATGAATGCGATTGCCTCCGGCTGCCAGGGTTTTCCATCGGGGTGATCGCCGGCTACATCATCCTTGAAGTTACGGTTCAAATCGACATTGTTTGCATTGTAGCGAGTAGCACCCTGCACTGTATGATTTCCTTTTCTGTATGCTCCGTCGGGGTTGGTCAAAGGGCAGATCCATACTTCCGTTTTATCCAGAATGTTCTTAATCCTCGGATCGGATTCGTAGTTCGACAGCAGATGGTCTATGAGTCGGAGCAGTACCACATATCCGGTCGTTTCGTCTCCGTGCATCGTAGAAGTATAGAGCACGCGAGGCTTTTTCCCTGTATTGGCAGAGGACGTCAGCTTGCAAATCATCAGTTTACGATCCTTCACGGACTTGCCAATGACGGAAGTAGTACAAAGTGATGGATACTTTGTTTGGAACTCTTCCATCATGCTGATATAGGCTTCATAGGTGGGGTAAGCATTCCATTCGTATTTTTCTCCTGAGCGGTAGTCGAACATCTCGACAGCGCGCTGCATGGATGGAGGAGTCAAGAATGTAGGCTTGAGCCCATAGCGCAGGAATGCCTCGAACTCCTCTTCGCTGGCATAGGCAATGGCTTCATTGGTTACGGGGTCAAACTCGTCGATGGACATGATCAGAGCCAGCTCTTGTAGAACGGCCCTATCAGACACTTTGAATGAGAAGTAGGCTTCGCCCCGTTCTTCAAAATTGAAATAATCTTTGGCCTGTTGTGCATGCATGCTGCCGATGAAAGTCAGCAAGGCAACAAAAATGCCAAGAAACAAAAAGTTCTTTTTCTTCATAAATAGGATAATTATAGTTGTTGTTTATATGCTCCCGGTATCCTTTTGCGGGAAAAAGGTGCTTATATTTAGCACAAAGCTATGGCATTGCGGAGCATTTTTTCTGGCTAAGTTGAGTCGCAAAGATAAAAATATTCTTATCCCATTATCCTTTTAAGTCCTAAAATCGATCGCTATCCTGTCCGAATGAAGCAAGGGCGAGAATACTCTCCGAAGGAGTACCTCGCCCTATTGCTGCTCGCGTCTATGAAAAGTTCTAAACTATGGTGCTATTATTTCCTTCAAGGGACTGTGCTAAAAGAGGAAGAGCGACTGACCCGGTACACACCGATCGCAGGCCGACCATAGCATACGAAACCGGCCGATCCTGACAGGTTGATATCCAATTTTTCGGCAACTGCGAGTTTACCATCGCCACTACCATGGATCCTCACGTCGGCTTGGCGAGCAAGGAGATGGCGACACTCGAGGTCTCCGCTTCCATTGCATTGGAGTGCAGCATAAGCCGTCTCCCCTTTTATCTTGATATCTCCGCTTCCGCTGAGATTGGCCCGAACACTTTGAGGAAGGCCCAGCGAAACGTCTATGTCACCCGAACCGGTCAGAGAAAGGACAGCATTCCTACCGGCAAAGATTTTGCCCCGCACATCGCCGCTTCCCCTAAGACTGATGTCTAGATCGTTAGCTATCGTAGCATTGGCAAAAGTGATGTCGCCGCTTCCGAACAGTCCGATTCGCAGGGATGGCTGGCGGAACAAACCGGAGAAAATAATGTCGCCGCTTCCGTGCAACTCTGCTTCTGTGAGATGTGGAGTAGTCACTCTGATTCGGACACCCTTATTAATGGAGATAGATGCCGTCGATTTCATTTTGATGATGAGCACACCATCTTCTACCGCGGTCACTACCAGCGGTAGGATGTTGGACTCTGCTTCTACTGTCAGGGGCTGCGCCGATGGCCCTTGCTGTACCTTTACCTCCATGCTACCCTTGACAATAAGCCGATCGAATCGACCTATATGGCGTTCTTCTATCTGTACTTTTTTATTACCCTTGATGCGTTTCCATGACAGGAACTGAGCAGAAGCAAAGCTGAAGCTTGCTGCCGTCATCAGAAGAAAGAGAAGTCTTTTTGTCCACATGATCAATTAGTTTTTAGTTAGTCGTTCTATGAGTAAGACGAACAAGTCCTCGAAATGTTACATCCCGGGCCGCTTTTTCTCAATCTCTCATCCGAACACAAGCAAAAAGATTACGTCCAAAAGGGGAAAATCATTCCTTCTTCATTCTCATCATGAACTAAACACAAAAAGAAGAGTCAGGAAGCAAAAACTGCAACCTGACTCTTTCCGGCTCTTCGTCCTTACCCTAATCTAGCGAGGGCGTAAGTAGCTATTGAGCTAAGAGGTAACGACTTACGGTTGCATCCTGAATGAAGAAGAGCGCCCGATTTTGTAAGAGCCAATCTTGGCCTTTCCATGGCAGGTGAAGCCGGCGGATCCTGATAGATTGACGCTGATTTTCTTCGTCACACTAAGGCGGCCACCGCCGCTTCCGCTCATTTTTATATCGGCATGGTCTGTCGTCAGGCTCTGGCAGTCGAACATCCCGCTTCCAGAACTCCTAAGCGTCGTGTTCGAAGCTTTTCCGGTGAGCTGAATACCTCCGCTACCTTTCATATCAGCCCGAATCGTCTTGGTGTCACCGACAGAAAGGGTGATATTGCCGGATCCTTTCAGGTTCATGCGTATATCCTTATGAGCAAAAATGCTGCCGCGAAGGTCACCGCTACCATTGAGTACGATGTCCAGTTGTGCCGCTTTTGTATCGATGAAGTTTATACTGCCGCTACCGTTAATGGTTACTTTCAGGGTGGGCTGGTTGAAACCGGAACCGAAAATCAAATTGCCACTACCGCCCAGTGTGACTGATTGTATTTCCGGCACACTGACGATAACTCGCACTGCAGCATTAGGCGATATGGAACGTTTTTTTTCGAATTCGATATTCAGGACACCTTTCTTTACCGTTGTATTGATTAGTGGTATGATGTTCGACTCAGCTTCTATTCGGAGGGGTGCCTGTATGGGGGAGTATTCGATCTGAATATCAATGCTGCCTGATGCCGAAAGGCTGTTGAAAGGCTCTGCCAAACGCTCTTCAGAGGCGAATTGCTCATTCCCTTTTACTCGTTTTTGGAGGTCAAGCCCCATTGATGCATGAATGCTGCATAGTGCAATGATCGCCAGTAGAAAAAGTCTTTTTGTCTTCATAATTGACTGTTTTTAAGTTGATGATTCTGTTCAAAGGGTACATTCATGATTGCATATTGGCACCATTCGACAGGTTTTCGTCTCATATGGTTAAACAGAATCGGCCGGATTTAGTTCCCGATCGAATCCGTCCGATCCGAAAACTCTGCGCCCCCTGTTGTATGAAGTCCACCCCAAAAGTTAGACATAAAACTTTTGGGGTGCACTTCAGTATCATGGGGGGAAACGAAAAAGAGCGAGGAGGAAGGGGAGCTGACCATTTTTCCTTTTCATGCGCCGAAAAACAATCAAAACACCTCCCTAAAAACATGGTTCGGGAATTTTTTGGAACTCGCGCCAAAAGAAAAAGATTCCCGAACGTAAAAGTTTTTGTTTTGGTTCGATTTTTCAGATTTTTTGGAACCATGTTTCTCCTGATTCCGGCTCCACATTTTACCGGCCTTGTCTCTCCTTTCGGCCTTTTTTCGGACGATTATTGTCACCTGCACGAATGAGGAGATAGGGATATTCGCTATCTTTGCTAAGCAACTGATACTTAAAAAGTAAAAATTCTAATATGAAAAGATGGAAAATCGTAGCGGCATTGTTTGCCGCTGCCCTGATGGCCAGCTGTTCATCGTCCGGCCCGAAAGATGCTGTAAAGAACTTTTCGGAGAACATGGCCAAACAGAAATATGAAGAGGCCAAGAAGTATTGTACGGAACGCACAAATAAACTTGTCGATCTGTATAGTGCTTTGGGCGGAGAAGCCAAACCGAACTACAAATTCACCTTCATCAAGGATAGCATTGTTAACAAGGAAGCTTGGGTCACCTATCTGGATTTCGAAGATGATACAACCACGGTGCATGTGGTGAATATCGACAACAAATGGCTTGTCGATGAAGCGATCGGGAAATAAGTCCCCCTTCGGATTCGCGGCTTCGTGGCTTAGCGCATTCATCACTCGCTACATACTTCCTTCGGTCTTTCTGCTCTGTCTCGGCGCATGCTCACAGGGCGGAAAGGGCGGAGGTTCTATTCCCGTTTTCCCTGAAGGGACAGAGCTGCGCGATGGCGACCTTATCTGTCGCTTAGGCACTTCGTGGTATTCCGGTCTTTTCAGGAAAAAAGCCTCCTCCGCACAAGAGTATAGCCATATCGGCATCATTCTTTATGCCGGTACAGATAGTTGTTCGGTAATCCATACCGAAGAAGATCCGAGCAGCGGACATGGAGGAGTCGCATTGGAACGCCTCTCTTCATTCCTTGTACATTCGCGACGTGCAGGTATCTATCGTCCCCATCTTCCTGATTCCGTCCTGTCGCACTTTGTCAGAGCTGCTCTCGACTATCGCGAACGTCAAGTTCCTTTCGATTTTGCTTTTGACTCGGCCTCCGATGCCGAGCTGTACTGTACCGAGTTGGTTGCTGCCGCATTGCTCAAGGCGGATTCTCTCCTACCGATCCGGCCGTCCATCTCAGTGGCAGGACGGCGTGTTTATTCTTTGGACGATCTTCTTCTGTTCCCCGGTACGGAGTGCATTGCTCTCACGAATTGAGAGGCAGTGGGCTTTGCCAATATCCTTTTTTTGACCTTATTCTACCTGCTGTTCGCTGTACCGGCGGAAGTATTTTTCGAAAAATAAGATCTGATAATCTATGGCATTGTGCCAATAGGCTCTGTTGTGCCCTCCCGGGCGGATGGTAAAATCATGATCGATTTGCCTTGCCAAAAGCGAAGCGTGCAGCTCTTTGTTGACATCCAGAAAGAAATCCTCCACTCCGCAATCTATTAGGATAGCAAGTGCTTCGCTTCTCAAACTGTCGAGGTTGTTGATCACAGTGTACTCATCCCATAGCTTCGGATTCTCGGCCAAAGAGCCAAGCCGTCTGCTTATCTCCCAGTTTTTCGGGAAAGGACGAATATCTGCACATCCGCTCATGCTGCCACAGGCTCCGAACGTCTCCTGATGCCGAAAGGCAATCCATAAGGCACCGTGCCCACCCATGCTGAGTCCGGTGATGGCACGACCCTCTCTGTCGGTAACGGTCTTGTAATGGAGGTCTACATATTCGACCAGCTCGGAAGCGACAAACGTCTCGTAACGGAATGCCGGATCGATCGGACTATCCCAATACCAGCTGTTCCGGGCATCGGGACAAACGAAGATGATTCCTTTTTGATCTGCTATCTGCGGTAGGTCCGGCTTAATGGTTAGCCACGTTTCGGCATTTCCTCCATAACCATGCAGCAGGTACACCACGGGGCAATCTCCCCCCTCGCTCGCCAAGGCTATATCCGGAAGTATTACGAGTACCGGAATCTCCTTATTCATCGACGCACTTGGCACCGACAGTCTTTCCACACCGGCAGCAAATCCCTGAACCGCCAATGCCAAAAGCAATAGGGCTATCTGTAGTGTTCTCTTTTTCATTCCTCGGTATCGTTTAGGATGTTTCATACAGGCTATCTTTTCTTTGTTGCAAAGGTATCTATTTGCCAATCCTCTTGTCAGAAAATACGAGGCCGTACCAATTTCAAAGAATTTGGTGTATACGTTTTCTTATCTTTGTCTCTGTTCAACATTTTTAATTTATGAAAAGAGCTCTCATCCTTCTTTTTCTTTTGAGTTCCATCGTTTCCACTCTTGTGGCACAGCAAGTGCATCAGTTACGGGGAACTGTGATCGACAAATCGAGTAGAAAACCGCTGGAGTATGTCAATGTGATTATTTTAGGCCTGAGCAAAGGTGCCATCACCGATGCCGAGGGCAAGTTTACGATCGAGAATGTTCCTCCCGGCATCTATTCTCTGCAGGTTACGGCCGTAGGTTACATTTCGGTTGTTACGCCGGAATACATGTTGTCCAACAAAGATCTGAATATCTCTGTGGAGATGGAGGAGGATTTGACCGAGCTTAAGAGTATCACCGTGACGGCATCGACTTTCCGCCGTAGTGCGGAAAGCCCTGTCAGCCTGCGAGTCATCGGATTGCAGGAGATCGAGAAAAGCCCCGGAGCCAACAGGGATATTTCCCGTGTGGTACAGTCGTATCCCGGCGTTGCCTTCTCTCCCATAGGTTATCGCAACGATCTCATTGTTCGTGGAGGTGCTCCTTCGGAAAATCGCTACTACCTCGACGGAGTGGAAATTCCCAATATCAATCACTTCAGCACGCAGGGAGCTTCCGGAGGACCGGTCGGAATCCTGAATGCAGACCTGATTCGGGAAGTGAAATTCTATACCGGCTCCTTCCCGGCAGACAGGAGCAATGCTCTCAGCTCGGTTCTGGACTTCAGGCTTCGCGATGGAGAGCTGGATGCCAATTCCATCAAAGCCACAGTCGGAGCATCGGAGGTTTCTCTGGCTTCCACCGGATATATCGGACAGAAGACATCCTATCTCGTTTCTGTTCGGCAATCCTACCTCCAGTTCCTGTTCGATGCGCTCGGCCTGCCTTTCTTGCCGACCTTTACCGATGCTCAATTCAAACTCAAAACCCGCTTTGATGCTACACACGAGCTTACTGTATTGGGACTGGGAGGCTTGGATAATATGAAGCTCAATACCGATGCCGATAGCGAGCAGAATGAGTATATCCTGAGCTATTTCCCTAAAATCCAGCAAAAAACATTCACCTTGGGTGCCGTCTATCGCCACTATGCAGGGGTGCACATCCGATCTGCGATTCTCAGCCACAGCTACATGAACAATCGGAATACGAAATACTGGCAGAACGACGAAAGCTCTCCGGAGAATCTGATGCTTCGTCTGCGCTCCTCCGAGCAGGAGACGAAATTCCGTTTCGAGAATCTGACCACACTGCGAAAATGGAAGATCAACTTCGGTGCCAATTTGGAACACAGCCATTACACGAATACTACCTTCCAGCGCGTATTTACCGGCCAGGCACAAACCTATTACTACGATACGAACCTCAACTTTGTTCGCTGGGGGCTTTTCGGTACGGTCAGTTCGACGATGATGGGCGGACGCGTTTCAGCTTCATTCGGTTTGAGAACCGATGCCAACAACTATTCATCTTTGATGAACGACCTGACCAAACAGCTATCGCCTCGCCTCTCTCTGTCGTACAACCTGACACGCGAACTGTCGTTGAGCGGCAATGCAGGCATATTCTACCAATTGCCTGCATACACGGCTTTGGGATTCAAGGACAAGACGGGAGAATATGCCAATAAGAGCAGCTTGCGCTACATGAAAGTCAGTCAGGGAACACTCGGACTTAGCTGGCGAAAAGGCAATACCCTCGAAGTTTCGATGGAGGGCTTCTACAAAGGTTATAGCCGGATGCCTCTCTCGGTTGTAGACGGTATTCCGCTCAACTGCAAAGGCAATGACTACGGAGTCGTCGGCAATGAACAACTGGTCTCTACTGCTGAAGGACGTTCATATGGAGCGGAACTGATGATGAAGTGGATCATAGCTAAGAAACTGAATCTGGCCTCCTCCTTTACTCTCTTCAAGAGCGAATACCGCAATGATGCTTCTGCAGCGTATCTTCCTTCTGCGTGGGACAGCCGCTACATCTTCAACCTCCGAGGTACCTATACTCTTCCCTATGACTGGAGCATAGGTATGAAAGTGAGTTGTATCGGAGGTGCGCCCTATACTCCATACGATGAGGAGAAATCCTCTCTTGTATCGGCCTGGAATGCTCAGGGCAAACCTTACTTCGACTATTCGCGATACAATCAGGAGCGTCTTCGCCCTTTCGGTCAGGTCGATATTCGTATAGACAAGATGTTCTATTGGGATAAGTGTACCCTCGGTCTCTATCTCGATTTGCAGAATGTAACGGTCAGCAAGCTCAAGCAACCGGATGTGCTCCTAAGTACGGGCATCATTGAGAATCCCGATGCACCTCTCGCAGAACAACGATATAAAATGAAATGGCTCAAACAGTCAACCGGCGTCCTGCTACCCACTTTGGGTATCACGTTCCAGTACTAAGAGCGGTGAGCTTGTTCTGTGGAAGAGTCGCCTTATTCGGATAACCATAGTACAGCGTGCACGGCCTGAAAGTATCATAGCTTTCCATTGATCCGGTATCCCGGCCTGCAACCTGTGATGAAGGAAACACGAACCAAAAATGATCCGATTGTCGTCCGTGTTTTCCGGAAAAACGGCGCGAGATTTTTTTCGTTTTGGCGCGAGAACTTTTCACTTCTCGCGCCAAAACAGAAAAGTTTACGCGCCGCATTTTGTGGGACTATAAGTGAGATAATTTCGGCGCGGGAGCCGACCGGAATAGAGATAAAGCGTCCTGCAATTCGGGGCAAGTTTGTGCCGGAAGATGGCAATGCCTGTTAGCAGTCTTTTGTCGTGCTTACCTTAATACTTTTCCATCCCGACCTAAGAAACAGGGCAGGATCAGGAAGATCATCAGTGTAGAGAAGAGCAGTCCGAATATCACCCCCATCGAAAGCGAGTGCCAAAAGAGCGAAGCTCCCCGATCGACGACGAATGGGACGAAGCCGAGAATAGTGGACACTACTGTCAGCACTATGGCGAACGTTTTGTTGCAGACGGCGCGCTTATAAGCGTCGAGGAAGGTGACGGAAGGATGCTTGCGGCACTGGTGCAGATAGTCGTTGATCAGATAAATGGATGCATTGACCGTTATCCCACAGAGGAGAATCATGGCTGCGAAACCACCCTCCTCGAAGGGAAGCCGAAAGGCCGAAAAAACGATGAAGATGCCTATGAATGAGATGGGAATGATGCTGACTACGACCCAAGCGTAGTACAAAGAGTCGAACAGAATACTCGTGATGAAGAAAATCAGTACGACAATGCCGATCAAAGCCCAAATCGACCTTCCTCTCTCATCTTCCCATTCTTTGTATTCCGGCTCCATCGCCTTGTATCCTATGGGTAGTTCGGCATTGAGCCGTTGTATTTCCTTTTCTTTGAAAGCCTGTGATTGTCTGAATGTACCCATGTGATCGTACAAGAGGTACAGGACGTAGTTTTTATTTTCCCTCACGATAGCTTGCGGTTGTGGCACTACTTGCATCTCGCCATAGTCTTTGAGCTTTATCGTTTTGCCTCCGACATATAAGGGGCTATTCTCCAGCATCCATTTGCTACCGGCATAGTAGGTTCGTGCTGCCATGGCTAATTGTACGGGCTGCCCATCAAGGAAGATTTCCGGCAGAGGCTGTTCCGTCCGGCTCTGTTCATTGACGGCCGCCACCAAGTCGTGCGGACTGATGCCGTGAGACGCATGACTCCCTCCATAGGAGCTGAGGTGTAGCTCCTGCTCCTCGGACAGAGAGTAGCGGTTCGGAGCAATGCTGACATTGCGTATTGCCGCTTTGGCGGACAGTCGTGTAGCTTCGAGTCGTGCCTGAGCGAGCAGGACATCGTAGTTGTACCCCGTGAGCTTGATAGCATTCGAGCCGTATTCTTTCTCACGGATGTTGCTGAAAGACACATTTTCCAGTCCATACGTCCTGCAATAACCACCCCCGATACTCAATATCCGACCGATCAGACCTTGGTGCAGATCGTAAGGGTAATTGCCTCGAGCGTGGCTGTCTTTGAAATGGATGCCGATCGATGCCGCTCTCTCCCCTGTCACCGAGGCTTCGAAGTAAGAAATCCCGTTGGCTTGAGCGAGGAATCGTTCCAGCTTGGTCACATACTCGTTCGTAGCATCGGCGGTACTGCCTGCCGGCATTTTCACATTTACTTGGATCACGGGCTTCTCCCATTTCTTTTCCGATCCGGAGGATATTTGCATGAGGAAAGGGCGGAGAAATCCTCCCAATACAACATCAGTATAGGGGCGGATTTTCCTGTAAGCAGTAGAGCCTATCGTATCGTTGTATAGTCGGGCTAAGTCGGTATCGCCCTCTAATTCTTTAGGAAGCAGAAAAAGGGGAAGACCGAAGAGGAAGACAAATCCGATGAAAACCCATCTTCTGCGTCGATACAAGAAAGAGGAGAGAGTGCTGTAAAACGAAAGCATACGAATGGTTCCGACTTTCTTTTGTGGGGAGCGACTTGTTCGTCGGGAAGAGAAAGAGAGACGTTCGAACAGGGCCGGAACGAGGAAGAGAGCTACGATGATGGATACACAGAGGTTGATGATAATGACGCGAGCAAAATCTCCGAGGTTCTTCTGCTGTGCTTCGGGCAGGAAGAAGACGATAATCATAGCCGAGACGGTAGTAAGCGTAGCCGCCAATATGGCTGTGATGGCCGACCTGTCGCCTCTCCGAAGGAGGTGCTCGATCATGACAATGCTGTTGTCTATGATAAAACTCAAAGAGATCGTAATGGCAGCAAGCGTATATAGCTGTATTTCCAAGCCGAAAAGGTAATAGAAAGCAAAGGCTATGGCTACGTTGGCGATCAGGCTGATGGTCACCGTAGCCATATAGCGCACGTTGCGCGTGGTGATCAGTGTGAACAGCAGTAGGAGGAGGATGGTGATACCGGATCGCACAAATATATTGTTCAGTTCCAGGGTGATACTCTCGGCCGAATCGAAGAGTTTGGTTATCCGATAACCTGGAGGAAGTTCCCTTCGGATATCATCCATGATTCGGTCTATTTGCTTGGAGAGTGCTATCTGATTGGCGGACGAAGAAGATAGGATTCGAAGATAGATGCTATTCAGCCCATTTACTCTGTAATATTCCCGTCGGGGAATCTCTTTCTGTCTTACCGTCAGCAGCCGACTGATCGGAATCAGAGAATTGTCCTTGGCAAGAACGAAAATACGGGAGAGATCGAAAGTGTCGTTCGCCTCTTCTAACAGGCGGATGCGGATATGGCTCTCTCCTCCGACGGAGTCGGGTATTCCGGCCAAACCGATGAAATCGTTTCGAAAGTGCGAGCCGATAGCCGTAGCTATGTCATCGGGACTGATCCCTAAGACTCTGATTTGTTCGGGATCGTAGGCCAAAAGGTACTCTTGTTTCCGGCCGCCGGTAAGAATGATGTCGCCTATACCATCCACCTCCCTGAGCAGAGGAAGGATGTGTCTGTCCACTTCTGCCTCAATATCCGAGGAGGCATGAGGTGCGCCTATGGAATAGGATAGAACGGTTTTGGCATCTTGGTCGGAGGTGCGCCCCGTGCGAATCGTGGGATAGCCGGTCGTATGAGGCAATTCGGACCGGATCGAACGGATACGGGTAGAGGCCTCGAAACGCGCTCTTTCAATATCCGCATATTTGTCGAATCTCAACCGTATCACACCCATCCCATCGCTCGAATGGGAGGATATGCCCGTAAGACCGGGGACACCGGACAAAGCTTTTTCAAGAGGAGAGGTAAGTTCGGATTCCACCAGAGAGGCCGATGCTTTCGGCATACTGAAAGAGATCGTTAGCTCCGGCATACTGTGATCCGGATGGAGTTTGACAGGAAGCAGGCTGCCCAACGCCAGTCCTATCAACGTCAAGCATACGAAGACGACTATGACGGTGAATGAAGAGGTTTTGCGTGCAGACTCTTTCATCTTTTTCTTCTCTTCTCCTTTTCTTCGATCGCCCGGTGACTACTCTTCCGATACGGGTGCAGTCAGATCCAGTCCGTCGATGAAGTCATACAGCGTCAGCATCCTTAGTTTGTAGTAGCTGAGCCAGAAGTTTTTCATCGATAGAATCGCATTTTTGCGAGCCTCGGCATTTCTGCTTCGCGCCAAGAGCATATCGTTCAGGCTCCCTTTGCCGAGGACAAATCGCTCCCGGGCATAGGAGTACGACTCCTTTGCCAGCTGCACAGCCTCCTCTGCGGCTTTGAATAGGTCGGTCTCCATTTCGATCTCGTCGATGGTGATGGCTATGTCGCGGAGGAGATCTGTTTCTTTCAATCGCATGTCGGATAGAGCTACGCGGTAGTCGCTTTTGGCCATATTATATCTCCCTCTTTTCATGCCCCAGTCGATGAGAGGAATACTCAGAGATATGGAGACCATGTCTTGTCGCAACGGATGTTTGTAGACACCGGCGAAGGCTTCCGACACCTGATTGAAGCCGATACCGGCCGATAAGTCTACACTGAACCATCGCTCCAATGATGCTTTTGTCACCGATTGTTCACACCGGATCAGATTATTCGTGGCCTGCAATAGCTCCGGATTGTTCTTGCGTGCCGATTCGATTGCCTGCTCTCGCGAGATCCTGAGTTCAGGTACGGATGCAGGCAGCATCGGATCTATTTCGGTATCCTCCGGCAAGCCCAATAGATTGATCAGAGAAGAATAGCTCTTTCTGAGTGCCGTTCGGGCATGTAGCAGGCTGTTGCCTGCATTGAGTTTGTCGAGTTTGAGAGCCAGCAAGTCCGATTTGGAAATGGAGGCTATGGCAAAACGCTTTTCCCCCAGTCTGTAGAGCGTATCGCTATTGCTCACGTTTTCCATAGCCATGGCATATTCTTCTTTTGCCATAGCTACGTCGAAGTAGGCGACCAGTATCTTGTAGGTGTTCTCTTCCAGCGTTTTGACAAAGGTCTTGTCAGCTTCTTTGTAGCGCAGCGGAGCCAGTCTTTTCTCCCACTTGAATTCGTTATATCCCAGTAGGCTTTGGCTGTATCTGATAGCTACGGGAACGGCATTGTATTGTTTGTAGCCGGGATCTCCTATATTCTTCATGTAGGACAAATCGCTACTGAGAGAGAAAGTACCGCCAAGGAAGTCGATGTTTTGCTCCAAATTGATCCCTACCGAAGAGTTCCAAGTGGTGGATGGGCGGTATTCGTCTATATTCAATGCAGAGTTGTATCGTTTGATGTAGCTCCTGCTGTAAGAAACTGGTATGGATTCGAGAGAAACCCGTGGCTTTCGGTTGGCAAGGAATTGGCGGTATGTCCAGTATTCGGACAGAAACCGGTTGCGAGCTTGCTGTTCCCCGGGGGTATTGTGTCGACTCATTGTCACTATGTCATCTATGCTTACTTGTAGTACACCCGACCTCTGTCCCCAAGCCAAGAGCGGAGTACAAAACAAGAGGAATAGAAGGGAGAGCTTACTTTTCTTCACTGATCTCATGCGAGCGTTTGCTATAGATGAAAGCATAAATATGCGGAATTACAAAAAGACTGACGAGTGTGCCGAAAAACATGGCACTGATAAGAGCGATAACCAGAGGTCTCTGTAACGAAGAGCCGAAGTCCGAAGCGAAGAGCGTGGGCACCAGGGCAATGATTGTGGTCAAGCTGGTCATGACGATGGAGCGGAGCCGTCTCGCTCCTGCCGTATGGATGGCTTCTTGGAGGGGCATACCCTGTCGTCTCAGATTATTGGTCATGTCTAGTTTCAAAACGGAGTCATTGACGATGATCCCACATGCGACCACTATACCGATGGCACTCATGAGATTGAGTGTATTGCCCGTGAGTATAAGGACAAGCAGGGTAAGGGCTATATCGATCGGTATCTCCATCAGGACGATTACAGGCTGTAGCAAACTCTCAAACTGAGCAGCCAGAGTGAAGTACATGAGCAGTAGAGAGAGCAGCAAAACGAAGCTCAGCTCTCGAATCATTTGCCTGTTGCTGAAAAATGATCCTGCGAAGTCTACATGCCAGCCTTTCTCCTTATCGATGATGTCCCACGTCTGCTGCATAATTTTCTCCGGAGCGTCCGGACTTTCATAGGCCAATGGCAGATATTCACCGCCCTTGCCTCCTGCAATCTCTTTCAGCCCTTTACTCCGGTTTACGGTCATTAGAGATGCAAGAGGGATGGAGGACTCGCTTTTCTTGTCGGGGGAAAAACCTTGAACGAAGGTCATTCGCAAAATATCCTCTATGGGTTGCGATTTGTCCGTCAGGATGACGGGCAGATGCTGCTTGGAAGCCGTCAGTTCGATGATTTCATTTTGGTGAAAAGCCGTCTGCAAGGCTTGCTTCACAGATGACATATCTATGCCGTAGAGGTGTAGCAGACGCATGTCGATGGACAGATCTATTTGGTCGCTTATGCGGATGGGAGCAGCCGATTCCTTCGTGGCTGAACCTATCGATCGGGTGAGCTGCTGCACCTTCTCGACAGTCAGTTCCTCTTTCGAAGCAGGGTAAAGGCGTGCAAGCAGTTCGGGTTCGCGAGTATCGAAGATGCGGTCGAATATGGATGCCGCAGGGGTTATCTCCAACTGCGCTTTAGGATATTTACCGCCGATATGCTTGCGCAGTTCTGCTTCAGCTCGCTCGATGCCTTTTTCGTCCTCTGCTTTGAGATGAAGCACCGTTTCGGTATCTGCGATGTCTTGGCTGCCATTGAATAGAAACTGTTGTTCCCCTGCATAGGCAGCACCTTGACGCAGGAAGGGTTGCATCCGGGCAAGCAGTTCCTCGCTACGCTGCCTGTTCAGCTGCGCGCTTACGGGTTCTCCCCAGTCGATGGTAGCCGTTGTCTCTGTGTGAGGGAGTGCCGGCATTTGTTTCTTTTCGATCAAAAGGAAAAGTCCGGCGCAGAGGGGTATGGCTACCACGAACAGGATCAGCGGTATAGTGCTGTGCCTCTGAAGAAAGGAGTGTCCCGAATCGTAGAATCGATTGAGACCCGTGTTGGATGCAGTCGTTATACGATACAACAATGTCTCCTTTCTATCACGATAGCCGAAGGGATAGAATAGTTTGTAATTGACCGGCAAGAGGATGATGGCTGTTATGTACGAAGTGAACAGCCCGACGGAAACGGCTATGGCTTCGTCCAGAAACAACACGCCGGCCACTCCACTAAGAAATACAAGGGGGAGGAAAATCGCTATGGTGGTGAGTCCCGAACTGAGGAGTGGGGTGATTACCTCTTTTGTCCCTTTCACGCAGGCATCTTCGGTAGACAGTCCCGTTCGGCGGTAATAGGTGATCGTATCGGTGACGACTATACTGTTGTCTATCATCAGTCCTAATGCCATGATCAGCCCCGACAGGGAAATGATATTCAGTGTTCGGCCGAAGAGGTACAGGAAGAACAGGCTGCATACCAGCGCGACGAACATATCGATGCCGATCACCGCCGAAGAGCGAAAATCTCCCATGAACAGGAGCGTCACTGCACAGACAAGGAAGAAACCGATCAGCAGACTGCCGGACAGATTGGAAATCGTATAATCCAGCAGTTCCGTCTGATCCCGATTGATGTCGAATACCATATCGGGATGCTTCGCCTGCAGCTCACCTGTCAATACCGATACGGCCTTGCGCAAACTCTGCATCGAGGCATCGGACTGCTTGATCACTGCAAGGGAAATAGCACGCCTACCGTCTATGATGGAGTAGCCACGAGGTTGTGCTACCTCTTCGCGGATGTCTGCCAACATGTGCAGCGGCACAAAGCGATCGCCATGATGGACATATAGTGTACGTATGTCATCGATACTGCCGAGCTTGTTGTTCAGATTCACCCTGAAAACGAGTTGCCTGTCCTCTATTTGCATCTGCGTGGCAGAGATATTGCCTCCTCTTATAGCCCTCTCTATATCGCTAAGGGTAAAGCCGAGAGAGAGCAGTTTCGGACGATCCGGGATGATCCTCAGTTCTCTGCTTACGGTGCCGGTCATATCCGTCATGGCTACTTCGGGGAATTGCTCCAAACGGTGGCGAACCACTTCTTCCACGAATTCGCTTAGCTGTTGGAATCCGGCTTCTTCGTCAGCGCCATCGCGCAAGGATATATTCAGGTAGAAAACGGGGATGTCCGAGGCATTTTCTTTGAGCACAACAGGACGCTTGATCCTGTTGCCGAGTGCTCCCATAGCTGCATCCACTTTCTCGTTCACTTCGATCAGGGCAAGATCCGTATCCACTCCGTAATTCATCCTTAAGCGAATGAAGGCATGGTTATCCCTGCTTACGCTTCTGATGTCCGACAGCCCACCCACTTGGAGCAGGCGGTTGCGTAGTGGACTGACTGCTGCATCTTCTATCTCTCTTGCCGAATGTCCCGGGCTGTCGATCCTGACCGTTATCTCCGGAATAGCGATGTCCGGAAGGAGGGAAACCGGCAGGAAGAAATAAGCCGCCACTCCTAATATGAAACATAGGAGGAAGGACATGATGACGGAGACGGGATGCTTGACTAAAAAGCGTATCACGTAGGTATGGAGCTTTTACGATTAGTCTTCTTCTCTATCGGCGGAGTGCCACAGGAGTCTTGTGTGCCAGATTGGCATTGCCGTCTACAACTATCATCTCACCCGGCTTGAGCGTCTTGCTCACGATACAATAGTTCTCGGCATTCTCAGCTTCTATATCCACATAGTTCCATGCAGCAGTGCCATTACGAACGGAAAATACTACCGGCTTGTCCGAACGGAGTACCACGGCACTCTTAGGAATTACCATACGCTCCTCCATACGCTGATTGATCCGTACTTCTACATTCATGCCGTCCAAAAGGTTCTTGGAAGGATTCCGCAGGCCGGCGGACACCTGTACCATACCACGATCGTCTACGGAAGGATTGATCTCTTGTAAAACGCCTTCGGCCGTTACGTCCCTCAACGCTACGGGACGGATTTCCACTCGTTCGCCTGTTCGGATGGCACTAAGTTCGCTCTCCAACACCTCGAAGACTACCTCGAAACCACTGTCTCCGATGATGCGACAGAGGGGTTTGCCGGATTCGGGTATGATATGCTCCTGTACATGCAGATCGGCGACCACACCGCTGATGGGTGCAGTCAGACATACATGCTTTAGTCGGAGTTGGGCTTGTTTGTAGTTGCTTTCGGCTATGTTGTATCCGCTTTTGATGCAGGCCAGGGCCAATTTGTCCGCAGGAATATCGGATTTGTCATGGGGAGAATAACCCATGCCGACCAATACATCCTGCAAATCCAGCTCGCGCTGCTTGAATTCGTCTTCACTCTTTTGTACCTCGAGCAAAGCTCTACGATCGTCGATGGCAGCTATTTTTTGCCCTTGCACTACATGCTGTCCGTTGCGGACATAGAGCCGATGGAGCGGTTGCCGGCTGTCCTCGAACTGCAAGACAGCTGTTTCGCGAGCACGCAGTTTTCCATGGCTCACTATTTGTCTGTCGAAAGGCCCGAGCTTGAGTTCGGCGATCTGCACATCGATGGTATCTCCACCCGAGGTGAATAGTTCCATATCCTCACCTGATGATGTATCGGCAGTCTTTTTCTTGCCACCATTACATCCTACTACGCTCAGTGCCATCAAGAATATAAATGGCAACCATACTACTCTGTATCCGGATAGCTGCATGGCTTTTTTTTGTACTTTCTTATTTGATGTCGTATCTGTAGACCCCTGTTCCCTCTTCGTCCTGAATCAGCACATAGAGCTTGCTATCTTGATTGTCGACAGTAAAAGAACTACCCGATCGTGGAAGCTTATATCGCTTCACGGGGCGTCCTTCCCAATTGAATACGTAGATTTCTTTTTGCTCCCAATCCCCCATCATCGCATTTGGGCGATTAGTGCTACCCACATACACGTATCGTTCTGTTCCTGCTATTCCCCATACATAGGAAACCCTATCTCCTTCTGCGGCTTTCTCCGGTTCAATTTTGCTGTTAAGATAAAAGTTGCGGACCCCACGGCTTTCCGTATCGATCAGATCTATACGGGGGAAGTAGAGGTTGGCAGCAAACAAGGTATGCTTAATGCTACTATATACATGTGTAGTTTGCGTCATATAAAGCGATGCCCTCTGGAGAGATTCGGGTAACCTCACAGGCGTCAATAACAGATCGGTCTCTTGCAACTGCTTGTCCGGCACAAGCGAATACAGCCCGAACGTCATCCCTTCCAAGATATAAGCTGGATAGGGTGAACGTGTGCCAAATACACGAAATACGGCTTTCCCTGTTTTCGCAAAACTCGTTTGCGCTTCCACGACAGTCTCTTTCTGAGCCGCACTGGCAGCAATATCTATTATGGAGAGTCTCGATCTATCTCGTTCCATCAGAGTCAGTGTATTCTCGTCCGCATTGTAAGTGACACTGGGAGACAAATACTCTTCCGGCCCTTCTCCCTGTGGGCACAATCCTGTCACGATAGAGAGATCAGCCTTATCAAGTAGATAATAGTGATAAGGCCTGTCCGGCACCATAGCAAGCAAATAATCGCCCACATCATCCAATGCATAGGCGGTAAACAAAGAATCCGGCAATACAAATTTTACCCCTCCTTCAAGGCTTCCCATAGTGAAGTCCTCGGCAGTAACTAATTCCTCCATCTCAGGTTTAGCTGTACATGAAAAAAGCACTGTTTGGAGCAATATGGCAAATAGGATGTGTTTTACTTTCATTTCTTTCAACATATACACAGCAAACGTAATCCGTAACACTTGAGATTCGATGGATTAAATCTAAGAGTCAAAATACTCGGTTTGGTTTTGATATTCATAAACACATCATTTTTGTACGTTATTCAAACGTATCCCGAAAGGGATAAAAAACAAATGAGAAATTCCCTATTTAATATCGTACACGCTGATGGAGTTCGGTTGGGTCTCACTTTCGTTTAGGGTGTAGAGCTTCTTGCCATCCTGACTTACGGCAAAACTTTTTGCCGGAATTGGTAGTACGAGATGCTTGACGGGATTTCCCTCCCAGTCGAATACGAGGATATGTGTCTGTTCCAACTCTTCCTCTTCACTCTTCCTCTCTTCCAATGCATAACCCAGATAGATATACTCTTTAGTCGATGCGATGTCCCAGTTATACCATTGGTATAATTTTCCCATGGCTTCAGCTGCTTCATTGGGCGTTTTTTTTTCATTAAAATAGAAGATTTTTAGTAACCCTTTGTCTATGCTAATAAGATCAAATCGGCGCAAGTTCTCATAAGAGACAAAAGCAACTCCTTTTTGTGGATTAAAGGTGGAAAGACTTTGGGATATATATATAGCATTGGGTTTGTATAGTTCAGCTAGCTTTATCGGATTCGAGCGTAGGTCTTTTTCTAACAACTGCTTTTCTGGCTGTATTTCATAATAAGAGAAATAGCCACTTTCTAATATATATGCTAACTGCTTTCCAGAATTAGAGACAAACAAATTCCAAATACGTTTGCCAGATTTCCTGTATGAACTTTGACTTTTGGCTACAGTGTTACCAGCCTGTAGGCTTTCGGTGATATTGATTTCCCTCAAGAGTGACTTGTCCGATTCCAGAATTAAGACATTATCTGTTGAATAGCTATATTCGCATTCAGTTGGATCGAAATACTCTTCAGGCCCTTCCCCCAATGGACAGATCGAAAGTATCTCCTGAAAATCCGATTTTCGTATCAATTTAAAGGCGTATGTCTGTTTAGTTGTGATTCTCGATAAAAGGTAATCTCCACAATCTGTCAAACCATAGAGGGGAACTTCATTTGTAATGCTGGCAACCTTATCTCCTGTAAGAGCAATAGGAGAACCAAAATCTTTTATTGCTAATATTTCATTGTAGGTATGATCTTGATTTTTACATGCAGATACAGCCAGGAAAAGTAAAGATATGGATATTAGTGTATTTTTTTTATTCATTATTTTTTTGATTTGATGTCTGTTCCATTCTAGTGAGAGTGGCAATTTAAAACCAAACGCTAAAATGGAACAGACAAAACAGGCAAACTATAGATATAATTCTTAATTATGATTCTAATTCAGTAGTGGGCGCAGGATCAACTCCAGGTATCTGGCAACTTCCTTCTTTTACATTTATTCCTTTTGCATTTCTGATTACTTTACAAGAACCACATTCTATAATGGTTTTACCTCCTGATTCATGTTTGTAATAACAACATGTCTTTTCTATAGGATCAACTCCAAAGGCCTGTGCATTAGCTGATTGCGCACTCTCTTGTTTCATTCCCTGGAAGGCGAATAGACCTACCCCTGCGATTGCAATGATTGCAATCCTAATACCTTTTGCTTTCATTTTTCTTGTTTTTTATGATTAATACTAATAACCTTTCCACTTAGTGATACCACTAAAGGAGAGGATGAAATATTCCCATGTATAGCAACAGTTCTAAAGAGGTCCCCTTCTTCTTCTGCAACCAAACGTATATGTAAACGAGCTGAGTCGCCGGATTCAACCAATCCTTTAGATATCCAAGTCGCAGTACAGTCACATGAAACTATTATTTTCTCTATCTTGAATGAATGCTCTCCTCTATTGTAGAGGAATACATCACTTTCGATAGTGTCACCTTTAGTCAGTTGTCCATACCAGATATCTTTGGTAGACAGATGAATATTGGTAATTGGAAGCCTCTCTTCTTTGTCGATTTTTTTTCTTGCAAAGGTTCCTAATTCATTTTTGTATAACTTTTCAATCTCGTGGTTATATACAGGATTTCCTATGATTTTTACTTTATTGCTTGAATCCAATAGGAATGTATGAGCTTCCTTTTGTTTCGGGAAGCGGTTCAATGTATTGGTTTTGTCACATTCGTCTATGCAAACGGGATAATAGAATCGCTCATTTTGTAAGATTGTCTTTAGTTTCTGCTTGTCATTAGGAAAGAGAATAAAAAGGTACTCTATCTGATTAGGAGCAATCTCTTCAAGCTCTTTCATCAGTCGCATCCATCCCTTCAGTTGTAGTTCACACCCGGTGCACCCGGTAGAATCGCCATAGACAAGAATTCTATATGGTTTCTGTCTGTAATCGAAAGGAACAGTATCAGTAGCAAAGCGAGTGAAAACCAACGAGTCGGGAATAATAATTTCCCTATCAAACCAATAGGCGACTAGGTCCTCAGCATTTTTACTTGCTTTTCCCTGACAGGAAAAAAGGCTAAAAAGAGTATGAAGGATAAGAATGCTCAATTTGATTTTAGTGCTCATAAATCCATCGTTTCTGCATGTCGATTCCAATTTGCCGGAAAGGTATAAAAAAGATATAAATAAGCAAAGCTCTGTTTAGATATCATACACGCTGATGGAGTTCGGTTGGGTCTCACTTTCGTTTAGGGTGTAGAGCTTCTTGCCATCTTGACTTACGGCAAAACTTTTTGCCGGAATGGGGAGTACGAAATGCTTAACGGGATTGCCCTCCCAGTCGAATACGAGGATATGAGTGGAATTATCCTCTTCATAAGACTGTACATCCATATAATAACCTACATATACATGCTCTGCACTATAAGCTATACTCCAAGTGTATCGAGTGTTTCGTTCTTTGAGTATTTCAGCAGCTTGATCCGGAGATACTTTTCGTTCAAAAAAGATTTTTTTTCGACAGCCATTCTTGATGTCGATCAGATCGAACCGTGGAATTGCAGAGTAAGCCGCAAAAAACACGCCTTTTTTCTCATCAAATGCCTGTAAACTCTGAGCTACATATAGCTCTTGACTCTTGTTTTTCTCTAAGAGATTTATTTTGGGTGAGCAAAGATCCGTATCCATCAATTGCTTTTCAGGAGATACTCGGTAAAAAGCAAAGTTAAGTCCTTCAAATACATAGGCCAATTGGTCTCCGGACGCTGCTGTAAACAATCGATGTATTCGTTTTCCCGTTTTTACAAAAGACACCCAGCTGTCAACCACTGTCGAGTCCGTTTCGACGCTTTTATTGATGTCTATTGTTGATAACAAAGATTTGTCCGGATCAAATATCGACAGGGTTTTATTCTCATAGCTGTAAAAACTGAGCATTGGGTCAAGATATTCTTCCGGACCTTCTCCTATCGGGCAAAGAAGCGTTGCAACACGGAGATCGGATTTCCGAATTACAATATAAGCATGGTTATCGACTTCATCGTGCGAAACTAAAAAATCTCCACAATCAATTATCCAAAAAGGATCTTGAGCCGAAGCCATCCTCTCTGTCTTAGAAGGCAGCAGGATTTCGGCAGGGCCGAAATCTCCTGCAGTAACAATTACCTCTTGACTGCTATGAGCTGAATACTTACACGCAGAGAACGCACATGTGACCAAGATTGACACAATCAAAACAAATAATCTTTTCATTACTCTTTATAACTATTATGCTTTCACCCATCATAAAGAACAAATGGGCAAATTCTTATTTAATGTCATACGCACTGATGGAGTTCAGCTCGGTTTCGCTTTCATTTAGGGTGTAGAGCTTTTTGCCGTCTTGGCTTAGGGTAAAACTCCTTGCCGGAATTGGAAGTACGAGATGCTTAACGGGATTGCCCTCCCAGTCGAATACAAGGATATGTGTCTGTTCCAACTCTTCCTCCTCGCTCTTCCTCTCTTCCAATGCATAGCCCAGGTAGATATGTTCTTTGGTGGATGCGATCCCCCAAGGATACCACTGATACATTTCGCTCATTTCTTCAGCGGTTTGATTGGCCGATTTCTTCTCATTGAAGTAGAGCGTATTCAATAAGCCCTTCTCTACGCTGACAAGATCGAACCGACGCATATTGGCATAAGAGACGAAAGCAACTCCTTTTTCGGGATTAAAGGCCGAAAGACTCTGCGTGATGTATGGGGTATTCGGCTTGAGTGATTCGGCAAGCTCTATCGGAGCCGAGCGCAGGTGCTCTTCTTTTATTGGCTCTCCCGGCTGTATCTCGTAATAAGAAAAAGAGCCATCGTTTATTGTACAAGCCAACTGTCTGCCCGAATTAGCGACATATAAACTCCACAAACGTCTGCCTGATTTTGCGTACGAACGCTCTCCTTTGACTACGGTGCTACCTGTGTGTACACTTTCATCGATATTGATTTCTCTCAAAAGAGATTTATCGGACTCCAGAACGAACAGATTACCGGTGGAATAGTCGTACTTGCAAATTTCTAATCCAAGATATTCTTCCGGCCCTTCTCCAAGAGGACAGATGGAATCCTGCACCTGAAAATCCGATTTGCGTATCAGCTTAATGGCATGTGTTTCGCCGGATGTATAGGCTAACAGGTATTCATCACAATCTGTTAGCCCATAGAGACGTCGGTCATTGGCAACGTTGTCGCTTTGGATAGGGACAAGCTCCACGGGAGAGCCGAAATCTTGCACGGTGAGGACTTCTTTGGGTTTGTCACTCTGACGGCCACAAGCCGAAATGGATAAAAAGGCTGTAAAGACAAGTAGCAAAGTGAATACGGCTGATGGTGTTTTCTCTTTCATCGTTATATGAGGTTTGGAAAATAGATTAACCCTTGATCGTGCTTTGCTAAAGAAACGTGCGAGAGGTCATGTATCGTATATATCGATCGAGAAATGTAAGGTGTTATGAGAGGAGACAGATCATAGAAAACATGGAATCTCCATAATCTTAATATAATTGATCAGAATAAGGGAAAAATATTATGTTTGTACCGAACATCTATATGACTATCAAACAATGAGTTGGGGAAATCCCGACAGTGTTCATCATAGTATGCAGGTAAGGTTTAACATTATTCATTCATCATTAACAACGAAAAGATTATGAAGAAGATCGTTTTGTTTTCTGCTGCAATGGCAATGCTTGTAGCATGCGGCAACCAAACTACGCAGACCAAATCCGACACTCCTACCGCCGCCGTAGAGGAACGGATCAGCGAGGTGCTCACGCAAGACATTCAGCAAGGACTGACTCCCGAAGCTGTTCTTGCAAGCCTGCAAGAGGGCAATGCCCGGTACGTGGCCAACAAACAGCTCCCTCGTGACCTCAACGCTCAAGCCGTGGCCGGTCTCGAAGGGCAATTCCCTGAAGCCATTATCCTCTCCTGTATCGACAGCCGTGTGCCGGTGGAATACATTTTCGACAAGGGGATCGGAGACCTGTTCGTCGGTCGTGTGGCAGGCAATATCGTGGACGACCACATGCTCGGCAGTTTGGAGTATGCTTGCGAGGTATCGGGTTCTAAAGTGCTGCTCGTGCTGGGGCATCAGGACTGTGGTGCCATCAAGTCTGCTATCAAAGGAGTCGAGATGGGCAACATTACTTCTCTGATGGAGGAGATCAAGCCCTCTGTCGAAGCTACTCAGTACACGGGTGAGCGCACCTATGCCAACAAGGAGTTCGCCGATGCAGTGGTCAAGGAAAATGTGATCCAAACCATGGACGAAATCCGTCGGGATAGTCCGATCCTCAAGAAACTGGAAGATGAGGGTAAGATCAAGATCTGCGGAGCCATCTACGAAATGTCCACCGGTAAAGTACACTTCCTCTAAAACCGGCATAGGTTCCCTCCGATAAGAGGAATATAATCGCATAAGGATGTAGAATCCCTCTCATCCCAATGCAAGCGGATAAGGCACCCGCCGAAGTTCACAATCGAACTCAGGCGGGTGCCTCTTTTATATCGACTGTCAATGTTTTATAGCACACGTCAGTCGAGTATGGCTCCGCAAAACGTGGCGCGAGATTTTTTTCGTTTTGGCGCGAGAATTTTTTTGTTCTCGAGCCAAAACGAAATTTTTTACGCGCGTGTTTTCAGGATTTCCGGAACCACTTTCTTCTGATTTGCCGTTCGTCTTTTATCGTATTTGGAGAAAATTCATATCCTTTCGATCTCATCGGAAAAGCAAAACGGGAAAAACCGAAAAAAAGAATTACTTCGATCGATCGCATTTTCATGCTCTGATGGACAAAAACAACTTGCATGAAGAAAGTATCCTTTTGCGACATTTTGTTTGCCGTAGAGCGGACAAGCAGGAATAAGTCTCGGAGTGCTATCCTTTTGATGTTGAAATGCGATTCGCGAAGAGGCTTTTGCCGCATTCTTTTCTCTCCTGGACAGGCATGAAATCCAAATATTTTGGGACGGAATGTCTTGTGAATGAAAAAAATATCAGAACTTTGTGGCCGTTGCGATTGGTCTTTATCACCTGAAAATTATTTGATAGGGCTTGTCGCATTCTGGTAAAATCCACCTTATCAAACTCAGTATGCTATGACGGAAAAAACTACCGTAAAAACGCTGAAAGATGTTGTAGTCCGATTCTGCGGCGACTCCGGAGATGGGATGCAGCTGACCGGAACGATATTCTCCGACCTTTCGGCGGTGTTTGGCAACACCATTTCCACTTTCCCAGACTATCCGGCAGAAATTCGTGCTCCACAAGGGACATTGGGAGGAGTGTCCGGATTCCAAGTGCACATCGGGACCGATCAGGTACGTACTCCCGGCGATTTGGCTGACGTTCTCGTAGCCATGAACCCTGCCGCTCTCAAAGTCAATCGGACACACGTAAGACGGGACTCTATTATTATCATCGACATCGACTCTTTCAAGGCATCTGATTTAGAGAAAGCAGAAATCGCCTCTGAAGACTTCATGACCGAGCTGGGGCTTACGACACAAGAGCTCTTCACCGTACCCATTTCATCCATGGTGAAGAAGTCTACCGCAGAATTCGGTCTCGATGCGAAAGCAGCCCTCCGCTGCAAGAATATGTTTGCACTCGGTCTCGTATGTTGGTTGTTCGACCGTCCTACACAGCATGCCAAAGACTATCTGAATAGAAAATTCGGCAAGAAAGAAGCTATCCTCAATGCCAATATCAAGGCTCTTGCAGATGGTTTCAACTATGGACATAATACCCATGCTACGGCTACGATCTATCGAATCGAAGGTCGCAAACAAACACCCGGGGTATATATGGATATCAGCGGAAACAAAGCCACAGCTTATGGTCTGGTTGCCGCTGCCGAACATGCCAATCTCAACCTCTTCCTCGGCAGTTACCCCATCACTCCGGCTACAGACATCCTGCACGAGCTGGCCAAATTGAAATCTTTGGGTGTAAAAACGGTTCAGGCCGAAGACGAAATCGCCGGTATCTGTACGGCTATCGGTGCATCCTTTGCCGGCAATCTGGCAGTAACCAACACTTCCGGCCCCGGTTTGGCTCTGAAGAGCGAAGCCCTCGGTCTGGCAGTAATGGCCGAGCTTCCTCTCGTATTGGTGGACGTTCAGCGTGGTGGCCCTTCGACCGGTTTGCCGACCAAGAGCGAACAGACCGACTTGTTGCAAGCCTTGTTCGGACGTAATGGAGAAAGCCCCATCCCTGTCATAGCTGCCACGACGCCGTCAGACTGCTTCGACGCTGCTTTCTGGGCATGTAAGATAGCTTTGGAGCATATGACGCCGGTTATCCTGCTGACAGATGCTTTCATCGCTAACGGCTCCTCTGCATGGAGAATCCCCGATCCCCAATCATATCCCGACATCCATCCTCCCTATGTGGATCAGTATAAGGGCGAAGCCAAGTGGAGACCCTACTTCAGAAATGAAGAGACGCACGTCCGCTATTGGGCTATCCCCGGACAGGAAGGCTTCCAGCACCGTCTGGGCGGTTTGGAGAAAGACTATGTGACCGGTGCCATCAGCACCAATCCGGATAATCACGCCAAGATGGTCGCTACGCGTGAAGCTAAGGTTCAAGCTATTGCCCAGGATATTCCTGACTTGGAAGTACACGGCGATAAGGACGATGCCGAGCTGTTAATCATCGGTTGGGGCGGTACCTATGGCCACCTCTATGAGACAATGGAGCGTATGCGCAAAGCCGGCAAGAAGGTGGCTTTGGCTCACTTCCGCTTTATCAATCCGCTTCCCAAGAATACGGCAGAAGTACTGCAACGCTATCCGAAGGCAGTGGTTGCCGAGCAGAATTTGGGACAGTTTGCTCTCTATCTGCGAGGCGAAGTCCCCGGATTCCACCCGCTGCAGTTCAACCGTGTGACTGGCCAGCCGCTTGTTATGAGTGAGATGGTAGAAGTATTCACGCAAATGATGGAGGAGAAATGATTATGTCAGAAACGACTAAGTGCCCCATGTACGAGGCAAAAGACTATAAGAGCGATCAGTATGTGCGTTGGTGCCCGGGTTGCGGTGACCACGCTGTGGTAGTAACCCTCCAGAAGGCAATGGCCGAAATAGGGATTCCTCCCCATCAGACGGCTGTAATATCCGGTATCGGATGTTCTTCGCGTTTGCCATACTATATGAACACCTATGGCTTCCACACCATTCACGGTCGTGGTGCAGCCATCGCTACCGGTGTGAAGACGGCCAATCCGGAGCTTTCCGTA
Source organism: Porphyromonas gulae (assembly GCF_000765945.1). Classification (NCBI taxonomy): domain Bacteria; kingdom Pseudomonadati; phylum Bacteroidota; class Bacteroidia; order Bacteroidales; family Porphyromonadaceae; genus Porphyromonas; species Porphyromonas gulae. The sequence goes on from NZ_JRAT01000009.1 coordinate 181,509, forward strand.
TGGCTCGCATCCGGAGACGGTGACAGCTTGGCTATCGGTGGTAACCACTTCATCCATGCCGTGCGCAGGAATATCGACATCAATGCGGTTCTTTTCAATAACCGTATCTATGGTCTGACCAAAGGACAATACTCTCCTACCTCAGCTCGCGGATTCGTATCCAAGAGTTCACCCTACGGTACGGTAGAAGATCCGTTCATCCCTGCAGAATTGATCCTCGGTGCTCGCGGCAATTTCTTCGCCCGTGCCATCGATGTGGACATGAAGACCCTGCAGGACTGCTTCGTAGCCTCAGCTCGTCATAGAGGTTTTGCCGCCACGGAAGTATTGGTAAACTGCGTGATCTTCAATGACGGTACGCATAAGAACCGCTCACACAAAGACCTGCGCGCCGATCGCACCATCACGTTGCGTCACGGTGAGAAGATGATCTTCGGAGCGAACCGTGATAAGGGAATCGTTCTGGAAGGACTGAAACTTCGTGCCGTTACGATAGGCGAAGACGGTTACACCCTTGATGATGTATTGGTGCACGACAAGCATGAGCAAGACGTAACGCTGCACCATCTCCTCGCGATGATGGGTTACACGGATGAGAGCATGCCTATTGCTCTCGGAGTCATCCGCGACGTGGAAGCTCCCTGCTACGACAGGGCAGTGGAAGCTCAGATCGAAGAGATCCGGCAGAAGAACCCTATACGCAAGCTCCACGAACTCCTTCTTAAAGGAGACGTTTGGGAGATCAAATAAAGCGGTTTAGACGATTAGTACCCAAACGGGTAGGATTCGACAGAAGCCTTTCGGGGAGGATGTCGTTTCCTACCCGTTTCTTTTTCATGGAACGGGTGTAGACCGGTTATTCGACAGGAGTCGGAGATTGATCGAGTATAAAAGCAGGGAGCCATGCCGCGATCTTTCGGCATGGCTCCCTGTCAGTCAGATTATTTGTATCTGAAATACTTCCTATACGAGAGAGGAGGGTCAGTCTTTGGCTGCCATACAGTCCTCGGAGGTTTCGAGATTTCGAATGCGCCAATCCTGCGGATATAGATTGTTGGCACGAGTACCGAGATTCTTCAGAAAGCCGAGCGGACGTCTGCGGAATGTGGCGAGGACGAAGCCGAGCGGCAGATCAGGCATAGTGGTCACAGACTGACGGGCCAAGTAGGTGAGAGCTTCATCCCGCGAAAACTCCATATCGAAGAATGAGTGGTCGTCCATTTCCGTGGACAAAGCCAAGGCCGGAGCCGGCACGAGATCTTTCCCCTTTTGCATCCCCACTGTGATTCCTGCTGTGTGCAGCCTGATACCATTTGCCTTGAGGCATTCGACCATTTCGAGCACATTGGGAGTAAGGGCATGTACATACTCGTCTCCCATCCACTGCCATTCGTATTTTTCGGGAGCATGTACGAAGCATTTGATGCCATGAGGGATATGCCTTTCCACATTTTTCTTTCCCTTGCTCTTGGGCTGCTTATGCCTTACGGGTTCTCCCTCCGGTTTGCGAACGAGGCAGAAGAAAAAGCCTTCACCCACAACTTTGTGAGGGAAGAAACGGTATGCCGGGGCCTCTCCTTTGAGCTGAGAAGCGATCTGCCATTCGGAGGGAACGTCCAAAGCCACAGGCTCCGCTCCGAAAGTATCGATGAGGAAAGTCAGATTGTCTTCATTCTCAAGTGTATTGAAGGTGCAGGTGCTGTATGCCAAGAGACCTCCGGGCTGCAACATTTCCCATGCAGCAGAGAGGATACGCTGCTGACGGCGAGCACAAAGCTCCACATTTTGCAGGCTCCACTCGGATCGAGCACCTTCGTCCTTGCGAAACATACCCTCACCCGAGCAGGGAGCATCGACCAGGATGAAGTCGAAAGTCTCTCCCACAGATTTCAACTTATCGGGATCCGCCTCGGTGACAATACCGGCCGGATAGCCCCACTTGATCATATTCTCAGCCAGAATATTGGCGCGATGGTGAATCACTTCATTGCTGACCAATACGCTGCCCTCCGGCAATATATTGGTCAGGAGCGTGCTCTTTCCACCCGGGGAGGCACAGAGATCCAAAGCCCTGACAGGTGACTCGCCGAGCAGAGGTTCCAACTGCCACAAAAACATGGAAGAGGCTTCCTGTACATAGTAGCCTCCGGCATGGAAGACCGGATCATTGGTGAAGGAAGGCCTCTCAGCCAGATACGTACCGAGGGGACACCAAGGCACAGGCTTATTGGTGGGCAGATCCATGACAGTGGCACCGATGCCCAGTTTATTAGGATTGCGACGTACGCTTACAGGTGCAGGACTGTCGAGTGCTGCAAAAAATGCTTCGGCTTCACTCCCTAACAGTGGGCGCATAGCAGAGACAAAATCTTGAGGTAGTGGTGTCATCTATTATTTATAGAGTAAGAAGATGGTTGGAATTTTATGTAGTGCAGGTTTCCCTTTCTTCCATTCCGAGAGGGTACGAGTACGAATCAGTTCGTCGGGACAGGAAATATGGGAGGCAATGCATAGTTTGGTCGTCGGTCGGCAGTGGCGAATCAGTTCGTCCACCAGTTTGTCGTTTCGGTAAGGCGTTTCGATGAAGATCTGTGTCTCGTGATATTTGTAGATTCGCGTCTCCATCTCTTTGAAAGCAGCCAAACGCTCATTTTCTCCGATGGGCAGGTAGCCTTTGAAAGCGAAGCTCTGACCATTGAAGCCGGAAGCCATCAGTCCCATCAGGATCGAACTCGGCCCCACAAGTGGCTCCACCCTCAATCCCTTGCGCTGTGCGATGGCTACCACATCTGCGCCTGGATCTGCTATCGCGGGACAACCCGCTTCCGATATGACGCCCATGCTCTCGCCGGCAGCCATAGGGCGAAGATAAGAGCTGACCTCCTCCGGGGAAGTATGCTTGTTGAGTTCGTAGAAGGTGAGCGAATCTATGTCGATAGACCGGTCTGCCGTTTTCAGGAAACGGCGAGCCGAACGGATATTTTCGACGATGAAATGGCGTAGACTACGGACAATAGTCCTGTTGTATTCGGGCAGAACGCGAGTGTGATCCGTTTCGCCCAGCGGCACGGGGATAAGATATAGAACGGGGTTGTTTTCCATCATGATCGGGGACGGGGTACGAGGTTGATCTTTTCTATTCGTGATGATTCTTGAGCTGCTCGGCAAGCAGTACCGTCTGCCTCAGGTAAGGCATTTCGCTCCGGAGATAAGGACCGAAAGTCAGACCCGAAAGCTGCTCTTCGATCTGATCCACCGGCCACCATTTGCCTACTCGCGGATCCTTGTCGCACAAGATCATATTCGGTTCGGACATATGAGCCAAATAGAGATAGACGAGCCGGTCTTTTCCGTTTTCATTGTGGATATATCGCAGCAGAAAGTGCGGTCTCAGACGATTCACACCGCAGAATCGTTCGTCTATAAGACTTTGTGCCAATTCCTTATGATGCTTATCCGTGGTCAGCCACGAGAAGAAAGGAGTATCATAGCAGTCGCCCGTACAAAGATCGCATTTGCAGTAATGGCTCAAATAGATCATCCCGTCGGAAATGGCTATCAAACGTACTACGGGAAGTAAGCCGGCAGCAGGATCAGCCAGTGCCTCTGTCTCGGATCGGGCTATACGGCCGATGGATTCGCCCTGCGTATCGGTGATCGGTATCCATTCCTCGCGGCGCATCTCCCTGCGCACCCATTCGAGACGAATCACCTCATATACATAGAGCAGGAAGAGCGAAACACCGGGCAGATACAGCAAGACATGTGCAATCCTCTCCCCCCTGAAGTAGAGCAAAAGTCCCATCAGAAAAAGGAAAAAGAGCGATATGCGCAGGATGCTCCCCGTAATGCGTCCATACTCCAGCATGACCAGACGTTTGTGCGGACAGTCTGTATAGTTCGCCTCTTTAGGACCGCTTCCGCGAAGCAGTCTGACCGCGGCCGAAACCAGAAGTATGGCCGTCAGAATCGAGCCAATACCAATGAGCGGAGAAGCCTCCGGCAGCCATATGGTGGGCAACAAGAGAAGCAGTACAGCCAAAGAAGTCAATATGGCCGGCTGACGGTACTTGCTTTTTCGACGGAAAAAGAGCACCCCACCGATGATTACAAAGAGAGCAATGGCAGCCGTCCATGCCACCATCATCCCCGCACTCGGCAGTAACAGGAGCAACAAGACGACCGGCAGAAATCCGCCCATCGGATTAGACCCTAAGAAGGGTGCTATATCCGGATACTTCTTTGTAGTCAAAATTAGGATTCGATTTTTTCGTTTATGAGTATAACAGCCACAGCCCCGTTTAGTTGTGATCCAAGTAGCTACAGCCACAAAATCGACAGTCGGGCAGCGACACTCCATGCAACGGCTACAGGGAAACAGTACAAGAGAAATCACGATCCTTTGCCCTGACGTATAGTGAAAAAAGGGACACATGTTGTTTTGCTGTCTTATGACATAAACGCCCCGGATCGAATTCAATCTGCAAACAAAACAGCAGACGATCTTTTTTTCTCCATACGTCAATCAGAGTCGTTAGCGGAGAAAGATGAAGCAGATTTACGAACCACTTTTATGGAAAAAATCGAACCGCTTTTGTAAAAAAATGGCACCAAAAGTTTTTCGCTCCCGCGCGAGAATTTTTCAGTTTACGCGCGGAAACGAAAATGTTCCCGCGCCACGTTTTTCGGCACCATATCTTCTTGTTTTCTCAGCGTGTGACGTGTACCCGATTATCCTTTTGGTCACAATCATAACGGTCGGTATAGATCAGGTGTAAAATGTATATAGATAAAGGGATGCACCAAATTATTTGCGAATTTTGAATACCAATAAGCCATTTACCGATCTAAGCCTCGGTCACCTAAAAAAGATAAACAATGAGAGCAATCTATACGAGAACGATACTTGCGTCTGCCCTATGCTTGCTAATCACATGTAAATCAAAACGTAGCGCATGGATCTCTCAGTATCGCGGATGCGGATGGAAGTAATCAGCAGGTTTTGTCTGAAGATGTCATCATAACAGACTCATTCGCACCCAAGTGGATGGGTAATAAACTGTTGTATATAGACACGGACAACGATGCTGACGTCGAGAAAGATTCGGATTGCCCGACCTCGTTATACTCTACCGATCCGGACAATGGCAACACCCAAGAACGTATCTTCGCCGGGAATACAAGGGATTCTCAATCGCCACGAACTCGTGTGTAAAGATAGACCGGAAGTACAGCTACAATTCCTGCAATAAACGGCGAGGCGGACTATATCGAATTAACCCTGCATATACGAGGCAAGGAAACTACGATGGCGCTCGACAATCAGGATGCCGGATTAGGTGTATTTATCTATGACAATACAGCTGGAGACACCAATATAAGAAATGCTCCTAAAAGGAAGGGAAAAACTAAGCAAAAAATCCTCTCATTCGAGGGGTCAAACAGAATAAAAAGAGGCACGACTCTCCCGAGCGGTGCCTCCTTCAAAAACATGAGATCAGATAATTACTTCGTTTCTATATGAATGATCCTCAGTAATTCGTTTTCATTGGCTCGAAGTAAGCCTGCGGATGAGCGCAAGCGGGACATAACTTCGGTGCTTTCTTGGAAGTAATGACATAACCGCAATTGCGACATTGCCATGCGATTTCTTCCGTTCGCTCGAAGACGGATCCGTCTTCCACATGAGCCAAAAGAGCCAGATAGCGACGTTCATGCTCGGCTTCCACCTTGGCTATCTGACGAAATACGGCTGCAATCTCCTTAAATCCCTCTTCTTCGGCAGTCTCAGCAAAAGCCGGATAGAGTTCTGTCCACTCTTCATTTTCACCGGCAGCTGCCGCGCGCAAGTTTTCGGCTGTGGAACCGATTATTCCTGCAGGAAAAGAAGCCGTTATCTCAAGCATGCCGCCTTCCAAGAAAGAGAAAAACCTTTTGGCATGCTCTTTTTCCTGCTCAGCGGTTTCCATGAAAACTCCGGCTATCTGTTCGTAACCCTCTTTCTTGGCAACACTTGCGAAGAAAGTATAGCGAGACCGAGCTTGCGATTCGCCGGCAAATGCCATGAGCAAATGCTTTTCTGTCTTTGTGCCTTTAATGCTTTTGTCCATACTTGTTTTCTATTTTAATCGACATGACGAGAGTCCGACTCTCATCACAAAAGTAGGTAGTACTACTCAATAAAACAAGAAAAACAAGGATAAATATACCTATAGATAGGTACTCGAATCTTTTTGAAGACAAGAGAGAGATCGACAAACATGCGATAAGACCGAAAATTCGGGATACAAAGAACCATCTCTTCTATTGATAAGAGGTTACCGGCAAAGTCTTTCGTAAAAGAGTCGGGTGTACCTCTTTATGCACATATAAAAAAAAGAGAGTGTGCCACAAATCGCCATCGTGCGATTGTGGCACACTCTCTAAAAAATATCTCTCAGTCTGTGATTACTTGATACCGAGTTTCGCTTTTACCTTTGCGGTCAAGTCAATAGCTGTAACGCCGGTGTAAAGCATCATACCGGCCTCCATGATATAAGCACAATTTTCTTCGTCACCCACCTTCTTGATGGCATCGGCCACCTTTTGTTGGATAGGAGCAAAAAGCTGCTGCTGACGCTTTTGCAAATCCTCCTGCATCGTTTGGTACGACTGCTGATAACGAGTTTGAATATCCTGAAGTTCCTGCTGACGACGATTGCGGATATTCTCCAGTAGAGTGTCTTTCTCCTTTACGAATTCTTCTGTCTTTTTGGCAAACTCATCGTCCATGCTCTTGAGGTCGAGGCGATACTTTTCAGCCAATTCATTGAGCTGTTTGGTAGCAGCTACTTGTTCCGGCATTTTGGAAATGATCTCCTCAGTGTTTACCACTGCTACCTTTTGTGCCAAGAGGCTCAAAGGAAGAGCCATCAGAAGCATGAGAAAAAATTTCTTCATTTCGTGTTGTTTATTTATTCGTTAGTAATATTCTTTACTTGCTAAAGCCCATCTTGCTCAGTACAAGGTCGCTAATGTCAATAGACGGACTGGCAAAGATAATTCCGGACGTACCTCTATCAAGCACCATCTGATAGTTGTTACGCTTGGCAATCTCTTTGATAGCATTCCAAATCTCATCCTGGATAGGCTTCATCAGATCGGAGCGTTTCTTATACAGCTCCCCCTCCGGGCCGAAATACTTCCGCTTGAGCTCGGATGCTTGCTGTTCTTTCTTTACGATAGCCTCTTCTTGGGCTTTCTTCTGAGCAGCAGACAAGAATACGAGATCGCTCTGATACTTCTTATACATAGATTGGGCTTCATTTTCGAGAGCTTCGATTTCATTTTGCCATTTCTTGGAAACCTGATCGAGCTGCTCGTTCATCATCTCATAGTCAGGAATATTCTTGAGGATATATTCCATATCTACCAAAGCAAACTTTTGGGAGAAACCGGAGAAAGCTATCGCCAGTGCAAAGCCGATCAAAATCAAAAACCGTTTCATATCGCCATTCATGTTTATTTGTTAGTAACTATTTTATTAGACATGCCTCTCAAACGGAGTTTAACCGATCAGAACTCCTGACCGAGTACAAAATGGACATTGCTTCCTCCTCGCTGGAGAGAATTGTCAGGACGGTCGAATCCATACCCCCAATCTATACCAAGCATTCCGACCATCGGCAACGTTACACGCAATCCTACACCGGCCGATCGCTTCAGGTTAAAGGGATTATAATTGTCGATACTGCGCCATGCATTTCCTGCTTCGGCAAAAGCTAAGAGCCAAGCATTGAATGAGTTTTCAAACAGAATCGGGAAACGCAATTCCATTGTGAGACGCATATACGCGTATGCATAGTCATAGTTATTACCGGCAATAGATCCGTTTTTATAACCACGCAATCCAATCGTCTCGTTCATATAACCACCGTAGTAGCTGGACATACCATCGCCCCCCATGTAGAAAGTACCGAAAGGCGACTTCTTATTGGAATTGTACGAACCAAGTACAGCCCCTTCCACACGACTCATGAGCACGGGCGTATATTTATGCGTAGCAGGATTGAGCAATGGAGTAAAGACTCGTCCTCTAAACTTCCACTTGTGATACTCGATAAATCTGTAACGATCGCTTACGCTCAGGTTCTGGCTGGCATAGTCATGATTGTCCCACAAAGAATAAGGGAGGGTGGCAGCTACAGAAACCATGAAGTCGGATCCGCTACGGGTATAAATCGGGTTATCGATGGAAGTACGGGAGAGACGCAACTCCAAATTGAGATCATTGGCTGAGCCATGATGGAAATTCTGGAAGGTATTGTAGCTCCAATTGCGTAGTCTATAGTAGGTATAGTTCAGAGAAGTGTAAATCTGGAACCAATTGTCAGGCCATGTCAAACGCTTACCATAACCAATCGAAGTACCCAGCATCTGAAGCGAGCGATCCGGATCACTGGCCTGAGTATAGAGATCACCGGCGTAACCGGACATTCCATTGTAATAACTATTATAGTTGTTGTAGTAGCTATTATAATAGGCATTGTAATAATTGCCGGCATTGCTATTATAGAATTTGGAGTCAATAGCCGTGGTCTTCGAATAGAAAGCACTGAAGCTGAACATATCCGGCCGCTTACCACCGAACCAAGGATCCATAAATGTGACACTATACTGCTGGTAATACTTACCATTGGTTTGTGCACTCAGCGACAGCGTCTGTCCATCTCCCTGCGGAATAATACCTTTCTTATACATTGAGGGATGGAGCAGATTCGCGACAGAGAAGTTCGTGAACTTAATGGCTCCTCGGAACAGGAGTCCGGACTGGCTCCAACCTACAGAAAGTTCCAGCTGATCGCTGCTGCGCGGCACCAAATCATACTCTATATCCACCGTACCTGTCTCCGGATTGGGGATCGGACGAGGAATAGATTTTTCAGCATCGAAATGCCCGAGCTGATTGATCAGACGAATAGAGTTAATGATATCCTCCCGACTAAAGAGCTGGCCCGGCTTTGTGTAAAGTTCTCGGCGTACGACATCTTCGTAAACAACGGTATTCCCTTTGATGATCACCTTATTGATATTGGCCTGCTTACCCTCGGCTATACGGATATCGAGCGAAACGGAATCCCCAACCACGTTAGTCTCTACTGGATCGACCCAGGCAAAAATGTAACCATTGTTATAATACAGGTTTCCGACAGCATCTTCATCTTCATTAAGACGCTTCGCCAATCGTCTTTGATTGTACACATCTCCGGATTTTATTCCGAGCACACGCTCCAAGTACTCCGATGGATATTGCGAATTGCCGACAAAATTGATATCCTTAATGTAATACTTCTGTCCCTCATCGATATTGAGATAAATATCTACTCTCTTGCCGTCGGGAGCCTTCACGACACTGTCGGTCAGTATTTCAGCATCACGATATCCATATTCCTGATACTTCTCTATCAGTCGGACCAAATCTTCACGATAGTTCTCTTCCACAAACTTATGAGTACTGAAGAGCTTCAAGAAAGATGAGCGAATGTGCTTCCTGAGACTGAATTTGGCATTGGTGTTCTTCATAGCCATTCGCAGCTTATGATCGCTAAGAGCCTTGTTGCCAGAAAAATAAATTTCATTCACCTTGGTTTTGCTTTTCTTCTCAATTGAGATAAGCACATTGACAAAGCCATCTTTGGAAAGATCCGGTTCCTGAGTTATCTGTACGCTGGCATCGCGATAACCTTTCTCACTAAAAAACTTCTGTACGATTTGCTTGACCTTGTCTTCATTATTTCTGGTCATCTGAATCCCTTCGCGAAGACCGGTTTTCATTTCGAGATCTTCTCTCTCGGACTTCTTTACCCCGCTAAAAGTAACCTTACTGATACGAGGACGTTCTGTGACAATGATTTTCAGATAGACCTTATTGCCGACATATTTATCCGCGATGATTCGCACATTTGAGAAGTAGCCCTGACGCATAATTCTATTCACGGCAGCAGACATGGCATCTCCGGGAATCAGGACTTCATCACCTACAGCCAAGCCGGAAAGATTGCGCAAGACAAAGTCATCGAAAGACCTCATCCCCTCGATCTCAATAGATGCTATGGTCTTATGAATAGGCTTGGCATAGGATATTTCAGGGCTATATATAGTATCCTGATGGGTCAGATCCGAGGACTGTCCTTTCAGAATCCCTATACTGGCGCAGAAGAGAGCTGCTACGGCAATAATCTTTTTGTACATAGTCTTTCTCAAATGATTCAATATTTATTTTCTCCGAGAGCGATTTGCTCGCTGGTCTTGCCGAATCGACGCTCTCTCGATGAATATTCTTCTATGGCTGCCTTCAGACAGTCGGCATCAAAGTCGGGCCAAAGCGTATCGGTGAAAAACAACTCCGTATAGGCCATTTGCCACATAAGAAAATTGCTGATACGTTTCTCTCCACCTGTACGAATGAAGAGATCCGGATCCGGAATACCGGCAGTGGAAAGATGATCAGAGACCAAATCGACATTTATATCTTCAGGCTCCACACTTCCATCCCGAACCTTTCGAGCCAATCTACGGATGGCATCGGTCATTTCCCAGCGAGAACTATAGCTAAGGGCCAAAACCAAAGTCAGCCCCGTGTTTCCGGCAGTCTCTCGAATACCCTTTTCCAACGATTCACGGACATCCTCGGGGAGCCGACTGAAATCGCCGATAGCCAAGAGGCGAATGTTATTGGTCATCAAGTCCAGCATCTCATTCATGATAGCTGTTACGAAAAGGCCCATCAGTGCCTTGACTTCCTCTTCCGGACGATTCCAATTCTCCGTACTGAAGGTGTAGGCTGTGAGATATTCCACACCGCAACCGGCTGCTGCACGCAAAGCTACGCGCAGAGCATCCACACCGGCCACATGTCCTTCGCATCGCTCTTTGCCACGCATCTTCGCCCAACGGCCGTTACCATCCATGACCAAAGCGATATGCCTTGGCACTATAACCGCTGACTGGAGCTTGTCTCCATCACCTACCATCTATCTCTTTTCTATCAAGATATTTCACCTAACGACCAATCCAAGAGAGGTCTATTTCCTTAGAATGTTTCGAGCCCCTATTGTTTATTACAAAAAGTCTTACGCAGGCCGAAGTCATACGTAATCCTAAGCACTAAAGCCCCTGTAGCATCTTTGTTTTTGACCCAGGAGTCATTGATCTTATACGGATCCTCGAGCCAAACGCTTTTATCCGTCAGCGCATCCAGAGCATCGGTAAGCAACCCCGTGAAAGAATACTCGATACCGACATTGATCCGCGGTTTAAGCTTATACTTCACCCCCATTCCCACAGTAATCCCGGGAGCAAAAGCGGAACCTTTGGCACCCGAAGCAAAACCTAAAGACAACCCGGCTGCTACATAAGGAGACAGCCGCGCTGTACCAAGATACTTATAGCCATCGCTATAAGGGAGAAAGTTAAATTCGCTTCTAACGTGGAGCTGAGTCAAGCCAACCTTAAAATCCGCTTGAGCAAAATCGGGGAAGACATTCCCGGACTTATCGGTATTGCCTCTCAATGTACGCCAATCCAACATGGCACTGAAAGCCCAGCGAAAATTATAATTGTAGCGTCCGACCACCTGCAAACCAACTCCGGAAGAACCGAACAAGCCTCTGTTTGCATCACCGAAATACTGAGCAGCACCAAGACCTCCTCCTATTTCGTAGAGATAATCCTGAGCAGCTATCCGGCCGTTACACACAGCAAACAAAGCAATGGCGGCACAGATCCGTGCCGCATAGTTCTTACTAATTGTTTTCATTCAGTTTCAGGATACCCTTCCATATCGTGGAAAAGAATGTTCCTGAAGAGCTAACGCCTCCCAACTGATATATATTGTAAGCTCCATCATCAAACGCACAGACGAACGGCAATGGATAGCCGGCTGTGTAGAAAGGATCGGCCGGCAACATAATATCCGCGGCTCCACGTTTCCATGTGATGCCCTTATCAGTCGAATACGCCACAGCCACTCGCTTTATACCTTCGGCTTGTTCAGTAGCATAATAGTACAAGTTACCATCCGATGGAGTTTGCACCAAAGCCCCTTTTTCCATTGATGCGGGAATGGCTCCGGCAGCCAAGTCAAGTCCAAACCAATCGTTTCCATTGCTCGTGATCCAAACGGAATCGGCAGGAACACCCGTACGCATTACACCGCCGACCAAGCGGAGCATTGGATGATTGTTTGCTTTATATAGTTGAGTACTGAAATTGCGAACAGGGAAAGTTTCGGGAGCTTGCTCCTGCCAAGAATGGACTCCATCGATATTGGTGGCAAAGAACAGAGAGCCATCTTTTTCAGCAAGTAATGCCAGTGTGTGACTCCCCTGTGGCCAAACCATGGCACCCAGCAGGGCAGTCACAGGAACTTCGGAGGGGAGCAAACTCCAGTTTGTGAAGTCATCGCTTTGATAAATCCCCGAATCTGTTAGAATCCAAGCGTGTCCATCTTCAGTCACAGCTATCTGCCGACACGCACCGGACAAGCCGGATGACGGCAGTAAAGACCAATGAACAGGGTTCTTCCTGTCAGATGAATACAACAATGTCTTATTACCTGTGGCAGCAACCATATAAACTTTATCGGCATGCGTTACCACATCGACAAAAGAGGCATTGATGTCCGGTAAAGCTACCCCATCAAGCATGTGCCAAACGAACGAAGTCGGTTGATAATCATAACGATTGAGGGTAACGGTATACTTTTTCGTTTTCTCGCCACTTTCATCGAAAACCATTAAATGTAAGGTACGACAATCGCGCAACCACAAAGAGTCCTTATTGTGCCAATCTTTATATTCCCCATCATTAACCGCTACTTGCAACTTTTTTGCAGAGAGATCCGTAACGAGATTCATTAGGACAGAATCTAAAACCGTGCCATAAGGCATATATTTCTTATTAACAATTGTCCCTTTTGCATGATCGATAGAGAAAAACACTTTTTCTAAATCCGGATTCTTCTTAGCGGAAAGGTAGAATCGGTGGATTTGCAGATCAACCACATTCACGTCTTCGATATCTAACTTGGACTCCTTACAAGAGACCAAAGCTATACCTGAGCAAAAGGAGATAAAAATCCAAAAGAGATATCGGATGAAATGTTTCTTGCACATACCTATAATAATTTTGTGTACAAAGATAAGATATCTGCCGACTTATGTAACAATTGCAGGCTATCGCATCCAGGGCAACCGCATCAAAATAAGGATATCTTTGGGATTATGCATGTAACAGATTTTTCAAGGAGGTAAAAGATCCTCGTGCTGTAGGTCGCTGTAAGTATAAGTTAAGCGACATTTTAGTTATCGCCTTGGCGAGTTATCTGTTTGGTGGATCGGATTATGAGTCAATGCACGAACTGGGTTTAGGGCGAGGAGAATCCCTTCGTCCATTGGTTGAACTTCCTAACGGCTGTTCTGGCGCAGATACGTTTGAGCGTGTACTCCAACACATTGAACCTCATTGCTCTTTAAGCTTGTCTCAGTGTTTATGGAAAAGACTTGATTAGCGATTTAGAGAGTAAACATATTGCCATAGATGGCAAGCGTTTGCATGGCTCCCAAAAGAAGACCGGGCGTACATATATACTCTCGGCATGGATTGATCAAGTGAGCTTAAGTCTTGTCAAGAGACAGTTGCAGACAAACAGAATGAATTACAAGCTATTCCCGAAGTACCGGATAGGCTTGATTTAAGCGGATCAATTGTTAGTATTGATGCAATGGGAACACAAACAGCTATTGCTGAAGTGATTATTCAATCAGAGGCCGACTATATTCTTAGCCTCAAAGCCAATCAGAAGTATTTGTTTGAAGATGTCCAAGATGTGTTTTCAGGGAAATATAAATTTCATTCTTGGGGAACAATAGAGAAAGATCATGGGCGTATTGAAAAGCGTATTTATACAACGCTAAACGCCTCAGGGGTTTTCGATGAGAAAGAATATTCACAATGGCAGGGCTTAAGAAGTTTAATCCAAATAGAGCATATCGTGAGCCGTTTAGATGGAGGCATTCATCAAGAAAAGCAATACTATATCTGCAGTTTAGCCCCTGAAGATTGCAGCAAGATAGGACAATGCATTCGAGGGCATTGGTGTATTGAAAATCACTTACACTGGCATCTTGGTGTGACTTTTAAGGAAGATGCGTGCAGGGCGAGGAAGGACTACTCTGCGACAAATCTTAACACGTTAAGAAAGTTTGCCTTAGCCATTGTTTCGCAGTATAAAGACAAGCTCTCCTTACGAAAGAGGTATTCAAAGCTGCGCTAAACTTAGACTGTCTCAAACAACTTTCTAATGATTTGATGCGGTTGCGAAAATGCACCAATTCAGAAAAGGCACAGGGAGCACAGGGAGTAAACTCTTGCATGCCAAAAAAGTATTGACAATAAGCATTTTCACTCCATTGTTCTACAACGGATTCATCCGAGAGATTGCGAAGGTGCTTGAGTATCAACAATGCACACATCAAACGAATCGGCTTACTATGGCGACCATTATTCTGACAATACAAAGGGCCGAAAGCCAGATCAAACTTCTCCCAATTGTTTTGTCGGCCAATTTGTAGACTGGATGCAATTTAATCATGAAAATCTGCAAGTTTCCTGCTATAAAGACAAGAAAACTTGCAGATTTACCAAAGGAATTCGCAAACTAATTTACTGAATATCAGAGATTAAAAGGACTTTTAAGGGACGACTACACAGAGAGGGAAACACAACTTTTCACCCATTAATTTATTGATTCCCCCCTCCAATTTTCTAAAAATTGACAGACGAACAAAGCCCTAGCTTGTGAAAGTTGGGGCTTCCTCGTATTATGAGTATGAAAAGATAGGGGCTGCGACAAAAAAATTTTGATGCAGCCCCATACTTCATAGCTAGATCTACAACTGAATTATATCGGCCAGTTCTTTATTAGCTGCGGATTAGTTTGTCGATCTCGCTGTGGGAACTCCCAAGTATATGCATAAAAGCCTACAGGAGCTTGAGCTTTCAAAGGAGTAGTATTTGCAAAACCTTCTAAACCAGGCTGAGTCTCAAAAGCATCATGATTATTAGGGATACTCCAGCGGACCATATCACGCAAACGACTACCCTCACCTATAAGCTCACGCGTACGCTCTGCTTGCAGTGCTTCCATATTAACGACTGAAACTTCTGCTCCACGAGCTTTACTCAAAGCCTTGAGATATTTTTCGGCTGTTGGGGTATCTCCAGTCTGAAGAGCAGACTCTACCAAGATTAAGTAGGCCTCAGCAACGCTAAAATAACGAGCTCCGACTTTAAGGCTTGGCTTATCCTGAACATCACGATAAGCCTTGTCCTCAAGGAATTTATTTACTAAATACCCCTTGTCCTTTTTCACAACTTTCGCGATATAGACGGATTTGCGGAAATCTTCGTTTTCATAAAGATCCACTACCCATTGGAAAGGAACTGCGCTCGGATTATATTTTATATCCTTACCTGCTGGCACAGCACCATTTAGTGTCGTAGCAGTAAACGAGCCAAGAGTCGCAGAAGCAAAACCACGAAAAATAATTTCAGGATTATTAGCATCTGATCGATAAATATTCTCAAACTCAGAAGCATCTGCTGCACCAATCAAAGGATACTTATCAACAACCATCTTAGCATCCGCTGCAGCTTTTCCATATTCACCCAAGGCGAGGTAAATTCTTGCTCGGAGGGCATAGGCGTAATCACGGCTTACATAAAGAACGCTCTCCCTGTTTTCGGGCAAAACTTCAATAGCCTCAGACAAACGTGACAAAATGTAATCATAACATTGTGCCTTCGTTGCACGGGGACCGATATAACCAGGATTATATTCTTTCAACAGAATAACGCCAAGATCTTTCGCACCGGAATTAACTTCTGTCACGCTTTCATGGAAGCTAAAACGATCCATCAGTCGCCAAATAGCCAATGCCTGTAAAACTTTTCCTTCCGCCAAGAAGCTCTTAGCATTGGCGATCTCGGTGGAATTTTTATACACTTGATTCTGCAATGCAGCTTCCGTATTGTTAACAAAAGCATTCGCTTGCTGATTTAGTCGATTGTATACGAAATAGTAGCCAGCTATACCGGAGACTTCGCCCTCATCAGCACGTCCATGGTCGTTAAGTATGCCTAGATCCCAATTCACGAACGGAGCTAAGGTGTTACCATCAGTAATGGTAGTGCAATACATATCGGATTGAAGTTCCTGATAAAAATGCATTCGTGGATTTTCAGTATTACGCAAAAGTGCGTAAAGACCATCTCTGTTTTGTTTCGTCTGCACGAAAGAAGTATATGGCTGTTGGAAATCATTTCCTTCGGGGTCGCGGTCAAGCTCGCAAGAGGATACGCTCGCTGCTAAGAAAACTGTCGCAACCCAATAAATTATTTTTTTCATATCAAATGTTTCTTAAGAATAAGTAAATCCTAGAAAGACAACTGAATACCCGCAACGTACTGCTTAGAATTAGGATATTGATTTTGTCCCACATTCCCCCCTGCTTCAGGGTCAAAGCCTTTATACTTCGTAACAGTTAACAGATTGCGCGCCATCAAATAGACACGAGCTCCACCAATCACATTCTGCCCGGCAAAAAGACTATTGGGGAGTACATAGGTGAGTTTGAGATTCTTCAAACGCAGGAAAGAAGCATTCTCCAACAAATGCGTATCAAACTGAGGAGACTGTCCCAATTTTGGAACATCTGTTTCTTTATTATCCTCTGTCCAGGCATTCAATAGCATTTTATCTTTATTTAATTGCATCAATCCACCTCCATTCTCTGTAAAGTAACGGTCATTATTGATCATCCATTTACCAACGATGTAGGCAAAATCAGCATCTAATGAAAGTCCTTTCCAAGAAGCACCTAAGGAGAAACCACCTGTAATAGGAGGAGTAACAGACTTATCAATTCGTGTCTCCAAATCAGCTGAGTACTGGCTTGTTGTAACTTTATTACCATTCGCATCGACTTGACCAGGAACATACCACAACTGCTTACCGGTTTCTTTGTCGATTCCGGCATATTCAGCCATATAGAACGAATTGGGGTACCCAATTTCCCATATAGTACCGGTATTAGGCAACATGTACTTATTGAGACCGAAGAAAAGCTTTGTTATTTCCTGTCTATTGTAGTTGAAATTCGCAGAAGCATATACGTTCCAGTCCTTATTTTGGTAGATCGTCCCCTTAAGAGAAAGGTCTACACCCGTATTTTTCATAGAGCCTACATTCTGATACTGTGAGAAGAAACCACTGATATAAGGCATCGGGACATCAATCAACATATCATTCGTAGTGCGGACATAGAAATCTACCTCTGCAGATAAGCGATTATTGAAAGCCCCTGCAGCCAAACCGAAGTTGAACTGAGACTGCTTTTCCCACGAGAGGTCGGGATTGCCTGCTGTAGAAATGCTAAGCCCCATAGCATCTTCGGTATAATTGTTCACAGTAACGAGTGCTTGGTGATTGTAATTACCAATTTCCGAGTTACCCGTTGTACCATAACTCATTTTCAGTCGAAGATCACTGAGCCAATTACTTTCTTGAATGAATTTATTATATATGTCAAACATTCCACCGACAGAATAGAACCACGCGCTTCTATTATTGGATCCGAATCGAGAAGATTGGTCATTACGAACAGAGAAATCTATATACATCCATTTGTCAAAACCGTAATTAAAACGACTAAAGAAAGACAAATAGGCATATTCAGCGACCCTGTGCTCAGGCAAAGACAAACTATTTCCGGTTTTTCCCTGGCTCAGTAACATCAACTTATCACTTTCAAATCCTTTAGAATATGCCCCAATAACATCCCCTTCATATTCAATATATTCATGCCCCAACAATGCTGTAAGATCATGTTTTTCATCAATTGAAAACTTATATTCGGCCGTATTTGTAAAAGACTTGCTAACATCTCGATAAGCTCTTTCTCTTCTTTCCCCAAGAGGCGTAGAATCATACGGATTATTGGGCATTCTCTTAGAAGAAGTGCGAGTATTAGTAATATCAACACCAGCCTGCGCCTTTAAAGTAAGGCCTTTAATCGGAGTAATCTGGGCGAAACCATTTACATTGGCCTGATGTGATTCTGAACTGTACGGTCTCATTTTTGCGAAGTACGGTTCTGTCATAGAAGGTCTGGTAGCTCCATATATGTAATAGACATCTGCCAAATCCCCATTCACATCAAAAGGGTTATAATAACGAGGCGTCGTTAACACACCGAAAGTACCCGACCCCAAATAATACTTTCCAAAATAGTCGGCAGATCGTCTATTCGCTATCGCACCAGACAAATTTGCACCAACTTTCAGCCATTCGTTGATACGACTTTCGAAGTTGAGCCGGCCACTATAACGCTTAAAATTTGCCGGTTCACGAGCCATACCTTCCTGATCGAAGTAGCCTATAGAGGCATAATATGAAGTTCCCTGAGACCCTCCGGAGAAAGAAATATCACCTTGACTGGTAGGTGCTGTTTTAAACAAAGCCTTGAGCCAGTCTGCATCATGATTAAAATCCACCGGGAACAATGTCTTACCATACTCATCTTTCAAAGAATCATAATTGCCATACAAATCTTCAGCTCCGGCAAGGATCATATCCTTAACCTTCTGAACGGTTTGATTGTTCCCCCAAAAACCTGCCTTCACCTGAAAATCTAGCAATTCATCTCCGGTCATCATATTATCAAGGGGCTTAGTATTCAGGATTTTAGAAATCCCGTAACTGGCATTAAAGGTAATACGACCTCTCTCGCCCATTTTACCTTTCTTCGTTTGAATGAAAACGACTCCGTTTGCAGCACGAGCTCCATAAATAGATGTTGCAGAAGCATCTTTCAAAACGGACATAGATTCAAAATCATTCGGATTCATCGTAGCCACAACATCCAAAGAAGTTTGCATACCATCCACGATATACAATGGTGCAGAGCTTGCCCCCAACGACCCTGTACCATGAATCTTTACGTCTGCAACCTTTGTAGGGTCACCGGATGTAGTCATGACCTGCATACCGGCTACTTGACCCTGAAGGGCGTCCATAATGTTGGCAACAGGTTTCTCCGCCAACTTCTCACTGGACACCTTGGCTACAGAACCGGAAACGGTGCTGAGCTTCTGCCCCGTACCATAACCTAATACAACTACCTGCTCCAGGACCTTAGAGTCCGGATCCAAAACGATCTTCATTACGTTAGCAATGGCAACCTCTTTGGTAGTCATACCGGAGTAGGACACTCTCAGCATCTTGGCATTGGCGGGCACGCTGAGCGTGAAGTTACCATCCAAGTCGGTCGCAGCACCGATAGTGGTGTTTCCGACAACCACGACATTCGCGCCGATCAGGGGTTCATTATCTTCGGAGGAGATAACCGTACCCTTCACGGTTCTATTCTGGGCCATAGCCCACCCAATGCTCGTCAGCAAGCAAAGGAAGAATAGCGTCATTCTTTTCATAGACTTTTCTTTTGCGTTAAACTTAAAATTATTACTGTTATGTTGTTTCCTTATCTTTCCGGCTTTGCCCTTAACCAAGGAAAGTGTCAGAAAGCCCCCACCGGCCACAGGCACGGGTATACGAAACTTCCACAACTACCCTATGATACGGACAGCGACAAAACTAAATAAAAAAATGCAACCAGACTAATCCTCTTCTCTTTTTTTGATCTAATAATCCGGAAGGGCTGTCCATTTGACACGCAAACCTTACAAAAAACGCACTTTTGGCCATCTTACATGCTTATTGCCGAAACCCTGAGACAAAACAGAAGCTCCAAGGAGGTACAAACACCTTCGTAATAGCAGATAAAACAGAGCGATTTCTTATATATAAACAGCAGCAGATTATCAAGAGAGCATTGATAATTTCCACATCCTGTTCAGACATTTTGGAGGACAAGTTATAAACAATAATTCCTCTCGCCGGATTCCTGATAAAGCATGCCCCCCTAAAGAAAAGATCGCTTTACGCGCGAAAAATTGCTTGACCGACACGCCGAAAAACATGGCGCGAGAAAATTTTCGCTTTGGTGCGGGAAAGAAAAAATTTACGCGCCACAACGAAAAAAATCTCGCTCCACATTTCCGGAAAATACAGACCGCAAGCGGAGAATTTCCGGGACGTGTTTTTCATGGTCACTTGAGATCGAACTCACGAAAAAGCAGGAAGGAGTTACAAATCGTTCAATTTGCAGCTCCTTCCTTATTATAAGCTGAGATCAAGCTAAGACAGCTCTTTCAAAAGGAAACTATTTTAGCATTCCTCCTCCTATGATGCTCGATCTGTTCAGCTCATCAGTTAACGATTAGCTTCCTTACGTCAGTAGCTGTAGTAGGACTATGAAGACTGACAACATACGCTCCATCAGTCAGAGCTTCTGTCATCGACNCTCATCAGTTAACGATTAGCTTCCTTACGTCAGTAGCTGTAGTAGGACTATGAAGACTGACAACATACGCTCCATCAGTCAGAGCTTCTGTCATCGACTTGCCTCCGGCCTTTACATCCCCGCGGAACAATAGCTTACCGTCAGTGGTGTAAATTTGCACTGTGTAGTCATGGGCACTGTTGTTGCTAACAACAATCCGCTTTCCAACCGTACCAACCACAACAGACATTTCCTCCGAATCAACGCCGGCCTCATCAAACGAGAGTCGGAATCGTGCACCCGAATCCCCTCGTTTGGCCTCGAATGAATACGAAGTGGTATTCGTTATACGGTGCTTGGATTCGGTCTGAAGATCGTGCAGATATACAGCCCCTTTCGAAAAATGATCAGAAAGGGCAAACTCCAATGTGTATTGACCATCCTTATCTGCATCGAAGCCGATCTGCAGATTATCCAACTCAGGAACAGCCGCAACCTGGAATTTATCATTGCCGATATCCGACAGCGCATAAAGCTGTGAAAGTCCCTTCTCCGGCAGCTTGCGACCATCCCAGCCGTTGTCGAAACCGAAAGAAAGACCCGGCTCCGTAAAGATCCACAAACGGTCGGCAGACTCGTTGCCAAGAACATCCATCACAAGAGAAGGCATACCGGACGAACCCGTATCGTTAGAACGCCATACGATCTGA